>JAFUEE010000082.1 GCA_017464085.1 Pseudomonadota bacterium
GACCTACGTTATCGAGTATACTGACGATTGGCAAAACACGGGGAGAGCTTACATTGAGGCAAGTGCTCTCCAAAATTACGCGAGGTAACGTTTGCTGATGCTGGGTTTCCAGTTTTTGCGAACTTTTATGGACACTACCCAGCTTTTAGATGTGTTTAGAATAAATTTGATAATGTAGCAATAGGCGATTAGAAATAGAAGAGCATCATTTAATGGTTAGAGTGATGCTGGTATTAGCGGGTTCAAATGTTTTTCACTGGCTTCGCACACTAAATATCCATTGGGACGGTGGCTTTGATGCGTCAAGTTATTTTAAATGCGTTTATGCTGGTGGGGGGAGCGCTTCGTGAACGAGTACATGTCGCTTGGTTTCATCAATGATAGTTATGGATATAAATAATTGAAATTTATCATAATGGAGAAAATTATGAGTGATTTTATATATTTATAATAATGGTATTTTATATATTAAAGGAAGCGCGCGAGTTGAATGTTTTCGGGCGCGGCATATGCCGGCAGGCATAGGCGCGCCGCTGGACGCACCGTATGCGCCATCGGCGCATAGGGAAAAAAAGCCGCCTGAAGCGGCGGCTTTTAAGATTTAGCGAGTGATGCGCATTGCTCAGTCGTTATCCGGCTGAATTTGCTGCTGGCTGGTGAGGTCGAGCATGGGGAGCTGGACTTTGACGCCATTGACGAGCTGCTGCTGCTTTTCGACCCATTTGGCGCTGACGGCGCTGCTGAGTTCTTCGTTTTCGGAAGTCTCGATGTTCTTGTTGAGCGTGTCGAGAAGCTTGTCATCTCCGACCATGGGGTGCGCATTATCGTAGGAGAATGCGGTGATTCCGGCGACATCCGCGCTTGCGGAAGACGTGGAGGGGCCGGCTTCGGTCCAGTAATAGAGGTTGCGGTAGTCGACGTTTGCGGCGTTGTTTCCGATGAAGATGCCGCCGGAAGTCGAGACGGTGCCTGTGGCATAGATGTTGTTGAGGATATAATTGTAGGCGGAACCGAGCGAATTGGTGTGTTCGATGTACCCGAAAGCGCCGCCAGCGGAGGTGTTTGACGAGGTCAGGACGACCTGTCCGGTAGCAAATGCGTTTGCGAGGATGAATTTGCCGGCGCGCGTGGCGGAGCCGTCAAACGGGGTGCTTGTCGATTCGAGGTGGCACGGATCGGACTGCGTGTATTCGACGTATTTGTAAGCCGTGTTGGTGTAAGAGGGGATGGCGGAGCTGCCGACGACATCGCCGACGAGGCCGCCGACGTATGAAGCGCCCTTGACTTCGCCAGTCGCATACACGTTGGAGAAAGCGATCGTGTTCTGAATGTTGTGATAGCTGTAGGTGTAATTGTAGCGCGAGGTCGAGGGGACTTTTTCGCACTTGATCTGTGTTTTTTCGAGGATTTCGCGGTTATTGGCAGTGGTGGTGACATAGCCCGCGATGCCGCCGACATAGGAGGAGCCTTCGACAGGGCCTGCAGAGAATGCGCGGTCGAGCGTGATCGCGGTCGAGCGTTCGCCGGAGCCGTCAAACGGGTTTCCGTCGCAGTCGTTGTCATTCTGTGAGATGCGACCGATCAGGCCGCCGACGTATGAAGCGGAGCCAGTGATCTTTGCGGAGGATTCGATGTTTGCGAAGTTGCAGACGCCGTTATTTTTCATGAGTCCGAGCATGCCGCCGATTGATTCGGTGCCGGTGACATTGCCGGTATTCTTGAGGTTTTTGAAGCTGGCGATGCCGTCTTCGGGGCGGAGCTGATAATAGCCGACGATGCCGCCTGTATAGTAGGTGCCGGTGACTTCGCCGGAGTTTTCAGCATTTTCGAGCTTGAGTTCGAGCCCGCGTTCGGGGAGGCCTGCGTAATGCGTGTAGAGCCCGACGATGCCGCCGGTATAGCCGGAGAGGTTCGTGACTTTTCCGCTGTTCTTGACGTTGTCGAAAGAGGCGCTGGAGCCGAGGCCTGCGATGCCGCCGATTTCGAAGCTGCCGTAGACGCTGCCGGTATTTTCGCAGTTCTGAGCTTCTGCATAAGCGAGCCGCCCGAAGACGCCGCCAGACCAGCCGCCCTTGGTGCTGACATCGCCGGTATTCTTGGCGTTCGTGATGACCGTCTTGCCGCTTGCGGGCGTGTCGGCCATGCCGATGACGCCGCCCACATAGTTCGAATTGGTGGTGCCATCCACGACGATGTTGCCATTATTGGTGAGGTCGTCATGTGAGAAGCCGCCGACGAGCTGCCCGACGATGCCGCCGATATAGCCGCTCGAGTTGCCGGTGTTGTTTTCCGCATGGATTTCCGCATCGTTTTGTGCGTGAGCGATCACGCCGTTCTGGTAGCCAGCGATGCCCGCGACCCCTCTTGAGCCTTCGACTTTGCCGCTGTTGGTGGCTTCAGTGATCGAGGCAGTGGAGGAGCCGGCGATGCCGCCGGCAGCCCAAGTGCCAGTGCTCTTGACGGTGGCGTCGTTGGTGACTTTGGTGACTTCGCCGCTGTTGAGCTGACCGACGAGGCCGCCGGTATAGTTGCCGCCGGTGACGTTCGATTTGTTGTCCACGAGTTCGAGCGTTGCGCCGTTCGTGATGCCAGCGATGCCGCCGACATTGCTGCCGGTGCCGGTGATCTGTCCGCCAAGGTTCTTGACCTCGGATATGGCGGACGTGCCGACGCTGTATCCGACGATGCCGCCGACGTTTGTCGTGCCGGAGACGTTGCCCTGAGTGGTGACGTTGTCAAAGCTGACGGTGTCGCCGCGTCCGACGATGCCGCCGACCTGGTCTTTCTTGCCGATGACATCGCCTTCGTGCTTGACGAACGCGATTTCGGATTTTGTCGCCTGGCCGAAAAGGCCGCCGGCGTATGTGCTTGCGCCAGAGACGTTGCCCTTGACCTCGAGGTTTGTCGCTTTGACGGAAGTGGCGGTGCCTGCGAGTATGCCGTTGTTCGTGGAGGCGCCGTCGATGTTCACTTCGATCTTGAGGTTGTCGATGCGCGCGCCGTTGAGGGATGTGAACAGGCCGCATTTTGCGGTGCTGCAGGTGAGCGTGCCGACTTCGTCATCGACGATGAAGCTGATTTTCTTGCCGAACGAAACGAATTTGCCCTTGTAATCGGTGAACGCCTTCCAGTCGTTGACTTCGCCAGTGGGGAAGAGTTCGCCGAGGTTGATGTCGTTCATCAGTGCGTATGCTTTGTTGGAGGTGTTTGTGAACTTGGTGCGCAGGCTGTTGAACTGCTCGGCGGATGTGATGGGTTCCGCGCAGAAATCGCGGCCATCGACGCTGATGCGGATATCATCGCAGGAGCATCTGTCTATGAAATACTTGAAGGGGTTGTCGCTGCATTTGTCGAGGCAGTCGGGGACGCCGTCGCCGTCGCTGTCGAGCGAATCGTCCTGTCCGCAGCCGCAGAGTCCTTCGGGCTTGCCAGGCTTGAAGCGGTCGTCTTCGGGGCAGATTTGAGGTTCGGCGATGCAAGTGGGCAGGCCGGTTTCTGGAGCGATCGTGTCAGGGACGCCGCATCCGCAGACGCCGGGGAGGTATTTCTTTTCCTTGTGCTCGTCTTCATCGTCGATCTGGCAATAATCGGAGGGCGTGCCATAGGCCGTTTTGCCGACGCATTTGGGGACGCGAGTGAGCGGGTCGATGGTGTCCGGGAAGTTGCATCCGCAGACGCCCGGGAACATCTTGTTGGGGTCGTTCGGGCAGAGATCTTTTTCGGCCGCGACGCATTTGGGATTGCCGTCGCCATCGAGCGTATCTGGGATATTGCATCCGCAGATGCCCGGAAGGGTCTTGTCTGGGTCATCGGGGCAGAGGTCGCCGCCTTCAAGGCAGTCGACGAGCCCGTTGTTGTCGAGGTCGCTGTCGGGGATGCCGCATCCGCAGATGCCGGGGCCTTCTTTATTGGGATCGTCGGGGCAGACATCGGGGATGAGCGGCGCATGGCATGCGCCTTCGGCGCAGAGGCGGTTGCCTTCGCAGGCTTCGATGACGTATTTGCCGTTGACGCATTTCTTGACGGAATTTTCTTCGCAGACGGGGGCTTCTTCGTCGCTGCAGTCGGGGGCGGCGTCGATGCAGGCGCCTTCTTCGCAGACCTGATCGCCGCATGACGTGCTGACATAATGGCCGTCTTTGCATGCGACGACGTTGTTGTCGGCATCGCAGACGGCGGCTTCGGTGTCTTCGCATTCGGGCTCGACGGCTTTGTCGTGGCAGGCGCCTTCTTCGCAGACCTGATCGCCGCAGCTGCTGAGCTGATATTTGCCTTCGACGCATTTCTTGATGGAATCGCCTTCGCAGGACGGCAGGTCGACTGCGGGATCGCATTCAGCGGGTTCGGGCGGTGCGGCGCAGACGCCGCTTTCGCAGATCATGTCGTCGCAGGCTTCGAGCACATATTTGCCATCGACGCATTTCTTGACGGAATTGCCGTCGCAAGTCGCGGCTTCGTCCTCCTGGCATTCGGGCGTTTCGGGCGTTGGCCCGACGGAGGTCTCGACGCATGTGCTGTTCGAGCAGGTGAAGTTTTCTTTGCATTTGTTTCCGCATGCGCCGCAGTTGTCCTTGTCGCTTGTCAGGTCGACGCAGGAATCGCCGCATTCTCTGAGGTCGTCGGTGCATTTGGGGGCTGTCGGCTCTTTGTCCGTGCAGATGCGGTTGACGCATGTCTGTTCGGTGCCGCATTTGTTTCCGCAGATGCCGCAGTTGTTCGGATCGTTCGTGAGATCGGCGCAGACATTGCCGCAGAGCTCTTTGCCCTGGCAGTCCGTGGGCGGCGTGAGGATGTCTTTGCATGTCTGCGTGGCTTCGTCGCAGACCTGATTTTCGCTGCAGACCGAATTGCCGCAGTACTTGACAGATTTGTTGGGGCCGTCCTCGCAGGCGCTCATGGCCAGCGCGGCGACAGCGATTGCGAGACATAAACCGTGTGTTTGAATTCTGCTCATATAAACTCCCAAAGCAAGAAAAGCTGTTTCCAGCGTCCTGAGAAATTTTTTTAGGGTAGCGTCAGAGGCAGGGCGTGTCAAATTTGTGGTTTTCTTGTGCGTGCGTGTAATGCCGGAGGGCGGGCGGTTTTGCGATGCTGTACGCGTCGATTTTCTTGTGTGCGCGTGGCTATGCCGCTGTGCGGCATACGCCCTGCGGCCGCGCCTATCCGCGCTGCGGATACGTCGCGGCAGAACAAAAAAGGCCGGGCGTATTGGCGAAGCCAATAGCCCGGCCCGGGCGGCGCGTACCGGCAAGGCCGGTAGCGCCGCGGAACGGCGCGTCCGAAGGGATTGAGCTTATTCCCGGGGGAGTTGTTTTGCGTGGGAGCTCTTGTCGCTCGTGAGGAAAAAGCCGCGCACGCCGATGATGAGCGTGAGGATGGAGAGGATGGCGATCAGTGCGCCCCAGACCCCGTAGGGCAGGTAGAGATTTTCGGCGATCTGCCCGACATCGCTTGGGGAGACGCCGACGGCTGTTTGCGCGGTGGGGGTGAAGAGGTAGTCGCTGCGCGAGAAGACAGCTGTGAGGAGCGTGATCGCGAGGAACAGCATGGAATATTGCGGGATTCGGTCGGATTTTGGGAGTTTTGCGAGCCCGAAGGCGGCCATGCCGCAGACGGCGACAAAAATGATGCCGAAGAGGTTTCGGACGACGAGGATCAGCGAGAGCGCGCAGATGCCGGCGAAAATGTAGAGCCCGATGCGTGCGGATTTGCCGGTCCGGCCGAGCATCATGCAGACGGCGGCCATGATTGGGGGCGCGATGAGGCCGCCGAAAGCCACGAACGCGCGTGCAAATCGGGATGCGTCTTGGGCGAGCATGCTTGTTGCCATGCCGGATCCGTCGAGCCACATCTCGAATTTGACGAAGTCGCCGCCGACGAGCAGAGCCGCGATGCCGTGCCCCATCTCGTGGATGAACGTGTAGATGAGCATGAACGGGTAGAGCGCGTACATGCCGTAGGGCACGAAATAGAGCGCGATGACGACAGCGGAGATCGCGAGGCATGCGATCATGCCGTGTTTTGGGTTGATTTGTGCTGGCACATCTTTGGTTGGCATGTCTATATCTCTCGGGAAATCAATTTGTGGCGGATCCGTGATGAAAAATGGAGCTTAATTACGGCCGCCTGATATAGTATCATATCGGGAGAGTCTTGGATGCTCGAAAGCATTTTTTTCGTCAACTTTGTCCCGGGGAACAGGAGAATATGTTGGAATCATTGAAGAACGTGCCGTTTTCGATGGATGATATACCGCTGATGGCGCGCAAGCCGCTTGCGCCGGAAGCGCCGAAGCCGCTCAAGCTGATGGCCGCGAAAGGCGCGCTTCCGATACCGCCGGAGGCGCTGCCGTATGTGTGGTATCAGCTTTCGTTCGAGGCGGACGAGGAGATTCGAGCGGCAGTTGCGGAGACTGTGAACACGTTCGACCCCGGGCTTATCGTCGACCTGGCGCAGAAGGATCTTCCGGAATGCATCCTGGACTGGCTGTCGAAGACCTCGAACGATCCAGCCGTGCACGAAAAGCTGATCCTGAACCCGAAGACGAACGATGCGACGATCATGGATATGGCTGCGTATGCGCCGCGCGACACGGTCGAGCTGATCGCGAACAACCACATCCGCCTGCTTCGCGCGCCCGAGATTATTGAGAAAATCTACACAAATCCGTCCGCGCGCATGGCGACCGTGGACAAGCTCTTTGCGCTCGCGAAAGAGCACAACATCGAGCTTTCCGGTCTGAAAGGCGTTCAGGATGCGATGAATGCGGCGGCGGCTCAGGATGACGGGCCGGGGCTTTCGGACGAAGAATTCGAGCAGGTGATGAAATCATCCGTGGCGGCAGCCGAGGTCGAGAAGCCGCAGGGGCTTGAAAATCTTCGGGAAGCAAAGTCGCTCGAAGACGTGGAAGCTGAGGAGACGCAGGAGCAGAAGCAGAAGCGCGTGTCTCGCACGCAGCTGATCGAGAAGATGAACGCGCCCCAGCGCATCCGTCTCGCCGCTGTCGGCACGCGCGAGGATCGCACGATCCTTATCCGCGATGCTCGCCGGGTCGTGTATATGGCTGTGATCACCAGCCCGAAGATGTCAATCGGGGAAGTGAGCTCTTTGGCGGCATCCAAGAATATGCCGGACGAGGTGATCGGGTATATCGCGAACAGGAGAGACTGGGTCCGTTATTATCCGATAGTCGTGGCGCTTGTGAACAACCCGAAGTGCCCGCTGGCGGACGCGCTCGGGTTTATGAAGTCGTTGCGCGTGAACGATCTCAAGCTGCTCCAGAAGAGCAAGAATGTGTCCGCGACAATCGCGCGCCAGGCGCAGATGCTCTATCGCCAGAAATCATCCGGCAAATGATGCCGTGTGCGCGGCCTGAATAAGGTCAGGCTTTGCGCGTTGTTCGACGTTTTGTGACACCTTGGGCCGCGCCGGATCGGCGCGGTCATTTGAATGCCCGCGTGTGCAAGCGCGGAGGGGAGTGGACTGAATGCAGACGATATCACCAATCACAGAGCAGCTGATCGACCTCGCGTTGACCGAGGATCTCTGCGCCGGAGATTTTACGACGGATGCTATTTTTACAGATAAGGACAATTCAAAGGGGCGGCTGATAGCCAAAGCCGATCTCGTGCTGTGCGGGCAGCATATTTTTACGTTTATCGTGGAGAAGATCGAATCCCGCGCGCTCGGCATTTATCAGCCGGTGACGATTGAATTTTTCTTCGACGAGGGTGCGCGCGTGAAGAAGGGGGAGGTGATCGCGGCGTTCTCGGGCTCGACGCAGGTCTTGCTCAAGGCGGAGCGGACGGCGTTGAATTTCCTTCAGCACATGAGCGGAATCGCGACGCAGACGCGCGCGCTTGCGGACCTGCTTCCGAACACGCGTGTCGTGAACACGCGCAAAGCGCTGCCGGGGCTTCGCGAGCTGCAGCACTATGCCGTGAGGTGCGGCGGCGGTCACAGCCATCGCTTCAACCTTGGGGGCGGCACGATGATCAAGGACAACCATATCGCGGCGGCGGGCTCCATTGCCAAGGCCGTTCAGAAAGTCCGGGATTTTGCGCCGCACACGCTGCGAATCGAGGTCGAGGTCGAGACGCTCGACGCCGTCCGCGAGGCGCTTGATGCCAAAGCCGATATCATCATGCTCGACAACATGTCGCCGGAGCTCATGCGTGAAGCCTGCGCGCTGATCGGCGATCGCGCGCTCGTCGAGATTTCTGGGAATGTGACCGTCGAAAAGGCGGAACGCATCCGCGACATTCCCGTGTACTGCGCTTCATGCGGGGCGCTGACGCATTCCGTCCATGCTGCTGATATTTCCATGCGCTTTGACTGATCGGAGGATGCATGACTTCCAAGCTATTCACGCCAGTCAAGATCGGATCGGTAGAGCTGCGCAATCGCACGATTCGGTCGGCAGCTTTTGAGAATATGTGCGTCAACAACGGCCCATCAGAGGCGCTTTTCAACTATCACACGGCTGTGGCGCGCGGGGGGATTGGCATGACAACTGTCGCGTATGCCTCGATCAACCAGAGCGGCCTGTCGTTTGCCGGCCAGCTTTGGATGCGCGAGGAGGCCGTGCCGGAACTCAGGAAGCTGACGGATGCGATTCATGACGAAGGGGCGAAGGCATCCATCCAGATCGGGCACTGCGGCAACATGACGCACCGCAAGACATGCGGGCAGACGCCAGTCGGGGCGACCGGCGGCTTCAATCTGTACAGCCCGACGTTCGTGCGCGCGCTCACGGTCGAGGAAATCGACCAGTTCGTCAAGGATTTCGTCAATGCCGTGGAGCTTGTGAAAAAATCGGGCTTTGACTGCGTGGAAGTCCATGCCGGGCACGGCTACCTGATTTCGCAGTTCTTGTCGCCCTATACGAACCACCGCAAGGATGAGTATGGCGGATCGCTTGAAAACCGCATGCGCTTCATGGTGCGCGTGATTACGGCAGTCCGCGAGGCATGCACGCGCCTTGGGCTGGGGCTTGTCGTCAAGGTGAATATGCATGACGGCTTTAAGGGCGGGATGGCATTTGACGAGTGTTTGCAGGTGACGAAGACGCTCGAAGCGCTGGGTGTTGATGCGCTCGTGCTGACGGCGGGGTTTGTGTCGAAGGCGCCGATGGAAGTCATGCGCGGCTGCATGCCGTACAAGACGCTCGCGTATTATATGGATATGAAGGAGTTCTGGTGGCTCAAAGCAGGCGTGCGCCTCGGCGGCCGTATCGTCATTCCCGAAGTGCCGTACACGGAAGGGTATTTCCTCGAAGATGCGAAGAAGTTCCGCGCGGAGCTCAAGCTGCCGCTGATTTATGTGGGCGGCCTTGTGAGCCGCAAAAAGATCGACGAGGTCCTGGATGCCGGATTTGATGCGGTGCAGATTGCGCGCGCGCTCGTGCATGATACGGATTTTGTCAACAAGATGCGCGAAGGCGGTGCGGATTATGTGAGCGGCTGCAAGCATTCGAACTACTGCATCGGGCGGATGTATTCGCGCGAGATGAAGTGCCACTGCGCCTGCGAGGACGAGCTGCCGCCGAAGATCAAAGCGGAAATCGCCATGCTTGAAAAAAAATGGGAGACGGCAAATGTCTGAGCGGAAGCCGGAATGGGCGCTTGTCACCGGTGCGGCGTCCGGAATAGGGCGCTGCGTGGCGCAGGAATGCGCCGCCCGGGGGATGAAGCTCGTCCTCGTCGATATCAATGCGGAGGGGCTTGAGGTGACGGCGGCGCAAATCCGCGAGGCGCATGATGTGGCGGTGCGCTGTTTTGTTCAGAACCTTGCGCTTCCTGAGGGCGCGGAGAACTGCCTTGCGTTTTGCGATGATGCGCATATCGAGATTGATTTTCTGGCCAATATCGCGGGGATTTTCACGTTTGGGCCGCTGATCGATATCGATGCGGCGCGCACGGACCTGATGCTCGACCTCCACGTCAAGACGGTCACGCGCATGAGCGTGCTGTTCGGGCAGCGCATGAAAAAGCGGCGTTTCGGCTATATCTTCAACATGTCGTCGATGAGCGCCTGGATGCCGATGCCGGGCATCGCGACATATAACGCGAGCAAATCGTATGTGCGCAGCATGAGTCGCTCTCTGAGGATCGAGCTGCTGCCCTGGAATGTTTCGGTGACGGCGATCTGTCCGGGCGGCGTGGCCACGCCGCTTTTGCCGATCGCGGACAAATACAAGCAGCTCGGCGTGCGCCTGGGCATCCTGATGACTCCGAAAAAACTCGCCAAAAAGGCTGTGAAGGCCACGCTGAAGCGAAAGAAGCAGACGATACCCGGCTTTATGAACAAGCTGTTCACGCTGTGCATCCTGCTGCTGCCGGACTGGCTGACGACATTTATCATGAAGCGCGTGCCGATGTATGACCGCTTCTGGAAGCCGGAACTTCAGGATGATGGCGGCGAAGTCAGAGCGCCAGAACTCGCTGGGGAAGCGGGGCCGGCGTCTGGAAGTGCAGGGGCTGAGTCAGACGATGCGGCGGTACCGGGTGATGGATTGCTCGCAGGGGATTCGGCGGATGGGCTGAAATAGAGGTCTGCTGACGGGGACAATTTGATATTTTCCGGTCTGTGATAAGCAGGGGCGAGGCTTGCGTATGGGCGCAAGGCCGGCATAGGAGCGTGAGTATGGCAGAAATGGTATCATCAGAAAAGCGAGAGAAGATTATCGTGACAGGGCATCGCAATCCGGACACGGATTCGGTCTGTTCGGCGATATGTTATGCGCGCCTGAAGAATCTTTATAGCGAGTGTGTATATGAGCCATGCCACCCAGATACGATCAACTCGGAGACTCAGTTTGTGCTGGATTATTTTGGCGTCGAGGCACCTCGTCAGATCGACAACGTGCGCACGCAGGTGAAGGATATCGAGTTCCGGAAGATTGATGGGGTGAGCAGCGGGATATCGCTCAAGCAGGCGTGGAGCCTGATGCAGACGAATGGCGTGGTGACGCTGCCGTGTGTGAACGGGGAAGGGCTTCTGCTGGGCGTGATCACGATCGGTGATATTACGAAGTCGTATATGAATCTTTACGACAGCAGCATCATATCGAAGGCGCGGACGAAGTATGCGAATATCCTGGACACGCTTGAGGCGGAGATATTGATCGGTGACAAGGAGGCATATTTCGAGCAGGGCAAGGTTCTGATTGCGGCGGCAAATCCCGATATGATGGAGAATTATATCGAGAAAGGCGATCTGGTGATTTTGGGCAACCGCTATGAGTCGCAGCTTTGCGCGATCGAGATGGAGGCAGGCTGTATCATCGTGTGCGATGGCGCGAGCGTGTCGCTGACAATCCGGAAGCTTGCTGCGGAGCGCGGCTGCACGGTGATCACGACGCATTACGACACCTATACGACGGCGCGTCTGATCAATCAGTCGATGCCGGTGCGTTATTTTATGACGAGCGAGAACATCATCACGTTCACGGAAGAGGATTTTCTGGACGAGATTCAGGAGATCATGGCGCTGAAACGCCATCGTGATTTTCCCGTGCTGTCGAGTACCGGGCAGTATGTGGGTCTGATTTCGCGCCGTAATTTGTTGGGTGCGAAGGGGAAGGCTGTGGTGATGGTGGACCACAACGAGCGTTCGCAGGCAGTTGCGGGGATTGAGACGGCTGATATCCGGGAGATTATCGACCATCACAGGCTCGGGACGATCGAGACGATGTCGCCGGTATTTTTCAGGAATCAGCCGCTTGGCTGTACGGCGACGATCATCACGCAGATGTATGATGAGGCCGGCGTGGCGATTGACCGCCAGACGGCGGGGCTGTTGTGCAGCGCGATTGTGTCGGATACGCTTCTCTTCCGTTCCCCGACTTGTACATCGATAGACAAGGCGACGGCGCTCCGGCTTGCGCAGATTGCGGAGATCGAGCTGGAAGCTTATGCGCGTCGGATGTTCGCGGCGGGGAGCAATCTGAAGGGCAAGACTGACCAGGAAATATTCTATCAGGATTTCAAGCGCTTCAGCGTGAACAAGTCGCTGTTCTGCATCGGGCAGATCACGTCGCTGGACGCGGAGGAGCTTGATTCGCTCAAGCCGAGGATGATCAAGTATGCGGAGGTCGCGCTCGAGTATCACCATGTGGACATGATGTTCTTCATGCTGACGAATATTTTGACGGAGTCGACGGAGCTGATCTGCATCGGTAACGGCGCGGATCTTCTGATATCGACGGCGTTCCATCTGGAGACGCAGTCGGTTCGCGATGGGATTGCATATCTCCCTGGAGTGGTGTCGCGCAAGAAGCAGCTGGCGCCAGTGATCATGATGGCGCTTCAGCAGTGAGCGCGCGGTGCTCGCAAAATACTTTTTTGGGGTCGCGCTCCTGAATTTCCACCTCATTTTGGGGGAGAGGATTTGACGCTGCTTCGCATTTAACAGCAGTCATTGGCATTGCGCGCACCTCGGTAGTGAGCGCCCAGTCTTGCAGGAATGGATGACAGAGTTTTGCGCGCCTTGTCGCGCGGGCTTTTGGGGGCTTGTGGCGCGCGGGCGCGGGGGCCGGCCGTATGCAATAGGCCGGCGGCGCGTGCGTATCGGCGTCAGGTCGATAGCACGCGCTCAGAGGACAGGCGATGAGGTGCGGGGGAAATAATTGTTAAAAATTTAAAAAAATCATGCGACCTGAACGTATTAAGCCGTTATAATGACGTGCAAATTTTTTTTGCCTCAATTTTGGGAGTGAGGATATGCTTACAAAAAATACGAAGATTTGGCTGAGCCTTTTAGCTGGGACGATGCTGTTCGGGTGCGCATCTGAGGGGGAGGATGATGTGCGCCCAGAGTCACCGGCGCCGTCGGTTTATTGCGGTGACGGAGTGTGCAATGGCGTGGAGACGCACGTGCTATGTCCGCTGGATTGCAAAGATAATTCGATAAAGACGCTTTGTGGCAACGGGCAATGCGAGGATGGCGAAGATACGACGAATTGTCCGTATGACTGCAAGCCCGCGCCGTTCTGTGGCAACGGCATCTGCGACAGCGGGGAGACGAACGATGACTGCCCTGCGGATTGCAAGCCCGAAAAGTTCTGCGGTAACGGGATTTGCGACACGAACGAGAATGCCAAGCTCTGCCCCTCGGACTGCAAGCGCGCGACGTATTGCGGCGATGGCGCGTGCAATGCCGGGGAGACGCGGCTGAACTGTCTGGCTGACTGCGGGCCATATTGCGGCGACGGCACATGCGATGAGGACGAGGATGAGTCGAACTGCATGGACGACTGCTATACGGAGCATGTCGAATATGAGTCGGTGTGCGGCGATGGCGTGTGCGATGACGAGGAAAAGTCGGCCAATTCGTGTGCCGAGGACTGCAATACGGGTACGGAGGTGAAGGAACGCCTGAGCCGTTCTGAATTTAACGCGCTTCAGGAGAATTATTATCGCTTTATGTTCGATTTTGAGCGGACGCAGGGCGAATTTGAGCCGAAGAGCGACGACAAGAAAGAGCAGCTCGCGCAGCGCCTGGATGAATTCTTTGCGTTCCCGTATCCCAGCGAGCTTCGCACGGACAGCTATGGCCGTCCGAGCCTGAACAAATACGCGGTGCCATCGGATGGCACGGCGCTCGACTTCGTCGGCAAGATCCTGCCGTCTATTGGCAAGATCATTCCCAACATTCTCGCGAAGGCGCAGACCGAGCGCGCGGGATTTTCGCCGATCGGCGGCGTGTATTTCCGCGCGTCTGTCGCGGTCGATCAGAAGGAGTTTCCGCATCCGAAAGACACGCTCAAAGCGGATTCTTGCTATCAGCTGATCAATGTCGAGGAAGGGTCGGCGCATTACGGGGAGCGCGTGCCGCTTTATGTGTCGTTCCACCGGCCGTCGAACGAGCTCTGGGCCAGCAATACGCTGGTGATGCGTCCTGTGCCGGCATTTGGCGCGAATCAGGGCGACCGCTATGTGGCGGTTGTCGGAGACTGCCTGACGGCCAATGGCCGCAAGATCATGCAGTCGAACAAGCTGAAGAATATCCTTGCGGATACGGCGCCTGAAGAGATCAGCAACAAGATGCACTATTATGTCACGCAGCTCGACAAGCTGATCGCGGACGGCAAGCTCGACATGAAGAAGTCGGATATCCGCGCGATGACCGGCTACCGCATCCTGAACGTCGCGCGCGAAATGGACCTGATGGCGCAGGATCTGAAGGGCAAGGGCTCGATCGTGACCGACGACAAAGGCGTGGCGATCGGCGAATGGACAGATCGCACGAACTTGAACTATACGACGCCGAAAGCCTATGTCTTCCATGGCAAGTTCAAGACGATGAACTATATTTCCGGCACATTCCCGTACGACCTCGACGGGGAGGGGGAGATGACGTTCAAGCCGGATGGCTCTCTTGGCAATCGCGGCAAGGAAGAGGAAGTGCGTTTCGCGCTCGTCGTTCCGCGCACCCCGATGCCTGAAAAGGGCTATCCCATTGCGGTGTATGGTCACGGCACTGGCGGCGATTGTGATTCGCACATGCGCTATAGCGGCGATGAGGGGCTTGTGCTGATCAACAACGGCGTGCCGATGGCGATGATCGGCTTTGACGCGGTGCTGCACGGGCAGCGCGGGGAGAATGGCCAGAGCCCGACGATGGCGAATCTGGTCATGATGATTCTCAATGAGCCGATCGTGATCCGCGAGAGCTGGCGCCAGACCGTTCTCGACATGCTCGTGCTCTATGATATCATCGAGCGCGGCAAGCTCGTGCTGCCGCCAGTCCCCGGTTCCGACAAGAACACGATCTTTGACCCGAGCTATGGCCTCTATATGGGGCACAGCCAGGGCGCGCAGGAAGGCGGTATGCTCCTCGGCCTGACCGGCAACATCCACAATGCGTTCCTGTCTGCCGGCGGCGGCGGCGTCATTCAGTCCTTTATCGACCTCAAGCCCGACCTCAGCACGGTGCCCGTCGTCGGGACGATGTTTGAAGACAAGTCTGTGGCCGATATCGTCGCATTTGTGCTCGGTGCCGGCAACGAGGAGTTCTCGATCAGTTATGATACGTTCCTGACGACTCAGATCATTCAGCCGCTTGTCGATCCGCTCGATCCCGTCAACTTCACGCAGCGCTTCATCAAAGAGCCGCTTCGCGGCACGGAGCCCAAGAATATCGCGCAGACGATCGGCATCGGCGACCAGAGCACGCCCAATTCCGCGCAGTTCACGATGATCAGCGCGATCGGTCTGCCCCCTGTCGGGGAGATTTTCAAGACCTCAGTCGATATGGAGATTGCGGGCTATACGACATCTGTCGGCAGCTCGGTTTCGAAGAACCTGATGGAGGGCAAGGCGACTGGCGGCTCGATGCAGTTCAATTATACGGGCAATGACAACCCGCATTTCGTCATCTATCGCATGCAGAGCGCGCAGAATTCGTATATCAATTTCTTCAAGTCCGTGCTCGACGGCAATCCGACGGTCAGCGTGAGCGGCAGCCAGTCTGGCAGCAACTGATCGGTCATATCGCGGACGCAGTGAGGCACCCTTCGGGGTGCCTTTTTTTGTGCGCGGCTATTTCATACGCCGCGCAAGGGAGACGCACATACATCGGGCGCGGCTATTTCATACGCCGCGCAAGGGAGGCGCGTCTATTTGTCTGGGATGGGAGTCGGCTCGGCAGGTAGGTCGCCGCTTGTTCTGGACATGGTGACACATGCGGCTTCATTATCTTCTTCGATGCATTCATCGTCGCACTGTTCTTTGAGCTGCCATTCTCCGGCTTTGCACTCATAGACGGCGTTGTCCTCGCATTTGGTTTCGTTTTCATAACATTGGGGGGTGGCCATTACACCGGATTCACGCGTGGGCGTGCATATCGCTTTATTATCGTGCATCTCGCAGACAGGCTCGAGAGCGCCATCGCATTTTTCTCTGAGCGACCAGCTGTTGTCTTTGCACTCATAGACGGCGTTGTCCTCGCATTTGGTTTCGCCCGGGTTGCAGGAATCGTCGCATGCTGTGAGCGCGAACGAGCAGAAGACGGCAGATGCGGCCAGTATGCGCGATGTGGCAGATAATTTGGGCCTTGCGGCAGTGAATGTCGAGCGGGTGATGCGCAAGGTTGCGTTTTCTATGCGGATTGTGTCGCCTTCGCAGAGCCTGACCTGGCGCGCCGTGAGTGCGCGCGAGCGTCCGGCGCGTTCAAGGGTGATGGGCTTGTCGCTGTTGCGGAGAACCGCGAGTTCTCCGTTGTTGTCGAGCTTGAGCTGGACATCTGCGTTCTGCGCGTCTGTCGGGCCGTTCGCATTGAGCGAGAGCGTTGTGTCTGGCCCGAATGAACAGTTCAGCTGTTGGTTGTTCTGATCGAAATGTATGCTTGTTTTGCAGAATCTCATAGTTTCCTCCTTTGATGGAACTTCACAAGGAACGTAACAATCTGTAATTATTGCGCGATTGTAGAGGGATGTCAATTGTCAGTTGTCAGTTGTCAGTGGGCAGTTGTCAGTTGTCAGTTGTCAGTGGGCAGTTGTCAGTGGGCAGTTGTCAGTTGTCAGTTGTCAGTGGGCAGTGGGCAGTGGGCAGTGGGTGGTGGGTAGTGGTCTGTCAGACCTTTGTGTCGGAGAAGATTTGAAGGTGCCGCGTAGCGGCGGGGGAGGTCCAAATGCAACGTCATGCCACCAAATGCAGGCGAGACGCCTGCAACCCCAGCCGGGATGCCACCACTGGCTGAGTAGTAATATAATGGTACCAATTTGGAACAAAAATGTTGGTATTTCAGGAATGTATGGAATAGAATAAAAAAGTGTGTTTTGTGTTTGGCGAGGCGATAAGCTTCGCGGGCTTTGCCGAAGGCAGGGCCTTTTGAGTTTTATTTTGTAGAGGTGAGCGAGGCTATGTCGAGATTTTCAAAGTTAGTGACCTACATGTGCGCGGGGGGGGGATGTGCGGCCTGCTGTGGATGACGCCCGCGTATGCCGATAGCTGTGACGGCATCAATGTCAACAAAGACTGGATGGCAGGTTTTGAGAAGCTCAATGCCGCCTATTCCAAGGAGGACTGGAATGCTGCGCTCAAGCAAAGCCGTGAACTCGAGAATATCTGCGACCAGTCACCGGTCTTGAATTATACGATTGCGCAGATTCACAAAAAGAAGGGCGATGCGGAAAAGTATGCGTTTTATCTGACCAAGGCGACACAGAACACCGAACGCTTTTCGCTCGACAAGAATTTGCTCGACCGCATTTGGAGCGAGAAATATCTCGCCACTCACCCGGAAGCAGATCCGAAGAATATTGAGGCGATCAAAGCGGAAAATGCTAATTTGAGGAAGGCGCTGGATGATGGCACTGTTGTGTCTAAAGACAAGTATTTCGGGGATCAGGTGGATGAATACAAATCCTTGATGTGGACAGGCGTCGGTGTGGGGATCGCCGGCATCGTGATGGTCGGTGTCGGCGCAGCGCTTGTGGCGGTGAATGATCCTGCCGATTTTAGTGGCTCAGTAGGTGCATCTTATAAAGCCAATAATGGGTTCGTGGCAGGCGGTATATTACTCGGTGCAGGTGCGGCGTTTGCGATTGCAGGCGGTGTCTTTGGGGGCATCAGCGGTTATAAATATAAACATGCTAAGGAAAGCATGACATTTTCACTTAACATTTCGCATAACAGCGCAATGCTGACGATAGACTTTTAAGGAGAGAAATTATGAAGAAAACACTTTGTTTTGGCTTGTCGGCAATGATTGCTGTGCTGATATCATCATGTGGTGAGTATCATGTGGATTATGAGTGTGAAGTGGGTGATAGTAGATGTGAGGATGATGTGATTTATAAGTGTGTTCAGGCTAAAGATGGAAGTACTACGTATTGGGAAAAGAGTAAATGTGATGGCGTTTGTAAAAATAATAAATGTGAAGAATGTGATATAAATAAACCGAATTGGTGTGAGGTGAATGGGGATGGGAAATCGATGGCATATACATGTAATAAGATATGTAAGAATAATGAAGAAAGTTGTTCTGAGGATGATAAAATAGTTCGGAAAGAAACATTCTTATGTGTGAATAATAAATGTGATCTTGATAAGAAAAAATGCGATTGCAGTAATTGTGTTAATGAATGTGAAGCTGATGGTTCATGCAAAAAGGTTGATGGATGCGATTTGCATGATGAGAGAGGTGCATGTGTTTGCAAGAATGGCACAACGGATAAAGGAGCTTGTAAAAATATTTGTATAGACAAGAATGGCTTTGATGAAACGGATGGTTCATGTGCTTGTAATGGCTGTAAAAATGGATGTAATCCAGATGGCTCATGTGTTTGTCCTGGCAATTGTGTAAATGGGTGTGACAGGGATGGCTCTTGTGTTTGTAAACCAGGTAAATGCTTAAATGGGTGTGATGAAAATGGAGCATGTACATGTCCAGATGATTGTAAAGCTGGTTGCTTTGAAAATGGATTGTGTAGAGTGATAGGCAGTTGTTTGGAGGAAAATGATTGTAATCAGTATGCTTATTGCGAGGGTAATCAATGTTACTGTGATAAAACACAACACATGTGTATGTTGAATGATCAGAATGGTAATCACATGTATGATTATCTGGAAGAAGGTGTGGATAATAAAGATTGTTGGAAAAACGAGGACTGTACTGGGGCAGTTTCAACTGGGGAGAAATTCTGTGATAATGCAATGGGATATAAATGTTCGATTAAGTGTAATAAAGATGATCAATGTGTAGATGGGTTTATATGTAGAAACTCTGATGGCAGATGTGTGAGTGAGTATTTTACAACGGTTTGGGATAAGAGTATTCGGAGTAAGAGTGATTTTTCTTTTACGGTGAGTGACTGTCCTAATGGTATTGAAGTTTGCTGGGATTGGAAAGATGGTAAGTGTGGAGATTTGGAACCAATAGATAAAGATAAATGTTCTTCTGGGAAATTGACACATGATTATACTGTAAAGTCATCAAATGATGATACTAATGCGGATGTTGTCATAAAAATAAAAGGCGAATTGAATGGGGTGAATTTTTATAAACTTTGTGCAAATTATAATACTAGTGAAGCGGTTAAATATTGCAAATATGATGAAAAAGATGTACCGTGTTGCGAACTATTGGAAGTGCAAAGTTTTGGACTTGTAGGGTTTTCTAATGCAAAAAATGGTGTGTTTGAACAATGCTATAAACTTAGGAAGGTTTCTGAAATTGATATTCCTGATCCTGGAAAGTTGAAGGGCAAAATTATGGAGAGAATGTTTATTGATGCATGTTCGTTTGATTCATCAATTGAAAATTGGGATGTTTCGAATGTGACAAGCTTGGAAAAGTTATTTTGGGGAATGAACTGTAGAAAACCATGGAGCACTGAACCAGATGGTAAGTTTGGCTATTGTTTTGATATAATACCTAAATTTAATCAGCCACTTAATCATTGGAATGTATCGAAAGTTAAGAATATGAATAATGTTTTTTCTGCTCTAATTTTGTTTAATCAACCTTTAGATAATTGGGATGTATCTCATGTCGAAAAGATGGATGGCATGTTTGGACAGTGTTCGGGTTTTAATCAAAATATTGGTATGTGGGACGTTTCTAATGTGACAACGATGGAACAGATGTTTTTGTCTTGTTCATTATTTGATCAAGATTTAAGTGGTTGGGATGTTTCCAATGTTACAAATATGAATCATGTGTTTGAGCTTTGTGATGATATTTCAGTGAAAAATTATTGTGCTATATATAAATCTTGGAAGAATAAAAATAAAAATATTAATCCCTTTCTTATGGGGCCGTATGTGTATACTTATACATGGAATGGGAATGAATGGGTGGCTACACCTGCTGGATCTAAATTTACTTGTCAGTATTGAAAGTATCTCACGAAGCACGGCGAGCGCCCCTTGGGGCGCTTTGTCGATTGCGCAAGCGCCCCCATTTGGGGGCGCGTCGCATTTTCGGATGCGCCGATGTCGTACATGAATTGTGTCAATGCCGCATGATATACGTTGGCTTGTCCAGGTGGTTATGCAGCTGCGATGCAAAGTCGGATCAATTGGCCCCTAACCCCCAGCCCCTTTCCCTGATGGGGCAAGGGGAGCGGGCCCCGAAAGCCCCTGCAACCCCGAAAGCCCCGCCCTTTCCCCGATGGGGCAAGGGGAGCGGATTTGCGCGATATTATGATTGAATATTATATAATTGTTCAGAGGTTCCTTAGTGAAGGTATGATCAATTGCTGGCTTTTGGACAATAGTATTTCTGGAACATAAGTTTTGTGCGGGCGAGACGCCCGCATCCCCAGGGGTTAACATAAGTTTTGTGCGGGCGAGACGCCCGCATCCCCAGGGGGTTAACATAAGTTTTGTGCGGGCGAGACGCCCGCATCCCCAGGGGGGTTAACATAAGTTTTGTGCGGGCGAGACGCCCGCATCTGAGGTATCCCTGTTTTAGTAGACAGTAATTACTAGCTTACGTTAGGGCTGCTTGGTATTCAAGCAAAACTTCTTGTGGTGTTCGATATGCTAAACGTGCTTGAACGCGTTTAGTCCTATAATACGCAATGTAATCCCTA
>JAFUEE010000083.1 GCA_017464085.1 Pseudomonadota bacterium
ACGATTATCAGCGAACTTCCGGCAGGCAAGGGATATGCCGATGTCGTGTTTATCCCATATATCCCCAATGTGCCCGCGATGATTGTCGAATTCAAGCGAAACCACAGTACAGGGGCGGCGCTCAAGCAGATCGAATCAAAACAATATTTCGATGTGATGGACAAATACCAAGGCGATCTGCTGCTCGTCGCCGTGAATTATGATGAAAAGACGAACACACACGCATGCGAGATCAGGCGTTTTGTGAAATAACAGATGAGATAAGCGCCTTTCGGGGATTCCGCACCGCAGTCCCAGGACTACAACCAAAATAAGCGCCGCGTATCGCGCAAGCGATAGCGGCGCACGCCGTGCGTATTGGCCATCGGCCAATAGCACGGCAAACATAAAGTATATAAATTATAAATAATTATACGTTTTTGCGGGCTTCTTTATTGAGAAGCGGGAAGCCCATTTCCTCGCGCTGCTTGAGGTAGCATTCGGCAGCCATGCGCGAGAGCGTGCGCACACGGTTGATATACGACTGACGGTCGGTGACGGAGATCGCGCCGCGCGCCTGAAGGATATTGAACGCATGCGAGCATTTGAGCACGTGGTCATAGCCCGGGAAGGCAAGTCCCATGTCGAGGAGGCGTTTGGCTTCGGCTTCATACATTTCAAACAATTTATATTGAAGCTCGACACTCGCTTCATCGAGATAATATTTTGACTGCTCGATTTCTGCCTGAAGATGGACATCTTCGTATTTGATATCGTTGACCCACTGAAGGTCATGAATGCGGTTGACGTTCTGCATATACATGCAGATGCGTTCCAGGCCGTAGGTGATTTCTGCGGTAACGGGGTTACAGGGAAGGCCGCCCACCTGCTGGAAATAAGTGAACTGCGTGACTTCCATGCCGTCTGCCCAGACTTCCCAGCCGCAGCCCCAGGCGCCCTGCGAAGGGGCTTCCCAGTTGTCCTCGACGAGGCGGATGTCGTGTGCCAGCGGATCGATGCCGATCGCGCGAAGCGAGCCAAAATAGAGGTCGAGCACATCTTTCGGGCTCGGCTTCAGGATGACCTGGAACTGATAATAAGCGCCCCAGCGGTTCGGATTTTCGCCATATCGCGCATCGACCGGACGGCGGCAAGGCTCGATGAACGCCACCGAATAGGGCTCCGGGCCAAGTGCCCTGAAAAATGTCGCCGGATTGAACGTGCCCGCGCCCTTCTCAATATCATACGGCTGCTGAATGATGCAGCCCTGCGACGCCCAGTATTTCTGCAACGTCAGCACCAGATCCTGAAAATTCATACACAAACTCCTTGACAGTTCAGAATAATTGGCCCGCATGGACCAAACCGGCGGGCCTTTTACCACCTTTCAAGAGAGATTTCGACAGAATTGTTACGACCGGCCTGGACAGGGCCAACTATCCAGCACAACGAAATGATTTTCCATACAGACAGCATCCTGCGCCGTGATCATGCGCTGAGCTTCTGCCGGGAAACCATTTTATAAAATTCTCCTTTCTTTTCCATGAGTTCATCGGGCCTGCCCTGTTCAGCGACAGTGCCGTCTTTAATGACAACGATTTTGTCTGCATGCGCGACCGTGCGCATGCGGTGCGCGATGATCATCACGGTTTTGTTGCGGATCAGCCGTGAAAGCGCTTCCTGAATGAGCGTTTCATTTTCGATATCGAGCGAAGCAGTCGCCTCATCGAGCAGTATGACTGGCGCATCTTTCAATATTGCCCTCGCAATCGATATGCGCTGGCGTTCCCCACCCGAAAGTGTCGCGCCATTTTCCCCAATCATCGTCTGGTAACCTTCGGGCAACCGGGAGATGAATGCGTTGCACTGCGCGGCGGCGGCGGCCTCCATCACTTCAGCATCGGACGCATCGCTTCGCCCGATTCTGATATTTTCCATAATCGTATTTTTGAACAGCGTGACATCCTGAAAGACAATCGAGAATGACTTGAGAAGCACTTCGGGATCGATCGAGCCGATATCTATGCCGCCGAGCGTGATTCGCCCATTCTGTATATCCCAGAATCGCGCCGCGAGTCGCGCTACGGTCGACTTGCCTCCGCCTGAGGGTCCGACAAGCGCCGTCACCTCTCCTTGTCTGGCTTCAAATGAAATATCATTCAGCACATGCACATCATCCTGATATGAAAAAGCGACATTTTCAAAGACGATATTCATATTTTCCGGTTCAAAAGCAGCGATACCGGTCTGAATAGGATGATGATTGAGATCGCGCAATCGCTTGAGGTGGCTGTCCGCATAGATCATCACAGCGAGATTGAGCAATGCGTGCGAAAGCGGATCATAAAGGCGAGTCACGACAATCATAAAGATCAAAAAAGTGGCGAAATGTATATCTCCAGTGGAGAGTAACCAGGTTCCCGCGACAGCGGTCGTCGCCAACCCAATCTTAAGAACCATCTGCGCACTGCTCACGAAGACGCCGACAAACCATTCGATATAAATATGTTTTGACTCAGATGCCGACAATTTCTGTTCCAGCATTTCATGATAAGATTTCTCTGCATGATTGGCGCGTATGTCTCGCGCGCATTCCAAGCATTCCTGGATGCTGTTTCTCAGGTCCAGATCTACCTGCAGCGTCTCATCATTCGCCCGTCCCTGCGTTTTCCGGGACAGATAGACAATCAGGAAAGCGACCGGTATGACCCACACACAAGCAAGTGCCATACGCCAATCCAAAACGAAGAGGACAACAGCCAGGAAAGTGGTGGCATACATAGACCCAAAATAGAGCGGATACTGATGGGAGGAGACCTGCTCCATCATCTTGCTATCTTCCAGCAAAGTAGATGTGAGATCAGCCAGATCTTTTTTTCCAAAATATGACAGGGGCATCCGCCTAAGTTTTTCAGCCAGCGTCATGCGACGCACCCCGCTCTCCCGATATACGGCTGTATATTGAGCGTTATATTTTAAATATTCAACAATGATCATCAGCACAAATATTGCGATTGAGCTTATGATATAAAAAGACACGCCAAAAGCGTCCACGCCCATTATCGATTTGAGCCCATCTCCCGGCATGATTTGAAGAATATACATATATAACAATCCAGCAGGCAGCACCAGCAGAACATCGGATATCGCACAGATAATATTTGCTTTGATAAAATCTTTTGCGCCTTTTTCTGAAAGCGCATATTTATCCATAAGTTTAGAATGCTTCATCGCTTATCTCCTTGTTCATATATGCCAATTGATCGACATTTGATATTGTTTCCAAAGTTCCGGATATATGGTTCCATGTGATATGAGTTCATCATGCGTCCCGGATTCGGCGATTTTCCCCTCTGCCATCACATAGATGCAGTCTGCATTCTGAACAGTCGTCAGTCGATGCGCGATTTTTATCACAGTTTTATTTTTTGCCAGATATTCAAATGCCTTCAGCATGAGATATTCATTTTCAGGATCCGCAAATGCGGTAGCTTCATCCAGAATGACGACCGGCGTATCACTGAGTATCACGCGCGCGAGCGCGATTCTCTGACACTCCCCGCCCGAAAGATAAACGCCCTTTGATCCGTACATCGTGTCCACGCCATCCGGGAGTTTTTCCAGGATATCATCGCACTGCGCGTAATGCAGCGCAGCCAGAACCTCCGCACGTGTCGCATCTTTTTTGCCAAGCCTCACATTATCCAGAATGCTCCGCCTGAGAAGCTTTGCATCCTGAAACACCGTAGAAATGATGCGCACGCGATCAGTTTTAGCGATGTCGCGCAGATCAATCCCGCCGATTCTGATCGAACCGGAACAAGGATCCCAGGCGCGCGCGATCAGTGCCGCAAGCGTCGACTTTCCACTGCCCGAAGCGCCAACAAGCGCAACCGTCTGCCCCTGCCCGACAGTGAGGCTGACTTCGTCCAGAGCAGCATGGCTGTCGTCATTATAATGAAACGAGACTTTATCAATCTCAATGATATATTCAGAAGGCACCCTGCCCTCAGCAGGCTCACTCAGGACACCGATGCTCAGAATGCCCTCGATGCGCTCAAGCGATTCCCTCACGAGCAGCTGATTTTCCCCCATGAACAATATCTTCATGAGCGTGACAGGAATCACGGGCGTAAAGACCACATAGAACAAAAAGTCTGCGAGAAAACCAGGATCAGCCTGTGTACCGCCCGTGATCATCCAGGCCGCACCGATCAAAAACGCAAAAATACCATGCACAAACAGCGTGAATATGATCATCGGGGTGCGCATGCTGTCAGAATACTGAGTCACCCAGAGCCTGAATCTGTCGATGGCTTTTTTCAAGCGCCCGAACGACATCGCCGTCTGCCCGAACGTCTTGATGACCGCCACGCCACGCACATATTCGACCATCTCATTGCTGATACTCTCCAGCTCATTGTGATATTCCGACATCTTCTTGTGCATATCCTTGCCCGTCATCGTGC
This sequence comes from Pseudomonadota bacterium, assembly GCA_017464085.1. GTDB lineage: Bacteria > Myxococcota_A > Bradymonadia > UBA4248 > UBA4248 > UBA4248. Next base: position 4,449 of record JAFUEE010000083.1, read on the forward strand.
TCATCACCATAAATGCCAGAATGACCGGAACAATACTCGCAATGCCAAGACGATAGTCGAACACAAACAGCAAGATGAGTATGGCGATCGGCGTAATGACCGCGCCGATATAATCCGGCGTCTGATGCGCAAGGAATGCTTCTGTCGCAGCACTGCACTGCTCAATCGTGCGCCGAACTTTCCCCGTCCCCTGCATGAACAGCTTGCCATCAGGAATGTTCAGGACGTGCTGAAGCATCTTTGAACGAAGATTGCGTATCACTCTGAATGCCGCAAGATGCGAGCACATCAGCGCGCCAATGTAAATCAGCATAGATGCAATGGCGAAATAGAATGCATACCATCCATATCGTCCAGCATCGATGGCATTCTCAAATTCCGGCATCGCCTGGAGTTCTGCATTTAACACAAACCAGATGCACACGAACGGCACGAGACCGGCAACAGCACTCACACCTGAAAGCACCATAGAGGATACTGTCAGATATCGATATCGTCCTGCATATTCAAATAATTGCTTGTAAAGTTTTATCATTTCACACCTTGCTCCACAGCTCCATACTCGGCCAATCCGAATACCTGACAGGTCATATCGCGTTAAAGCCAAAACGCTTCAACTCCATTTAGACACATTTGATAACAAAATGTGTATTTCATTGACATCAATCACATTGTATCATATTTAATTCAAAAGGGGGGGGAGAAGATAAGGAGAAAGAGAGATGTTTGAGCTGACACACTTCGCCACAAAGCCCAGCAAGGTCCTCAGAGTCATTCTCGTACACGAATATATCTGCTCGAACCTCTCTGAGAAGCTGACGATTTCCGGGATTGCGGCACATTTCCACATATCCCCGACAACGCTCAAGGAAGAATTCCGTGCCAGATATGGCCTTCCCATATCCTCATCCATTAGAAATATACGGATACAAAACGCGACTCAATTACTCACACAGACCGACAAACCTGTCATTGAAATCGCGAACCTCTGCGGTTACGAGAACCCAAGCAAATTCTCATCCGCATTTCGGAAACTCACCGGAAGCTCCCCATCGGCATACCGTGAAGCCCATCGGTTCCCTTGATCTGCTGAGGCCAATTTGCGCATTGCTATTCAGCCGGTCGTGGCACATTCAGCCCCTGCTGGCGGCGTTTGCGTCATACGACAATAGAGCCCAAGCCATGCACTTGAAATCAAAGCCAGAAGCTTTATCACGCTAATTCCTGCCTACTGCCTACTGACTGGCATGAAAAATCACGCAATACTTCAGAAAACGCCTATGGGGCTGAATAGTAACATTTGCGCTCTATGAAGCAAAAGAATGAATCGCCAACTTGAGCGTATCAGAGTATATCTGTCATCAGTTTGTCGTTCATGGGATTGCAATCCCCACATATTTAGCCTGTTTGACTGAAGGAAAGTCTATGAAACACAATAATTTGCTCGTTCTCCTGTTCACCTCGGCCATATTATGCGGATGCACCCCCAAGCCCGACACGCCCCCGGAGGAAACGCCGTCCCAAGAAGCGCAAGACAATGCCCAGACGGACGCGCTCAAAGCCGACGCGAAGGAAACCGATGCAGCAAAGGAAACCGATGCAGCAAAAGAAACGCCAAATGTAGCCGCAGCCCCCGACACCGCAAAAGTGGCGCCTGCCGAAGCCCCGGCAGTGACCGGAGAGACCTGCGAAGAAGCCGAAGGCTGCGAATGCGGCGAAACGAAGTGCCCGATGAATGCGGTATGCACAGACGGCGTGTGCAAATGCGGCGAAACGCTCGTGGAGAGCTATTACACCGGGTATATCTGCATGGAGATCGGCAAGGGCGTGTATGATCTTGGCTGCACAGAGTCGAAGGGCTGCCCGTGTGGAAAAACGACGGTATTTGCCAACATGGGATGCTCGGGCAAATGGGGCACGTGCGGCGGCGCGCCCGTACCGGGACGCGGTCTTTCGTGCCGTCACAAGCCGCACAAGGACAGATTTTACAGCCTCGGATGCTTCAAAGACACATGCGACTGCTTCGGAGAACAGATTTCGAAAGACGAGATCTGCGAAGCGCCGACATGTAAAAATGGATTTTCGCTCACGCCACAGGGCTGCACCTGCGACGGGCGAGTGTATGCCGACGGCTATACCTGCGTAACGGGCAAGGATATGAAGCTCGTAAGCTACTGCACCGAAGCTGACGGTTGCGCATGCGGCGAAGGGGTCTGTCCGAAAGGCGGCGTCTGCCGGAGAGACAAATGCGTGGACCGCACGACGCTCAAAGAAATCCCGGAAGGATACACGCTCACGAACGGCTTTCCTAAATGCACGGCAGACGAATGCGTGTGCCACAAGACGAAATGCAAATCTGGCCAGAACTGCCTTAATGGTGTCTGCTATAACGATCCGTATTTCAGAAAGATTGATGGCAAGACGTATTATTTCCGCATTCAGAATGACAGAAGCCGTGACACGCTCTGGGAGCTTCTGTTTATGGATGAAGGCGAAGAGATATGCAGCAAATTCGGATCGATCCGCGAACCCGGCAATGAAAGCGATCCGTGCAAGGACGACGCGCATGCATCCATGACAGTCGCTGAAGCGCTCAAGCACTGTGGCACAGGCGCGATACCTAAGAATGTAGCGGTTCTTTTCTGCACGCTCGACATGGTGGACGGCGCGCTCCAGTTCTCGGGATGGCAAGCAGAATGACCAACATCCGCAAGCCCCATACGGGGCCTACAGACCTCAGACTGCGCTGACTCGCTTTCATTTTGTAAACTGTCTTTTCTTGACGATGCCTCTAAAACGCGCGAAACTAAGTCGTGTTTTTGTCCACAGAGCCGAGACATCGGCTCAAACTTCCGGATAGTACAGATGCTCATCGCTTATAATAATGACGTTGAATTTCGTTCCCGCATGTACCACATTCAGACCGAGGACAACGGCCTCAAGGACGGTCATATCACGACGAATGTCTTTTATTCTGGGCAAATACTCGATTCCAAATCGACCTCATACAAAGACAAAATTTTCGGCGTAGATGACCCAGAGATTCAGACCGCTATTATTAAGGAGCTGATGACGAAACAGCATCAGGCCTTTTATGCGAAACTGATAGATGGCACTTACGAAGCGCGCGTGCAGGCGCAGGTGTCCAAATCTCAGTCGAATCAGTCCCCGCAGCCAAGCGTGCATGGCGCCCGTACGACATCCAGGCTTCCGGCCAGCCAGAGTTCATCATCCTCCGGCATCAATCCCGCCGCCAAGATTGCATCCAACAATTTCGACAAAGTCTCTCCCCATGAAGTCTCAGGCCTCGGCATGGCGACAAAGTCAAACCGTCCCGACATCCTTCGCGCTTCATCGCAGCAAGTCGGAAGCGTCAGCCGCCCTGTGGGACGCATCAACACGAATCAGTCCGCCAAAGGCGCCTTTGCGCAGCCCAATCTCGCTTCTGCATCTGATTTCTCAAAATCCTCTGCGCATGTAGCCGTTTCAGCCCAACCTCAGGCAGATGTAAACCGCATTCCAAGCATGCAGCTTCCTCCCACCCCTGCTGTCCAGCGCGAAAAATCACTCAATCCTCGCCATATCTGGCTCGGCTTCAGATGGCCAGATGAAGACCTGTCAATCGACGGCCTCGTCTCAAAGATGCTCTGCTCGATGTAATCTGCTGCGGCAAAGTCGTGTCCTCCGGCAAGGCGCGCCGCCTGGCTACTACAGCTTCCTCTCACTTCTCACAAAATGCGCCCTGTTTTGGGGCGTCTGAGCGCGTGTAACCATGAACCTTCAGACGCAGAAAACTTCCGGAAAAAAACAGCCAAAACAAAGACGCTCGCTCAAAAAGCGCACGCCGGAACCACTGAGCAATGCCCAGGGGCTCGTCCTCGACATGGACAAAGGGAAGCTCGAAAATATCTTTGTGGGACTATCGACAGGACAGCTCGAAAATCCACAGGTCGCGCTTTCAAGGCTATATGGGCTCGCACTCGATTCACTCGCAGGCACACTGATCGATTCGCTCGACAAGGCATGCACACATATCAGCACAAACGATACAGCTCACGAGATTGCCGGCGACACACCGTTTGAACCAATCCTGCGCAAGATACTGCCCTCTGATCCGCAGAAAATTCAGGCTTTCAAAACATCACTGAGCCAGAAGATCGACGAAGCAAAAAATCGCATCACTGCCGCCTATGCGACTGTCGCAGAAGACGGACCGGACAGGCTTTCGGAACAAAGCAGGCGGACTGCGGCGGAAATCGAAAGCCTGCTGCACAAAGTTTCTGACGAAACCAGCAATATACATGCAGCGCATCCGCTCTCTTCCGAAAGGCTCAGCCAAATCTATGACCAGATCCAGTCTCCGGTCTACGAAAGTGGCCCGAGGAAATACACCATCTCGAACCTCCCGAATGCATGGCGCTTTTCTATCGGGAACAACAAGACTTCTGTACGCTCAGATCCAAACGGCAATATCTCGATTTCCACATCCCTCAATACCAAAGATACTGACACCCCCGCTGCGAACGCGCAGACTGAAGATCATTTAACAACAAATCCAGATGAGCTTTCGGATGCATCGTGTACTGCCGCAGAAGCATCCCCACTTGAACAGTCCAGCGCACATCTGGCTGACGCCTCAGACGCCCAAGCATCCGATGATGCGAACACGCTCAAGACCGATACGACACAAGATCAGCCACTTCCTGAAAATCGTCTGTTCAAAACCTCAGATCTGCCTATTCCACAAGAAATCCACCCAGAAGATCTCGCCAGGCTGATGCCCGAGATGAACACTGAAGTCCTCGGCGCGCTGGCTGAAGGCGCAGAAGATGTCTTCAGCATGGCAACTGAAGTCACCTCAACATTGCAGGCTATCGCACTTGAAATCGCGCATGCAGCCATGACCGCATATCAGGAAGATGAGGCGCTCGCGCGCACACTTCCAAGCCTTGCGCAGCGCATCCAAGAAGATACAGACCTGCCACAGGACGAAGACCTGCTCAGCTTTGTACAGACACTGGAGTCACAAGAAGATCTGCCAGAGACTGATACGCTCAGCAATGACGAACTCGCGGATGCTTTCGGACAGCTCCTCGCGCAATTCGACCTCGACGACTGAACAGAGCACAGCCCTACACCAATAAAATCGCCAATTATCAGCACTGCAATCAGAAGCAGGGAAGCGCTTTCGGCTTCCCCGGCATACGCGACACCTGCGCTTCGGCGCATGATACAGAAACGCAATTTCGTGTCGCGCGCATATCTGTCTGTGCTTGCAAAAATCTTAAAATCCGCGTAAAGAGCCCACGTTTTTTGTGAGGAGCTGCAGTTCCCCATTTCTTTACTCTTTCCCACGACGCCCAATGGACGACCCTCTGAGTTGCCACATATCCAGCCTTTGATCTGAGGAACACGGCGTATCTGTGTCTTCCTCCGGTCTGATAAAGGAAGACACCATGTATTCATTTGAGTTCTGGCGCTTTGCCGTGCCTTTATGTCTGAAATGCCAAGCGAATCGAAACGTTTCAGCACTCAAGCATAAAGGAACAGAATATGGCAGAAACAGCAGCCTCCCCACACACCATATCCATTGATGACCTCTGGGAGCTTTGGCCCACGCTCAATGATGAAGAGCGCGTAGAGTGGTTTGAACAACTCGAGCACACTGATGCTGAAGAATTTTTCTCGGCAATTCCGTGCGAAGACCAGGCAGCCATGTTTTTGGCAATGAAAGACGTGCACCAGAAACACTGGATGCGCTCGCTTGCCCCCGACGATGCCGCCGACGTTCTGCAGCTCCTCGAAGATGAAGAAATCTGCAACAAACTGAAGGGCTTTCTGCAGCCTCGCGTGCGCAAGGAAGTCGATGCTCTCATGGCCTATAAGGAAGACGAAGCAGGCGGCCTGATGAGCCCGCGCTTCGCGCGAATCCGTCCAGACATGTCCATCGACGAAGCCATTCTCTATGTGCGCAAGCAGATGCGCGACGAGCTCGAAACGATTTATCAAATCTATGTGCTCGACAGCCAGCAGCACCTGATCGGCGTCGTCTCGTTCGAAGATCTTTTCAAATCAAACGACAGCCAGAAAGTCTCAGATATCATGGAGACTGACCCGACGACAGTCGACGAAGACATGGATCAGGAATCGGTCGCGCTCCTCTTCGCGCGCGAAGACACGTTCGCCCTGCCGGTCGTCGACAGCGAAAATGTCATGAAAGGTATCATCACGATCGACGACATCGTCGACGTCGTCCAGGAAGAGGCCACAGAAGATATCCAGAAAATGGGTGGTATGGCGGCCCTCGACAACGACTACCTTCAGTCGACATTCCGCGAGCTGTACACAAAACGCGTTGTCTGGCTAGTCATCCTCTTCTGCTGCACGCTCGTCACGACCCGCGTGATGGGATATTTCTCGGACGCAATGGACAAAGCAATCATCCTCGGCGTATTCGTGCCCCTGATCATGGCTTCCGGCGGCAACACGGGCTCACAGGCCGCGACGCTCGTCACACGCGCCATGGCGCTCGACGAAATCCGCCTCAGAGATGTCTTCCGCGTCCTCAAGCGCGAGCTGATTGTCAGCAGCGGACTCGGCGCGACACTGGCCATACTCGCGACAATCGTCGCCGTAGCCTATTATTACCTCGGCCTTCTCCCCGACGTAGACGGCGTGTTCCTCGCTTTTACGCTCACGATCGCTCTGAGCGTCGGCATCCTCGTCATCTACGGTTCAATCGTCGGCTCAATGCTGCCGTTCCTGCTCAAGCTCTGCCACGTCGACCCCGCAAGCGCATCCGCACCGTTCGTCACGACCATCCTCGATGCCTCCGGCATCGTCATCTACTTCACCGTGGCAAAACTCCTGCTTTCGGGCATCCTGCTCTGATCTCTTATGGGCTGCGGCTATGCCCGTCACGGGCATACGCCTTCGCCGGCCGGCTATGTCTTGCAGACATACGCCGGCCATATTTTTGTCTATGCCACACGCGCATTCCCAAGACCTTCAAGACGAAAAATACACCGCCATGACGACGCGGCCAATCGGACCGCTCATCGCGCAGATGGCCCTGCCCGCGATTCTCTCGATCATGACAAGCGCGCTCTATAACCTTGCGGACACCTGGTTCGTGAGCCAAGTCGGCGAAGGCGCCACACGCGCTGTCGCCGCTCTGGGCGTGATCTTCTCCTATCAGACAATATGCAATGCCATCGGCTTCTTCTTCGGGCACGGCAGCGGGAACTTCATCTCACGCGCGCTCGGGCGCAAAGACCGCACAAAAGCCGCAGAAATGGCTGCAACCGGCGCCGCGTCTTCCTTTGCCGCTGGCGTGCTGATCGCCGTCCTGGGATGCCTGTTCTCCGACCAGATACTGACCTTGTTCGGCGCAAGCGCCGAAATTCTCCCGGAAGCGCGCGCATACTTTCAGTTCATCGTGCTCTCGACGCCCTTCCTCACGACACAGCTCACGCTCAACAACCAGCTCCGACTTCAGGGCAATGCGCGCCTGGGCATGGTCGGCATCATGTCCGGCGCGATCCTGAACATCGGCCTGGATGCCCTGTTCATCTTCGGGCTCGGCTTGGGCATCACAGGCGCTTCGCTCGCGACAGCGATTTCCCAAGTCACCGCATGCCTGATCCTGTTCGGCATGACTTTCGTCGGCGATGGAATCGCCGTGCGCCTTAAAAATATCCGTCCCTCCCTCGAGAATTACCGCGAAATTGTCGCCGGCGGCCTGCCATCGCTCTCACGTCAGGCACTCAACGCCATCGCCGCCGTCATACTCAACCGATATGCCATACGATATGGCGCTGATCCTCTCGCGGCGCTCTCGATCACATCTCGACTGTTCCATCTGGTGCTCTGCCTCGCAATCGGCGTCGGACAAGGCTTCCAGCCCGTCTGCGGCTTCAATTATGGCGCAAAGCAATACGATCGCGTGCGCCAGGCCTTTTTCTTTGGCGTCAAGCTCAACACCATCATACTCATCGCAGGCTTTATCGCCCTGATAGCAGCCGCGCCACAGATCATCGCACAGTTCGGCTCATCGCCACAGGCAGCAGAAATCGCCTGCCGTGCCACACGATACTACGCACTGACGCTCCCCTTCCTCGGGTTTGTCGTCATGACCGAGATGTTCTACCAAAACACTCGGCAGACATTCGGCGCGACACTCCTGGCCATGATGCGACAAGGGCTCGCGCTGATGCCTGCGGTCATCCTGCTCGATGCCGCCTTCGGGCTCGAAGGCGTGCTCTGGGCTCAGCCCGCCGCGAACTTCGTCGCGCTATGCTTCGCACTCCCATTCGCCATACATCTGCTCAGAAAGCTGAAGATAAATTCATAACAACCGCTCAGGGCGCAATGGGAAATTCATGTCCTGCCTGCACTTGGACAAGCGCAGGCTTGCAAGTGCCCCCGCAATTCGCCTTGGAACAGCCCCCTTTGCGCTTGAGCAATCCTAACGATAGTCATCATTAGCCAGTACCACCCTCACAAAACACTCACGGTTTCCACGGCTCATATCCTGGATGATCCCGCCAAGTTTGAAAATAAATACACGGCCACGTACAATCAGAAGACCCACAACACCGATTTCCACAATCATACGGCACATCCCCAGCACATATACTCACACACACATTGCCACTCATTTCATATCCAGCCTTACATTTGAACGAGCACTTAGCTGCGGTGCATGCCGGAGAAGCATTCTCTACAGAAGTCGTGCAGACTTTTCCATGTTTCCCACAATTAGAAGCACTGTCTACCTCACATCCGCCATTATATTTATGATAATTTGCTGAACATTTATAATCACACAAACCGGAAACACAGGCTGCCACCCCATTCGCCGGCGCAGCACATGACTTTCCATGCTCCCCGCAATTCGATGGCGAATCCGCTTCACAAATCTCATTAAATTTATGATATCCGGCATTGCACGTAAACTCACACTTGCCATTCACACATTTCGCGACACCATTCTCCACAGCACACGCGGTATCATGATTGCCGCAGTGTGCGTCCGAATCCACTTCGCAAGACAAGCCATATTGATGCGAGCCCGCTTCACAGTCAAACTGGCATGTGCCATCCACGCACTGAATATTCACTGCAGAAGCGATTTCGCATTTCTTATCATGTGCGCCGCAATGCGCAATGCTGTCCGGCTCGCAGGCACCTTGATGTGCGTGATAGCCTTTATTGCACTGGAACTTGCACACCCCATTTGAACAGTAATTCTCAGCATCCTTCACATCACACGCCAACCCGCAAGCGCCGCAATTCAGCGCATCATTCTGAGATCCACACATTTTCCAGTGCATTCAATCTGGTCAGAAGGACAGGAAATGACACACGCCCCTTCCTGGCATTTTTCCCCTTCCTTGCAGACAATATCGCATCCGCCGCAGTGCTTCGAATCATTCTCCAGCCCCACGCAGCGGCCGCCGCAATCCACCTGATTTTCAGGGCAAGAAAGCTGGCACATACCTTCGATGCATTTTTCACCGTCCTTGCAGACCGTGCCGCATGCGCCACAATTCTTGTCGTCCGTCATCAGGTCCGAACACTCCCCGGCACAATCAATCTTACCCGGGCATTTGATTTCCGTAAGCGTGCAACCAGACATCACGACCACGAGCATGGCCGTACAAAGCGCGGAACGCGTCAAATATTTATTCATACCATTATTACTCCTGACAAAAGTACAGCAGCACAAAAGTCAGATCATTCAAGCATTTCGGAAAGAATCACGCGGACGTATCGCCGAAGGCGATAGGCCGCGTCCAGGCCGCGTATGCCGACGGCATAGCGGTCTTCCATATTAATAATGATTAAGGAAGCTCTGAATAATTCGAAAACCTCCTGGAGATGCGGGCGTCTCGCCCGCACAAAACTTATGCGTCTGAAATACTATTGTCCAAAAAACGGCAATTGTTCAGACCTTCCCTAAGCGTTTAGCGAGCCAGACTTTGGGCGCGGACGGGCTTTCAAGGAAGCTCTGAATAATTCGAAAACCTCCTGGGGATGCGGGCGTCTCGCCCGCACAAAACTTATGCGTCTGAAATACTATTGTCCAAAAAACGGCAATTGTTCAGACCTTCCTTAATTGACGATGACCGGGCAAGCCTTGATCGTCGTGCGGTCGCCGTTATTCTTCTCGTTGCATTCGATCGACGTGCGCCCACCCTTGCCGTCATCGTTGACAATGAGGACGACATCTCCCTGAATAACCTCGGGAATCTCGCATGTCACATGCAGACAGCCGCCCACGGGCACGTTCTCGGACGTGTATGATGTGCAGAGCAGCGTGTATTTTTCCTTGCCTTCCTCATCATATTCAAACCGATAGAACGACGCGGGCATCAAAGAGGAGATGATCTTCATGCCACGGTTGCAGACCTCTGCACCGAGCGTCACCGTATCGCCATCGCGACCGCAGGCGTCGCCCACAAAACGCCCCGTGATATCGGGCGCATAGTTTGCCGCCACCGTGCCCTGTTTGTTCTGGCGGAAATTGTTCAGGCTGGGCATGAAATAATTCTTGATCCAATCCGATGTCTTGGGCACCGTCTGATCATCATTAATATTGGTAATCGAATAGGCGTGCTGGTTCCAGATATTGCGCGAACTGACCCAGCGGTCGAGGCGGTCCTTCATGACGCGGACACCTGTCACGCGCTCGGAATTGTTGCGAATCGCGCGGCAGACATTGCCCTCTGCGGGCAAATCGTTCGCGCTGAGCGTCCCCACACACCCGTACTCATTGAGCAGGACGCCGTTCTGGTCGGTGCGCCAGTTGCACTCATCATTCGTCGTGCAGCGGCAGAGGCCAGCACGGCACACGCCCGATTTACAATCGTCATCCTTGGCACAGCGAATACCGCGATGAATCGGATCAGGGCTCTTGCAGCTCATCGCGTTGTTGGAGCCCACGACAATCTCGGCCGCATCATCGTTGTCCACGTCCGCGATGACCGGGTTTTCGTGCCATGTCCCGCTCGACCGGTAGGCAGAGAACAGCACATCGCCGGTCTTGCCATCATAGACGCGCGTGTAGCACTCGTCGGCATACACGGCCTCCATCGCGCCATCGCCGTCAAAGTCGAACAGTGATGAACCCGTGGAGCTCGACGACGCATCCTGCGAAGCCTTGCTCCACAGGATATAGGCGTTAGAACATCCGTCGTTCGCCGACTTGCAGCGCGGATCGAAGATGCGGTAGCTGTCGCCGAAGGCCGCCGCCACCTCGGGGAAGCCGTCGCCGTCAAAATCGCCGATCGTGCACGGACCGCCGCCCGCAAGCCCGGTCACGCGAAGCACGTTCTCCCCTTCGAGCGTCGAGATCTGCACGACACCAGACCCGCAGTTGACGACTTCCGCGCGGCCGTCGAGCATGTTCGGATTGAACGTGCCGTCATCATTGCGCATCCCGAAATCGGCAAACGCCGGATGGATGCCCGTGCCCGTCGCCTTCGAATACGCCTTGACCCACGTATTCGAACTATTATCCCAGCGATAGGTGCTGCCCGTCCCGATGATCTCGACCTTGCCGTCGTTGTCGAGATCGCCGAGCGTCGGCGTGTAAGAAAGCTCTGCAATCGTCTGCCCCGGGTTGAGCCGCTTGCCATCGAGCGTGCTGAACACCTCCCCGCCGTAGCCGACGATTTCCGGGATGCCGTCATTGTTGATGTCATGCACGGACGGGCCGCCCCAGTTCAGGTTGCCAGAATGCTGCGTCGTCGCCCACCAGGTGACATACTTCCCCGCCTCATTGTCCCAATGGAACGCCACAATACCGCCGCCGTTGCCCGCATGCTGCGCCGTGCCACGGCTCGCGAAAATCTCCACATACCCGTCATTGTCCACATCGGCCATCGCGATGTTCGACCCGCCGATGATATGGTTCGCATCGTCGAATATGCTCTCCTGAAGCGCGCATGTCTCCCCGTTGATGATGCGGATCACGCCGTAATAGCGGATATCAGAGCCCTGCCCGGAGGGCGCGCCGCCGTCACTGTTGTTATAAGTCGTAAAGATGATTTCCTGCGCCTTGCCGGAATCATGCGGCGTGTTCATGACGAGCGGCGTCATCAGCACATTGGCATGGTTCGGATACGGATCGCCGGCCGCAGGCGTCTTCCATTCGCACTGGACCGCCGCCTCAAAGATTCGCTCCTCATTCTGGAACTCACAGGACTCGTTCCGGTCGCCGCGCGGCCCCTCCCCATAAGACACGCAGAAATTGCGCGGGGAGCATGAATCGTCAAGACAGCAGTATGAGTCGCCCCAGCAGTCTTCATCGGTCGTGCAGTCCCCGTGATTCACCGAACACGAACTCGCCCCGTCATACGTAAAACACAGATCCCCCTCGGGACACAGATGCGAATCATCACATGCCTCCCCGGTCTTGACCGTCACCCGACAGACATCTTCCTGGCACTCAGCGCCCTCCACGCACTGCTCGAATTCGCTGCAATGCGCCCCCACCGGGACATCCTTGATCATACACACATTGTCACAGACCGCGTCACCCGCACAGTCGCTGTCCAGCAGGCAGCTCTCCCCAAGCCCCGGAAGCTCCGTACAGATATGATCGACGCTGCAGATCAATCCGTCCATGCACGGCTTGTCTCCCCCGCAGGCACCGCCCGCACCGACCGCCTCGCGGCAATACCCGTCATCCGCGCATTTCATCTGGTCCGGACATGGCGCACCTTCAGCACAGGCGACAAGCTCAGGCACGTCGCTTTCCGCCACGCATATACCGCCCTCGCAGACACCCTCGCGGCAGAACACATGCTCCCCGGAGCAATCCTCCCCAAGGCCGGCATGCGTGCCGCACACGCCCTCGATGCAGTCCAGCCCCTCCGCGCATTCCGACTTCTCCGCGCAGGCACTTCCGGCGGCCTTTCCGACTTCCTCCGCCACGCATATTCCGCCCTCGCAGACACCCTCGCGGCAGAACACATGCTCCCCGGAGCAATCCTCCCCAAGGCCGGCATACGTGCCGCACACGCCCCCGATGCAGTCCAGCCCCTCCGCGCATTCCGTTTTCTCCGCGCAGGCACTTCCGGCGGCCTTTCCGACATCCTCCGCCACGCATATACCGCCCTCGCAGACACCCTCACGGCAGAACACATGCGTCCCGGAGCAATCCTCCCCAAGGCCGGCATACGTGCCGCACACGCCCTCGATACAGTCCATTCCCTCCGCGCATTCCGACTTCTCCGCGCAGGCATCTCCAGTTCCTTTTTTAGTTTCCTTCGTGCCATCATCACTGCAGCCAAGCGCACATGCCACAAATGCCAGCGACACCATCCATATCCCTCTCGATTTCATGACACTCACCTCTTTTTGTCGAAATAATGAACAGGAATCCCCCATCTCAAGCGCCGTTTATAGCGATACTGCGATGAATTTCCAAATCTTTTCAGGGGGATGGCCTATGCGGCTGCGCGCATACGGCCATCAGAGGGCCGGCCTATGCGGCTGCGCGCATACGGCCGGCCATACCTGCATCTCCTTTTTGCGGCATATCTGATGGATATGCCCGCGCGGCTCATGCCTGCGCGTCCGCATCGGTCATATCCACGGTATTCCCGACGCTTTTGTTCGCCTTGCGCAATTCCTGACGGCGCCTGATGGCCGCATTCATCGCATTGATCTGAGCGATCGCCTCCGAGGCGCCGGGCAGCTCATCCAGCGACGCCATCATTTCCAGATACCGCGCAAGCGCCTTCCAGGCCGCATAGCAGTCTGCCGAGACCTCTTTGATCTGTCCTGCCTGGACTTTCGCGAGCGCGTCCAATTTGTCCGAGCTTGCGACGATAAAGTCCTCCACAGCCGCCTGAAGCGCCTGAACATGCTCATCGACAAGCGCCGCCTTGAGCGTGTCCGCATCGAGCGACGCGAGCTGCGACAGCAGCGTGCTCAGCGCGCCATACTCCTCGTCAAACCCCAGGCGCGTGGGATTGGGCGTCTTGGAGAAAACTGCATCGACCTTCGCCGCCGCCTCGCGAACACCCTGACGGGGATGCACCAGGCTGGCGCTGATCTGAAGCGCCAGCGAGCGCCAGGCGTCGTCCGCAATCCTGTCCAGCGCCTCAAGGCTCAGCGAAGGCGCAAGCCCCTTGCTGACGAGCAATGCATCAAATGATTTCGCCGCCGCCTCAAAGCGATCATAAGCCTTGCCGCACTTGCCACAGGTGTTCAGAACAATCTGCATGACACGGTCATGAAACGAATGCTGCTCCTCTCTCCTGAAATGCACATAGTCCACATTGATGATCCTCTCCGCCATTGCCGGTCTCCTTCATTATGTATGGGCATCATTGCCACGGTAGCCCGGATTTATCGCATAGAGCCCGCGACTTGTCATGCGCATTTTTTCAATATTATGAATCAGCGCTGAATCTTCACTCCGAAAAAATTCAGACCCCCGCTGCAGCGCTGAATCTTCACTCCGAAAAATTTCAGACCCCCGCTGCAGCGCTGAATCTTCACTCCGAAAAATTTCAGACCCCCGCTGCAGCTGTGAACCTGCACTCCGAAAAATTTCAGACCCCCGCTGCAGCGGTGAACCTGCACTCCGAAAAATTTCAGACCCCCGCTGCAGCGATGAATCTTCACTCCGAAAAATTTCAGACCCCCGCTGCAGCGATGAACCTGCACTCCGAAAAATTTCAGACCCCCGCCGCAGCGATGAACCTGCACTCCGAAAAATTTCAGACCCCCGCTGCAGCTGTGAACCTGCACTCCGAAAAATTTCAGACCCCCGCTGCAGCTGTGAGGCATACCTCCGAGCGCCGTATGCGCAGCATAGGCGCGCCTACTGCCCCCTGACTACTAACCACTGCCCCACTGACTACTGACCACCCAGCGCGGCGTATGCCGACAGGCATAGACGCGCCACACCCGCGCCGTATGCGCAGCATAGGCGCGCCCCAAAACACCACACGCATAACGCGGCTTGCACATTCCCCCCGATTTGAAGTAAATAGCCGCGGTTTTTGTGAACTCTGCAAAGGGATGGTAGAGTAGATGGATTTATTCAGCAATTTACCGGTCGATGCACCGGACATCAGCGACGAGCTAAGGAACGGCGCACTCGTGAAGCGTCTTCGCGTGCTTCTGCACGCCTACCCGCTGTTTCAGCTCAGCCAGTCGGACGGGCGCCGGGACGAAGCGTTCCGCCACTATGATACGCTGGTGATCGCGCTCAAGATCATGGACACCATAGCGGAGCGCATGGGCGACACGATCGAGGCAGACCGGGAATATATTGATTTTTCGCTCGAGCAGCTTCTGGACAGCATGGACCGCCGCGCGGGGCTGTTCCCGGATGCGAAGCGCCACACGCAGATCGTGGACCGCGTGCTGGCGGCGCTCAAGAACGACGGGGATGCGCGACGCCCGTTCAAGATGCCGTACACGGACATCGACGCGACAGGCGAAGTGACCGAAAGGCTGCTGGAGTTCAGGCTGATCCAGGATGCGTTCGGCCTGGACGGCTCGACGGTGATGCGCCTGACGAACGAGGCCGTGAACCTGTATTTCAACGCGCTGGAGCTTGACCTCGAGGACAGCCAGGCGGCGACGGAAGCGATCGTCCACTCGCAGATGTGCCGCGGGAAGTTCGACGAGGCGCGAAAGAGCGCGCATTTTGCGTGGCGGCAGTCGCGGATGTACTGCGACCGCATCCAGAAGATGCTGCACGAGACACAGCGCGACATCACGAGCGTGGACTGGTCCGAGAAAGCGCCGCGCCTGATTTCTGACGCGATGTCGCATCTGGAGACGCGCCTGGATGTCGAGCAGAAGATCATCCAGACAGCCAGCGAGCGGCTTGAGTCGCTCAAACCGGGGACGCCGGAAAGCCTTTCGGTCGCGAGGGTCATTTTCGTGATCCAATACTGCATCGAGACGCACACGGTGCTTCAGCGCGAGCTGATGACGGCGCGCGCGACGTTCCTCGACAGCCAGGCCTATCAGGCGTTCGTGCCCGAGAAGGCGTCGAAATATCCGGACCTGATGCACGAAGTCGTGGAACCGCTGCTCGGCATGGCGGTGCCCGATGCGCAGACCGTGATCGACAGGAGCCTGCCGCACCTGATGGCGCCCAAGATGCCCTCGCAGGTGTCGCTGTGCTTCCTGTTTGACGGGCTTCTGCGCCCCAAGCGCGCGCAGCGCAAGGACTGGATCGACATCGAGACGCTCGACCCGACGCATGTGTCCGGCGACCTGATGCGATACAGCGAAGAAGACCGCAAGATTGCCGAAAGCCTGCTCGCATCCGTGCTTCAGGCGACGACGCTCAGCGACCTGCTGGCGTATGCGCGCTCGCAGAAGTTCACGCGGACGCAGTGCGAGGTCATCCTGCTCCTCGTCATGCAGCACTTCGACAAGGAGAGCACCGAAAACCCGATCGTGCGCGTCGAGAAGGCGAACACGCTTCTGAGCGACCCCGACTATTACGGGGACGAAGTGTGGATTTATCCTGTCGAATCCTTCTGACAGACGCTCGCTATGACTGACACTTACGGAACGCATGCGCTCAGGCATGCGTGATTTTTTTTTTAAGATAAAGCCATGTCACTTGAACTCACCGATGTTTTCCGCGCCGCGAGGCTCCTTCAGTGGGGGCTTCAGCCGCGCATCCGGCCGATCCAGAACAGCGAGTATCGGGAACTCGTCAGGGAATACCTGAACCGTAGCGAGTTCCGCGATGCGGTGCACGAGATGAGCGACGGCCTGGGGCTGTACGTGCTCAACGTGAGCGAGCACGGCGTAGTGCTGAGCCCGCGCGAAGAGAGCGTGTTCTGGATGCGCGCGTCAGAATTCCGCCCGGGCAATTCGTCTGCGGACACGCGCCTTCTGGACGGCCTTGTGGAGATCACGATTGCGGCGACGGTGTTCCCGCGCGCGCGCGATCTTGAGGATGACGTGAACCGCCCGCGTCCGCCCGTGACCGTGGATGAGATCGACGACGCGCTGCGCGCGATATGCGCGCGCTTTAAGGAAGAGTTTGCAGACGTCGACCCGGACATGGACGATGTGCGCACCGGCCTTTACGATGCCTGGAGAGTGTATGACAACACGCTGGCGCAGCGCGAGACGAAGGACGGGCGAGAGGCGCGCAACTCATCGCGCCGAATCATTAAGTATAATCTGGAGCGGCTCAAGGAATTCGGGTGTTTTACGGAGACGCGCTATGCGGGCAAGGAAGCGTGGCAGCCCACGCGCCGGTATAACGTGCTCGTGCAGGAACTGGCGGCCTCGAAGCTCTTTGACGAAGTGCTGAAGATCAAGAATGGCGGCGCACCGCAGGAAGACGTGTTCGCAGAAGACGACATGCATGCGGCGCCCACTGAACAGCCTGAGGAGGACTGGGGCAGCGCGTTCCGCGACCAGTCTGTCGAGCTCGACGACATGGGCGATGCCATCCCGCGCGAAAAGCGCGACAGCGAGGATGACGAACGCCCCGATATAGACGGCGATCTGGATTCGGACGGCCTGCCCGATGACGCTCTGTTTGAAGAAGACGCGGACCTGCCCGGCGAAGACGGCCTCTATGACGAGGCTGACGAAGACGAGGCGTTCGACGGCCTCTATGACGAGGACGACATGGATGATGCAGGCACATACGACGGCGATGATGAAGACGAGGACATGGAGTAAGGGAGAAGAGCGATGCCAAAACTTTCGCGACTGAGATTTGTTTCGATCGGCCATCCGAACGCGCGTATGCAGGACCTGCTCCTCAACCTGAGCGACCAGTCAGGTGTTCCGACAGACTCGACGATCTGGCTTCGCAACGGCGGCGGCAAATCGTCGATCCTGAGCCTTTTCTTTGCGCTCCCGCGCCCGAACCGGCGAGATTTTCTGGGGAGCAAGGCGGACGCCAAGCAGCGCCGGATCGAGGACTATATATTGACGAACGACCGCAGCGTGGTGGCCGCCGAATGGACGCTCGACCTTCAGACGCTCGGATTTGAAGGGGAACAGAACATCGCGCGCTTTGTGACAGGCGTGTTTTATGAGTATTCCGGCGGTAACCGAGACAGCCTGAGGCGATTGTTTTTCAGCGCGCGCGTGAGCGATGCCGTGGAAGAGACGCAGCTGCCGACGCTTCCGATCGACATGGTGACGCCAGAGGGGACGCGCGTGCGGCGGACGCTTCTGTCGTTCAAGCAGGCGTGGAACGCGCTTCGCGACAGCCACCCGAGCCTTCAGTTCGCGTGCACCGAGAACCAGAACGAATGGAGCGACAGGCTTCAGAGCGCGGGGATCGACCCAGGTCTTTTCGGCTACCAGCTGATCATGAACAGCCGCGAAGGCGGCGCGGACGAGCTTTTTCGCTTCAACAGCCCGGATGATTTTGTCGACTTCCTGCTGGAGCTGACCGTCGAGCCGAACAAGACCGACGGCATCACAGAGAATCTTGAGACATATCGAAAGCAGCTGCAGCGCAGGAAACACGAATACCTGCCGGACCTCGCGCTATCGACAGGGCTCGTGGAGCGGCTTTCCCCGCTCGTAGAGCTGCACGAGCGGCGCATGCGCATCCAGGAGGAAGCACACCGTCTGACAGACCTTTACACGCAGATCCGCCATTCGATCGCAAACGATATGGCCGCGCTGGCCGAGCAGGAAAACGCCGCGACAGAGGAAATCAAGACATTGCGGACAGCGTGGAACGCGACAGAGGTGCAGCGAGAGCGCGACAGAGGCATCGCGATCGCGATCGCGCTGAGAATCGCGGAAGAGGATGAGGCGCGCGCGCGCAAGCAGGTCGAAGACCTGACGGAAGCCGTCGAACAGGCCGTGCGCGAAGAGCTCCTGTGGAAGGCAGCCTATCCGTACCAGAACTATGTCATCGCGCAGAAAGATGCCGACACCTATCGCGAAGCGCTTGCGGGCACTGACGACAACCGCGCGCCGCTGATGGCGCGCCTGGCACAGGCGGCACAAGACTATGTGGCGGCAATGCGCCACCAGATCGAAGCCCTGACTCAGCAGCGCGAGGAAATTCGCCAGAAATCGCGCGAAATGGATATCGAGAGCCAGAACATCGACCTCGAATCGAACACTTATGAGCGCCGCGCGATTGCCTGTGAATCCGAGAGCAACGCCTATCTCCAGAACCTGAACAGCCGTCAGAACAAATTCGAGAGCCTGATCAAGCTGGGGATTCTTCTGGCGACCGAAACGCCAGCCCAGGCGCTTGAGCGCACGGACAATCAGCTCAAGGAAAAGCGCAAGAAGCTGCGCTCGATCGAACGCGGCCGCGAAGGCGATGAAGCGCTCGAAGACGATTACGAACGCCAGATCACCGACCTTCAGCGCTCGACAGCCACAAAGGATGCGGAGATCAGCTCCCTCGAACGAGAGTTCCAGAAAGCGACCGAAGCGCGCGACAAGCTTGAAGCAGACAAGAACTTCCTGAGCGTGCTCGAACTCGACAGCGTCGATCTGGACGAACTTCCGGAAGACACGGCAGGCCTGCTTCAACGGCATGCCTCGGACATGCAGGAAGAAGCCGCCAAGCTCCGGACAGAAGCCGCATCACTCGAACGCGCGCGCGTGCATATCCAGGAGCGCGGCCTGATGCCGCCCACTGTCGAAGTCGAGAATCTCCTGTCGTTCCTCGGCCCCAAGTCGAACGCGTGTTCGGGGTGGTCATATATCAGCGAGCATGTGCCTGAAGATCGCCAGGAAGCCATCGTGCATGCCTACCCCGGCATTGCACAGGGCATCGTCGTACCCTCGCGCGAACTCGAGCGCGTCCGCAACCTGATCACCTCCAATCCCGAAGCGATTCCCCCGCTCCCGATCACGATCGCCACCCCGGAAGCGCTCGAAGCACTGCCCGAAACTTCCGAAAGATTCCAATGCATCGTCGGGCCCAAAGACCACGCCTGGTTCGACCGCGCGGATGCCCAGAAAGCACTCGAAAATCTGGAGAGCCGACTTGCATCGCTCCAGACCGCGATCAATGACGCGCTTCAGTCACAGAACAATATCCTGAATGCCCTGACGAAATTCCGCGCATTCAGGAACCAATACCCGCGCGGATGGTTTGCGACGACGCGCACGCGGATCGCGCAGCTCCGTGTCAATTCCGAAGACGACCGCGCCACGCTTGATATGCGCCGCGAAGAAAAAACTCGCCTGATCGAAAAGAAGCGCAGCAGCGAACATATCGCCAACAAGCTCAACACAGAAATCCAAGGCCTCGTGCATGCCTGCGACAAGCTCCGGGAGTTCGTGGACGAAGTCGACAATTCCACAGAAACCTGGAAGAAGAGCGCGCAAGAAAAACAGGCAGAGGCCCAGACACACCGCGAAGAAGCAGAAGCATTGCGCCTTCAGGCGCGCGAGATTCGCGAGCGCTCGCGCCAGCTGTTCCAATCGGCAGAACCGCTCACTTCGCAGATCAACCTCTATGAAAATGAGATCTCACATGTCAAATACCTCCCCGATCAGCCTGCGCCGAAACAAGGGAACATCGAGACGCTCAAGAGCGACTATGAACGCCTGCGCGAACAAGTCGAACGCGAACTGACAAACAACGAACTCGCGCAAAAGCTCGAAAACGCCGAAGCCCAGGCAAAGAAAGACAAGAAGCAGGTCATGCAGCTGATCCGGAACGTGCTGACGCTCGATGAAGTCCGCGAGGCCGTCGCAAGCCTTGCGAATCCGAACGACCTCGAAGCGAACGGCGAACGCGCGGCAGAACTGCTCCAGGTCACGCGGACGCGCAAAGAGAAGGCCATCGCCGAACTGAGCAGCTGTGAATCAGCGCGCAAGCAGCAACAGAACGCCTGGCTGGGCGCAGGCAAACCGAGCATTCCAGAAGGCACAGTGACCACCCGGGAAAGCATCGCGCTGTTCGAGCAGAGCGCGGACGCCGCCACAGGCGTTCTGAATTCCATCGATCAATCCATCCGCGAACAGGAAAAGCTGATTGCGAATGCGAAACATGGGAAAGACGCGCTTACGAAAGACCTCGAGCGCCTCAATTCTGTCCAGCGCAGCCATGCGACTTTTTTGACCGGCCAGATCGAGCTGACGACAGTCCTTGAGGTCATCGATGCCGCCGAGATCGGCAATGCCATATCTGATCTGGAAAAGCGCCTTGAGAGCTATAAAGAGTCGCATGAAGGTTTGGATTCGAGCCGCAGATCTGCCGTGTCTGCCATTCGCAAATGGGTAGATCAGGATCAGTTTGCCAACCTTCAGAACCGCATATTGACGCAGTTCAGGACGCTCGATGCCGAAGCACTCGAAAACGGCGCAGCAGAATTCCGCGAATCCCTGAACATCCGTCTGCGCGAGATCACAGCGACGCTTGAAGAGCTCGAGAAACACCGAAGTTTTCTGGCGAAATTCCTGCTCAATGCGGCAGACGAAGGCCTTCGCCTGCTCAAGCTCGCAGACTCGGCGAGTACTGTGCCGAGGGAAGTGCCCGACATCGGGGGATCGCGATTTTTGAGGATTACGACGAAAGAGCCAGCGTCGCAGGCAGACCGCCTCGAACTGATTCAGGAGCTCGTGGACGCGCTCGTGGACGAGACAGTTTTGCCGACGGGCACGAAGCTGATACAGCGCGCAGTGCGCCAGCTCGCGCGCCCGTTCACGGTGCGCGTGCTCAACCCCGATCCCGCATCGCCCCAGAAGCTCATAGAGATTACAGAGACCGCGCGCTTTAGCGGCGGTGAACAGCTGACATGCGCCATTTTGCTGTATTGCACGCTTGCAAATGTGCGCGCGCGCACGCGCGGCATGAACCGTCAGCCGACGAGCGTGCTGATTCTGGACAACCCGATCGGGCGCGCGAGCCGCACCGTGTTCATCAATATGCAGCGCAAGTTCGCAAGCGCGATGGGCATCCAGCTGATCTATACGACGGCAGTCAACGACCTCGAGGCATTGAGCATCCTGCCCAATGTCGTGCGCCTGAGAAACGAACGGACAGACCTGAACAAAGGCCACCGCTTGCTCGAAAAGGATGTCGATATTTCTGGCCAGCTCGAAGCCATCCGCATGGCCAAGGCCAAGGAAGATTCGGACGACACGCCTGAAGCGCCGGACGCAACAGAACGCGATGCGATCGAAGCGGAACCCGAGGCACCGGAAGTGCCAGATGCGCCACAAGTGCCTGAGAACGAAGGCGAAGGCGACAATGCATGAGCGCATGAGGATCAGCGCAAGACAGCAGGGCTTGCGCTGCCCTCATGATTCGTCGAGGGGGTAGCGGCGTATTTCGCAAAGCGAAATAGCCGCGCAGGGGGAGTCTTCCCCCTCCCCATTAAAAAGACATCAAGCAAGCGGAGATATAAAGTTTTAGTGATGTCACAGGATTGCCGCGCTTGTGCTAAACCCGCCATCTATGCTATTCACATATATGCGTTGCCGGAGTAATCTGGCTTTATTTTTCGCAGAATTTTCTGCATCAGAGAATGTGTGGCTAAGCCACAGAGGAGAGACCCATGAATAAGAAGTTAGCACTATTTTTAACCTGCTGCGCTGTTGCTGGATTGAGTGCGTGTAACGAAAGTGTTCCATGGAGCCCGAGTGTCTTTGAATGCATTGACAATTCGATGGCCTGCCAGGATGGCAATGTCACGAAGTGCACGGATGGTCATTGGGTCACCTCTCAAGTCTGTCAAGGGACGGCTACGCCATTCTGCGACAGCACGACGTACACGTGTACGGCCAATGTGCCGTCGACTTGCACAGAAGGCAACAAGCTGTGCGAAAACAACGCGCTCAAGACGTGTGTGAACGGCACATGGGTGCTCTATAACTGCGGCAATGGCACCTGTGATTCGACGACGCTGAGCTGCACCGGGCAGGATGTTCCGGTCATACCTTCGATCTGCACGCCCGGCTGCAACAAGAGCGAGCTGACGACCTGCGCCAATGGCACAGCCACCAAGACGACTTGCAGCGGCGACACGCCGGTGTGTGATCCGTATGCGATCAACGGCCCCGCCTGCGTGAAAGCGGAAGACGCCAAGGAATGCGTTGCCAGCGCTAAAAAATGCGAAGATGTGAGCGGTGTTCCGACGGCTTATGTCTGCGACTCTAATGGCAAATGGGATAACGGCACAGCCTGCGAAAACGGCAAAGTCTGCAGCAACGATATCTGCGATGACGCGCCTGTAACGTCTGGCTGCGAATACACCGATAGCAATTCAGAAAAGAAAACGCTCAAAGACGGCGATGTCATTTGCGACGGCACGCTGCGCGTGACATGCACGGGCACTCAGATTACGACAGATGACTGCTCGGATGACGGCATCGACTTTACGTGCAGCACTGCAAGCGGCGCAGCCCTTTGCGTATCGCCGGCCGGATGTGATGTCGAGGGTTCTGAGACACAGGCCAAACACGGCGACAAGATGTGCAAAGACAGCGAAATCGTCATGTGCGACGACGGCCGCTGGATCACGTCCAAAGACTGCGCCAATGACGAAGACGGCAAAGTCGCCTGCCTGGATGCGCAGTGTGTCGCATGTCTCGACGATGACAAAAAGTGCGAAGTGACCGAAGGCGTCCACACGCTTTATACATGCGAGAACAATGAATGGAAAGGCACTGCCTGCGAGACCGGCCTTGTCTGCGATACAGCCAAGCCGAGCACGTCCTGTGTCAATCCGCTCACGCTGATGAGCTGCGACGATATCGAAGGCGGCAACGGCTCCAAGTGCATGGATATCCATGATCAGAACTATGCCGTGTTCTGCATGGGCGGCACAGTCAACGAAGAATATACAGAAAACTGCACGTCTCAGAGCATGATCTGCGACTACACCTCGAATAATCCGGAGTGCATTGAGATTCCGGATGGCTGCAAACCTGAAAATGACTGCAACGATGAGGTGATCAAAGACATCACATGCGGCAATCACTTTAACGATATGTATGCAAGCGGCACCGTCAAATGCGACGCGCTTTGCAGCGCAATCGATTACAGCGAATGCCTGTATTGCGGTGACGGCAAGATCACGAGCACGCCGAACGGCGAACAGTGCGATGGGGAGAATATCGGCGAAGCGACCTGCGCAGATGTCGAAAGCCTCGATAAGAATAAGACTTATACCGGCAAGCCCGGATGCGAGAACTGCATGCTGACCGTCGGCACCTGCGTCGAAAGCGGCGGCGAACAGCCTCAGACAGGCTACACAAGCATCAAGCAGATCCGCGATGATTATGACAACATCAAAGACGGCAAAGGCCTTGAGTCGACCGACATCAAAGGCGTCGTGACAGCTTCAGGCTCCAAGGGCTTCACCATTCAGGATCCCGATGGCTCAGAAAATATCGCTGGCGTCTATGTTTACTGCTCCGGCGATAACTGCCCCGCATTCCCAGCCGTTGGCAAGTATGTCAATGTCAAATCTACGGTTGCCGTAACGCATTACAATGGCCTGGTCGAGGTTACGGGCAATAAAGAGACGCTTACCATTACCGAACTTGAAGGCGCAGCGACCGCGACTGCACTCGACAAAACCATTGCTGACATCATCGCAGATGGCGCAAAGAACGCCTATGCCTCGATGCTCGTCACCATCAAAAATGTCGAAGTTTCAGCCATCGAACTCAAAAATGATAAAAACTACAACGTCACGCTCAAGAGCGGCGACAGCACCACGCTCGTCACCAATTCCTTCGGCGGTCAGGCAGTTCTCGACCCGTTTGCCCAGGACTTCCTCTACAACGTTACAGGCGTTGTCTATAACAACAATAAGAACTACATCGGCCCGAGAACAGCCGCAGACATCGTCATTTCTGGCTGCAAAGACCCCAACAAGACGTTCAACGGCAACCAGGCGGCTCCTGAATGCACCACGGGCGGCGGCGGCGAAAACAACAAGGCTTGCAAAGGCCTCGATGATGTGATGACCCCGCATGATCAGATCGGCTGCATCGATGCGACAACCTATTCCATTTGCAATAACGGAGTTTTCGCAGAGGAAACCAAAGACACTTGCCCCAACAATAAGAAATATTGCAACAAGGCTTCCCAGAATGCCAATGATCAGTGTGTGGAATGCCTCGAAGATAGCCATTGCGCAGGTGACGATGAGCTCCATGTCGTCGGCATCTGCGTTTCGAATGCCTGCGATATCAAATGCGCAAGCACCTATGCCTATGATAAACAGACAAACTGCTCGCAGATTTCTGCCAGCTTTGTCAGCATCAACGAAGGCAAAGCCTATGCTCAAATCAATCAGAGCAAATTCCCGGATAACACTGTCAAGAGCGCGTCCTTCCTCTGCACCACAGATAAGACAAAGGCGCTCTCTGCCTGGACAAAAGTGACCACAACCGTCAATGCCAATTATAATCCGAATGGCGGCGATAACGTCGAGTATATGGCCGACCTCAGCGCCCTCAAGGGCAACAACTTCTGCACGTTCACTTTCGTTGTCGATGATGTGACCTATATCGCAGAAAAAGAAAGCCAGTCTTGGGTTCCTGTTGCAGCTTCTGCTTCTTACAAATTCCCAGAAAATGCGAATCTCTGGACGTATGAAGGCCAGGCAGGTGGCGGCAATGATAACTGGGTAACCATTGTTGAAGCTCCGGCTAAATATATTGGCGGTGAGAAAGTTACAGTAGAAGCGGATAATGCTGAGTGCAAAGCAGCTGATGAACAAAAATCAACCAAGGTTTCCTGCAATAATGCCTCAAGCAATGTTGGCGCGACAACTCCATCAAATGGCGAATGTGTGAAACCTGCAAATACAAGTTGGACATGCGTGCTCAATGAAAACACCAATCCAACACCTGTTGGGCTGACTACTGCCAATATTAACAAAGATGGTTATCTTTCCATTGGCGCAAATTGGACTACTGCTGAAGATTTCTCAAATAAATATCTCAAACTTACTCTTTCAGATGCACAAATCGCAGCACTTGCTGGCAAAACAAAGATTCGTGCGAAATTTAACTGCAAAAAGAATAACGCGTCATCTTCTCCAAACAATGTCTCAGTTGCATTCTTTAACAACGACACAAAACTTGGCAATTCTAAGAGCAATACAATTACCGGTGAAGTTTCAGAATGCACAACAGAAGAGATTGATCTCACCAGCACATCCTCGCTCAATCTTCGCATTACTGCGTGGAATGAAGAATCAAAATCTGCTGCAGTTCTGGTCTATCCGATCACAATCGAAGCTAAATAATCCGCTTCTCACCCCTTAAAAATCCCGCGCTTCGGCGCGGGATTTTTTTTGCCCACAAAACCCAAATCCCTCAAAACATTGCCTTTCTTTTGGGAGGGGGTGTGGGGGAACCGCTTTTCTTTTGGCACAAAAGAAAAGGGTTCCCCCACAAAAGAAAAGCCATTAAAATAGGCTGCTGGGGCATTCATGCCCCTGACGTATTTTAAGAAGAGTGCTATGAAAAAAATTATTTTAATCAGTCTCGCTATGGTTGCCACAATGGGCTGCACGCGCATGTACACGCTGCCCGATGCGCCGCCCAAAGCGCAGTGGCAGGCCGCCCAGGAAGTCAAAGAATCCCCCGAAGACGTGATGAAGCGTTTTCTGGATGCCAAGCGCGCGGCGATTCAGTGTTTTGCCGCGCTTGCGGACGGCCGTTATGACACAGCGCTTACCTGGATGAGTGCCGAAACGAACGCCTGGTTTAACACACATTCCGGCGGCAAAGGCGCCGCAGAAGCCTTCAAAGCAAAGACCTTGGAACTCAATGGCGAAAATATCGAGTTTGACCCGGTCGGCGATGTGTTTATCCGTGATCTGACGGACATTCGCGACGACTTCGGCGGCCGCAAGGACGAAGAGTCAGCAACGCGCAAAGTCCTCTATGCCGTCAGCGCCTCCGGCCAGGCGCGCGAGCTCGTGTTCGTGCTCGAGGAAGACCGGTGGCGGCTTGACAGTCCGCATATCCAGACTGACTTACTTAC
Source organism: Pseudomonadota bacterium (assembly GCA_017464085.1). Lineage (GTDB taxonomy): Bacteria > Myxococcota_A > Bradymonadia > UBA4248 > UBA4248 > UBA4248. Next base: position 31,405 of record JAFUEE010000083.1, read on the forward strand.
CGAGTGACGGCATCAAGCAACAGGCCGTCCAGGAGGTGCATAATGTTATACGATCGATGCTACCTGACAAAACGCAACAACGAATGGATCGGCCTTGTCGAACTCCGGCAGCGCATTGGCGAACGCTGGCGCTTTGCCGCATGGCTGGCGTTCATCATCGCAGGTGTCGAAGCCTTCAGGCTCGCGCTTGCAGGCTTCTGGTATTTCAACAAAATTGAGTTTGTCATACTCATCTTGAGCACCGTCTTTGCCATCGCGCTCTTCCGCCGCTCTTCCAAAACATTCAAATATCGCGAAACGGTCATCAAAATCCCGCAACCTGAGCCCATTCTTGACGAAATCGGCCAAGTCCTGGGTTACCGCCAACTCGTCTTTCTGCCCGAAAATAACACTTTCAAGGGCTATGATATCACGCGCTTCACCCACGTCGTCTACGGCCTCATCGACTACCCCTGGCCCGGCCGCAAAAACGTTACCATCGAAGCCTTCGCCCTCTATCTCGCCGAAGCAGACGGCACGCCGCACGCCATCGTGGAAGGCTGTTTCGACAAATACACCTGCTTCACACTCGGCCGCCGCATTTCCGCACTGACCAAACTGCCGCTCATCGAACTCGGCAAAGGGCAGCCGTTCACCAAAGAAACCCCTCTGCCCGCAAAGTCCTGATGACTTTTTTGCGCGCGGCTATCTGCGATACGCCGCACATCAAGCGCCTATGCCTGACGGCATACGGCGCTTTTTTTGTTTCTGGGCGCGCCTATCGCCTGCGGCGATACGTCGCGCTCATCCTCATTACACCCTCATATCTTGGATAAAAATTTTGTTTTTATGGTTTTTGAGGTTGACTATTTTTTTTTTTTTTAAACTGCAAAAGGTTTTAGTGCTTTCGATAACGTAAATTTTTCCTCACAGGAGATATTATGAAGTATCGTATTATTCTCGCGCTTTTGGCATTCAGCGCCACCACCTTGGGCTGCTCCACGACCAAATACTCAGTTCTGGATGAAGAGCGCATTGATCTTGAGACCAATACGACACAAGTCGTGCAAACAGCAGTCAAAGATTTCAAGGTGATTCAACCCGTATTTGCGCAGACGACACTCAATGAGACGGAAGAGCTCACAGATTATGACGAGAGCAGCAATGTCTCAAACGCCGACGCATACGATGCAAAGTCCGGAGAGGCTGAAAAACTGCGCAAAGTCGCACGTTCCGGCTCTAAAATCATAGAGCGCCGCCTATACGATGAGGCTTTCAAAGTCGGCGCAGATGCCATTGTCAATATCCATATCGAAACAGAAAAATACTGCCACGAACAATCTGTCATCGACGAAAAAGAGACCCAATTCAATGCCCAGGCCATGCTCAAGGTCATGTCCTCACTCGCCGGCGTAGCAGGCGGCATTGCAGGCGCCTCTGGCGCAGATCCCGTGGCACTCTCAGCCCTGAGCACTTCCTCAAGCTCAGCCAGCCAACTCTCTGGCATCGCGCCAAACTCACAATCCATCGTTAAAAATGAATCTAAAAAAGAGGTCTGCACCATCACGATTTATGGCAATGCGCTCGCAATCAAATATACGGATGCCATCGTGCCCGTCTGCTCGGGGAAATAGTCCATGCACCGCATATTATATACATTATTAGTGCTGGTCGCAGCGCTATGCCTTACTGCGCCATTTGCAACCGCACAGACCACGCAATGTCCCGCCGGCTCGAAGCCCCAAACGACACAGCAAAACGGCAAAACACTGACGGAATGCGTGCCCGACACCTCCAAAGCCCCCGTCCAGACCGGCGGCTGCCCCACAGGCACGCCAGCCGCCATCGATCCCGACACGCATCAGTTTGCATGCATCCCCCTCGGCAACACGTCTGCAGACCCTTACACAGCCAAACGCCCAGTTCTCAACACAGATTTTAATGCCACATCTGAACAAGCGGAAGTGCCTGCAAATCTACAAACGCTTGATCAGCAGCGCCAACAGGCCGACCGCGTCGCATCCGAACAATACAACGTCAACGAGCAGAGCAATCAGAACTTCTTCGAGACAGTAAACACCCCATCGCGCGAACGCGCACGAAAAAAGAAAGAACGCGTTGAACAAGCAAAACTCGCAGCCGAAGCCCCTAGCTTCACAGTTGACCTCGGTTTTGGATACGGCCTCATAGGTTCCATAGTTCTTCATACCGGCGTCACTTATATCTTTCCGAATATCACCCCTATTCCAGGCAAAGATGTACGTTTTGCGACATTTACAGATTTTAACTTCAATTTTATATATCCCACCGGCTTAACTTGGACAGTTGGCGCAAAACTCGTCACCAATTGGTCATCTTTTCAGCTATCTGTTGGACTTGGCTTGGGAATAACACATCATATAGAACATTATTTAGGCGAGTTTGGAATAGATGATGACACTGAATATTGCGATGATAACGATCACTATTACGATAATGTATATGGTAATAACCACGAATGTATTCATCGTGCCCCCGATTTTTCTCTCACCGCTTTTACAATCAAACCAATGATTGAATTCGACTGGTTTTTAACCCAACACTGGTTTGTTGGATTTGCCATGGATTTACCTTTCGATTTCTTCGGTTTCACAAGAACGAAAGATGTTCCCGATGGTACATATCATGAGTATTGTAGTGGTTGGAAAGGAGATAACTGTGAAAAATACAATAACTACAAAAGTGTAGACTATCACGAAACTTTCTTCGCCATCCAATTCGATATCTACTTCCACGCAGGCTATAAGTTCTAAGGAAGCTCTAAGAATTACGGTAACTATTCAGCCGGCCTCCAAATCTTCGACAATTCCATCTTTGGGAAAGCCTATCTCATAATTTCTTCAGCACCAAAACTTCGCGAAAACTTACTATTGCCTACCAACTTCTGCCTACTGCCTGTCACGCAATGCCCATCATGCTTCAGAATAGCATTCGGCTGAATAGTTACGAATTACATCATATTCAATCATGATATCGCACAAAGCTGCGCCCCTAGCCCCATCGGAGAAAGGAGCCAGGGGCCAATTAATCAGAAATCGCGCGCTTTGACATCTTCACATCTCCTCGCGGTGCCGACACCGCACGCGATTCATAACGCCCCTTTCTTCAATTGGCCGCCCCCCCAGCACAAACGCTCCCCTTTTCCAGCCCCTCATGTTATACTCAGCGCGCATGGCGCAAGGGGCTGATCCCCTTGCAGGCTTCTCATGGAGGGCGATATGGGCATCTACATCAATCCAGGCAACGAATCATTCCGCGTCATTCGGCAGGGAAAATACGTAGACAAATCCGGGCTCATCGGCGTGGTCAATCGCACCATCGGCCTGCCAAACAAGCTCAGCTGCATCAGCCGGCCAAGGCGTTTCGGCAAGTCATACGCAGCACAGATGCTCTGCGCCTATTACTGTCTGGGATGCGATTCAACATCTCTGTTTGACGATCTGGAAATCGCAAAGGATGAGACCTATCGGAAACATCTGAATCAGTATAATATCATTTACCTTGACATCTCTGGCGTCATTGGCAAGGCCGGACTAAACAAGATGCTCTTGTTTATTACTCAAAAAGTATCCGAGGAAATCTATAAAATTTATCCCAATGTTGAGCACACCGATGCATTGTCTGATTTGCTCTATAATGCCGTCGAAGCCACTGGCCGACAATTCATCGCCATCATCGACGAATGGGATGCTCCGATTCGCGACAATGACTGCACTGCAGAAATACGTAAAATTTATCTTCAGTTTCTTCGCAGCCTATTCAAGGACAGTTCTATCACCAATAAGGTTTTCGCTGCCGCATATATGACCGGCATCCTTCCCATTAAAAAAGACGGCAGCCAGTCGGCCATATCAGAATTCTGGGAATATACCATCTTACAGCCAGGAGAATATGCGCCATACATAGGATTTACCGAAAAAGAGATTGATGCCCTTTGCGAAGAATTCCATGTCGATATTAATAAAATGAAATACTGGTATGATGGGTATAAAATCCGTGGTGTCGGATCTGTGTATAATCCCAATTCTGTCATGAAGGCAATACAGACCAATATATTTCAATCCTATTGGCCAGCCACCTCCGATCCGACAAGCCTTCTGGAATACCTGAACCTGGACAAAGAAGGCCTGGGCAAAGCGCTTGTCGAACTTATGGCCGGCAAAGAAGTGCCCCTTAATCCGAGGCGTTTCCGCAATGACCCGTCGTCTCTGAAATCTGAGGACGACGTCCTGACCCTCCTCACGCACTACGGCTATTTATCGTATGACGAGGAGCGCGAAACTGTGCGCATCCCCAACGAGGAAATCCGCATCGAATATGCTGATACTATCCACGAAGTCACGCATGCAGAAACCATTCAACGCGTCAAGCGAAGCGTGCAGCTCATGAAAGACACGGCAGACATGCGCGCAAATGCCGTCGCCATGGAACTACAAAAAATACACACCGAGGAATATGGACCGCGCCATTATAATAATGAACAATCCCTGCGCGGCACAATCAAACTCGCTTATTTCGCATATAAAGATGAATATTTTCAGCAGGAAGAACTCGCGGGCGACACAGGCTATGCCGATATTGTATATTTACCAAAACGCAATTCAGACTATCCCGCGCTTGTGATTGAATTAAAAGCCCTCGACAAATCACATCCCCAAAACGATGCCGAAGGCGCGATCGCGCAAATCAAAAAACGACGATATCCGGATATTCTTAAAAATTATACAGAAGAAATTTTATTAGTCGGCATCAGCTATGACAGAGATGATCCGGATAAAACACATTCCTGTATGATTGAAAGCTGGATGGGATAGAACTTGCCGGCGGCGTATCGCGCAAGCGATAGCGGGCAGCGCGGCGGCGTATCGCGCAAGCGATAGCCGCCGCTCGCAGGCCGTATGCGCAGCATAGGCCGCGCCCAGAACAGACGCTATTTTCCAAACAGGCTGAGCGAAGCCGCATGACTGCGAAATGTCAGCGTCTGGCCATAAGACAGATCGCGCACAAAGAGGCCGCCGTCCCCGAAAAGACACATATCCTCCCCCAAAACCTTGACCTGAAGCGCGTCAAGCGCGGGATCGAACGCAGCCGTCCGGATCAGGCCGCCTTCCGAGGGCGCATAGCGCGCGCATTCGCGGACACAAAAGGCAAAGCCGTCTGGCAGGTCTGGCACGGCGCCGCCTGCGGAATGGAGGCCGCCATGCGCGCCCTGTTCGGTCGCGACCCAGAGACCGGATGAACACTGGCGCTGGCAAACGCCGCCAAAGCTGATCTCATAGCGGCTCGCTCGCGCAGGGCATCTGTGCGCCAGAAGCACGTCATTGAGCAACGGCACATCGAGCGAAACGCCGTCCACAAGGCAATCCAGGCGCGTCATCTTTCGGGGCGCGAGCGCACCAGACAGGAGCGGATCCAAGCGAGAAGCGAGTTCGGAATAGTCAAATGCGCAGAGAAACCCGACACTGCGCTCGGGAATGAGGCGAATGCCGCAGAGCGGCGTATCGCGCAGGAAAAGCGCGGTCTCCAGAAGCGTGCCGTCGCCGCCGGCACAGAGGACGAGATCGGCCCGGCAGATATCGGCAGAAAGCGCGCTGCGCGCGATCAGCGCGAGCTCACAGCGCGTTTCGAGAAGCGCGCACATCTGAGCCAAGCGAGCGGCAGAACTCCTGTCGCATTCAGGCGATTCGTTCGCATCCGCATAGACAAGGGCTACTTTCATGGCTGCGCTCCGTTCAAAGCCAGATGCTTCTGCTGGCGAATATGGCCGGAATCCGCGCCACGCTTGATGCTGGAAATCTTGAAGTCAGCAGGCAGCCAGGGCCTGAGCACTGGCGGAATGTCCTCCTTGCGGCTGCGCAGGTAATCGGCAATGATGAGTTTGGCTGCATTTTCGGGCGAAAATCCGGCGACTTCGGTCATATATCTGAAGAGCAGAGTAACCCAGCGCGTCTGAGAAATGCCCTGAGTCGCCGTCGTCTGACCATAGATCCACTGCGTGAGGCTGTGGAAATTCTCAAAATATGCGTCGCGGCAGATCGCATCGACCGTTCCGGGGAAATTCGCATTGTTGACAAGCGTGTCATAAAAGTGCGCGAAACGCTTGAATTCCGTCAGATCTTTGAAAGACATGTCAGGGGTCTGCAGGATTTCGTAGGGCGGCATTTCAGAAAAGACGAGCCCCCATGCTTCGGCCTGCATGTCGAGCGGCGAAGACTTGAGGCGCTTGAGAATGCCGAGCTGGATTTCCTGAACGCCGCTTCCGCGCAAGCGCTCAAAGCCTGCGGCGAACTCCGCGAACGACTCCCCGGGCAGGCCCGCGATCAGGTCGGCATGGATATGCACGCCCGTGCGCATGCGCAGTTTCGCGAGATTCTGGAGCAGACGTTCGGCATCGAGCTGGCGGTGAATCGCATCCGCGACATGCTGCGTGAGCGTCTGCACGCCGAATTCGATCTGGATCGCGCCAGCCGGGTATTTTGCCATCGCCTCAATGAGCGCATCGGGGATCTCGTGCGGCACCATCTCGAAGTGAAGCGACACGGTGTCCTTATAGGGCAGGAAGAATTCGAGCATGCCGAGCGCCCTGGACAGAGAGGCATTGAGCGTCCTGTCGAGGAACTTGAACGCGCGCGCGCCGCGCGCAAGGAGCTTTTCAAAAGCCGCATACAGCCTGTCGAGCGGAAAATAACGCAGCGGCTTGTCCTGAGAGCTCAGACAGAATGCGCAGCGGTACGGACACCCACGGCTAGTCTCGACATAGAGGATCCGGTGAGCCAAGTCATCATCCGTATATTCGCCATAAGGCAGCGCAAGTTTCGTCACGTCCGCGCGCGGCGCGAAGATGACCTTTTCGCCGACGAGATGCGCCACTTCCGGGCACAACGCCTCCCACGATCCAGTCGACAGCAGATATTTTGCGCAAAGCGCCGACATGACACATTCGCCTTCGCCGACAATGATGTGATCCGCGAGCGCGAACAGGGAATCGTGCATCCGCGCCTGCGGGCTGGCGACCTCCGGGCCGCCGATGATGAGCCTGACCTGCGGCGCAGTGCGCTTGATAATCTCCGCAAGCTGGCGCATAAACCCGATATTCCACAGATAGACACTCAGGCCGACAACCGACGGGCTGTGCGAAAAAATCTCGTATGCCGCTTCCGTCACGTCGTTCTGTATCGTAAACTCGAGAATCCCGGAACGGTCGTGTAAAGCAGGCAGCAGATTGGCGCGCAATGTCTTGAGCGCAAATGCTACATGGGAAAAACGCGCATTACAGGCCACAAATAAGATATCTGTCATTCAAATTCCTCTGAGGTTGGCAATACGGCCCGCGACAGAGCAAGCCGGCTGTACAAACTGAATCCAGTTTATGCGGATTTCGCAAGTGTCGCAAGATGCTCAGGATACATACGCGCATCCGGGCATGGCCAGGCCACGCGCTGCGTTGTGGAAAAAGCGCGGAAATTGTGGTATCAGAGATATCCCCTGAGCTGTATTCTCGGTTCAGTCGCATTTCCGCATCAAAATTGGGAGTATTCCTGGCAATGATAAAACATGGTTTGTCCTTTGGGTTGATAGTTTTCTGCGCCCTGCCGCTGATGCTGAGCGCGTGCAGCAGTTCAAAAAAAGAGACCGAAACGGCCGCAGACGGCCACGTCGTCTATATGGATGTTGAATCTTGCAGCAGGTTCGACAACTCAGAAATGCGCGTCCAAGTCTATGACATGGACCGCGACGGTCACGTCGATCTCTGGAAATTCTACGCCAACAAGCAGGCTTCGGACGAAGACCAGGGCGAATATGTGATCGCGCGCAAAGAGCTGGACATGAATTCCGACAAAAAAGTGGACCGAATCATGTTTTACAACCAAAAAGAGAACCTGATCCGCGAGGAAGTAGACTCGAACTTCGACGGCAATATCGACTGGACACACATCTACGACAACGGAATCCTGATCCGCACGGAATTTTTCTCGGCCGATTGCAACCGCCAGGCGCTCGACAGCGACACGCATTCGCTCAAGCCTAACGTCATGCGCGTGTTCCGCAAAGGCATTCTGACACGCGAAGATATCGACACGAAATGCGACGGCGTCATCGACCGCGTCACGATTTTCGATGCCAACGGGGAAATCGCGCAAGTCGGCCTGGATCACGATAATGACGGCATCATTGATGAGTGGATCCGTTATTGATTCTTTTTTTGGTTGGGGGAAGACTCCCCCTGCGCGGCTATTTCGCTGCGCGAAATACGCCGCTACCCCCTCGACGAATCGCAATGCATCTCGCCCCCTCATGGGGCGTGCAATCTATATGAGGCCAGATATGAAACTCAGATCGATATTTGCCATTCTCGCTTGCTTTGCACTCGCTGGATGCGGCGAGGAAACTCCGATTACCAGCCACAATCAAGATCAAACAACGACCTGCGGCAACGGTCATCAGAATCCAGGGGAGCAATGCGATGACAATAATCGCGAATCTGGCGACGGCTGTTCCGCTGAGTGCATGATTGAAAGCGGCTATGAATGCCCCAATTTTGGCGAACCCTGCACAAAAAAGCCAACGGATCCGAATGATCCGTCAGACCCCAATGAGCCGCAACAAATATGCGGAAACGGCAAGCTCGACGCCGGCGAAGCATGCGATGACAACAATACGATTTCCGGAGACGGATGCGCATCAGACTGCAGCCATCTCGAACCCGGATACAGCTGCCCGACCGTAGGTGACCCCTGCATCTCTGAAACATGCGGCAACGGCACAGTCGATCCCGGCGAAGACTGCGACCCGGGCAACGCCCCAGTAGATTATATGTTCTTGCAAGGGGGCTGCACAAAATACTGCAAACATGCGGGCTATTGCGGTGATGGCATTGCAGACCGCGAAGAAGGCGAAGCATGCGACTCCGGCGGCATCGACACGCGCGAGGCGTACAACGGCTGCACGGATACCTGCGAACACGGCCAGTTTTACTGCGGCGATGCGAAAATCACTCACCAGGAGAACTGCGACGACGGCAATGATATGGCTGGCGACGGCTGTTCTTCCGAATGCAAGATTGAATCCGGCTGGTATTGTCCCAAACTCGGCGAACCGTGCAAGCAGATCGTTGAAAATCCAGAACTTGCGAACTGCGGCAATGGCCAGCTTGATTCCGGAGAAACTTGCGATGACACAAACAAAGACCCCGGCGACGGATGCTCTGTGACCTGCCAGGTCGAAGCAGGCTGGCTCTGCCCCGAGGGTAAAAACTGCCGTCAGACAAAGTGCGGCGACGGCGTCATCGAGGGCAGCGAAAACTGCGAAGACGGCAATACGACTTCAGGCGACGGATGCTCAGAAAACTGCCGCATCGAAACAGGCTGGGTCTGCCCCGAAAACCAGGCATGCTATGCCAAAATGTGCGGCGATGGCATTGTCGCCGGCGATGAGGAATGCGACGACCTCAATACGAATTCGGGCGACGGATGCAGCCGCTTCTGCAAACGCGAATCAGGCTATCACTGCGATATGCCGGGCAAACCATGCGAAAAGGATGTCTGCGGCGACGGCAAAGTCACCGGCGACGAGGTCTGCGACGAAGGCGATGCCAAAACCATCGGCTGCCCCGATTGCCTGAACATAGCTTTCGGCTGGAAATGCGATACGGCAGGCGCACCCTGCACACACGACGCCAAATGCGGCAATGGCCAGCTCGAAGGCTCAGAAACTTGCGAAGAGACATCTGCATGCTGCCAGAGCTGCGCACTACAGCCGCACTGCAAATGCGATGCTGACGGCAAAAACTGCCAGAAAGGCGCTTGCGGCAACAAAATCGTCGAGGCCGGAGAAGAATGCGATGACGGCAACCTCCTTGCAGGCGACGGCTGCGATCCGTTCTGCAAAAGAGAATCGATTTTCACCTGCAGCAAAGATGGCTCCTGCAAGCCGATCTGCGGCGATGGAATCACTGTCTGGGAAGCCGGGGAACAATGCGATGACGGCAACCTCATTTCCGGCGACGGCTGTTCTTCAGTCTGCACGCTTGAGGACGGCTTCGAATGCACCAAGTACGCCAAGGAATTCCCCGACAAAATCCAGCTCGCGGCGACATTCAGGGATTTCCGCGCATACAATGCTTCCGCATGCAGCGGCACGGTCGATCAAAACTCAAAAGTGGATGGCTGCATCACACAGGCAGAAGCACAGAAATATGGCGGTTACTTTGCCGCGCGACACGGTCACCCAGACTTTGAGCGCATGAACGTGACCGAACTCAACGGCAACATCGCGCAGAGCACGCTCGGCAATGACGGCCTTCCGGTGTTCGGAAGCTCCTCAGGGCAGATCACTGCTTCCTCCTACCAGATGTGGTATCGCGATTTCCCCGGCATCAACCGCACAGTAAAAGGCTCCCTCGAACTCACCTGCCAGAACAAGACAAACGGCGTCTATGTGTATGAAAATGGCAACTACTTCCCGCTGACCAATGACCCGCGCGGCTATGGCAATCACGACGGACAGTCCAACGACTTCCATTTCACGACACATATCCAGACATACTTCAAATATGACGGAAATCCGGCAACGCTCCATTTTTATGGCGATGACGATGTCTGGGTCTTTGTGAACGGCAAGAAAGCGATCGACCTCGGCGGCTGCCATTCACAGACAGCAGGTGAATTCACGCTCAAAGGCGACATTCACCCCACGACGCAGCAGAAATACGATCCGACATTCAATCTGTACGAAGGCGGCATCTATCCGATCAGCTTCTTCCAGGCAGAGCGACACACGAGCGCTTCAAACTTCAAGCTCACGCTGACCGGCTTCGTGAACATGGGCGAAAGCCTCTGCCAGGCTGTCTGCGGTGACGGCATGATCCGTGGCGATGAAGAATGCGATATCGCCGGCCATATCGATGACGAAGTCTCCCGGAAAGCCGGCTGCGTCAACTGCCGCATCAAGCCCTACTGCGGCAACAATATCCGCGAAGGCTCTGAAGATTGCGATGGCGAAGCTGGATGCACCGCTGACTGCCATTATGCAAACAACACCTGCGGCAATGGCACGATCGATCCCCCCGAGACATGCGACGACGGCGCAAAGAACGGCACCGCAGAATCAAAGTGCATGGCCAACTGCCACAGCGCCGGCTGCGGCAACGGCATCCTCGAGGAAGGCGAAGAATGCGACGATGGCAATGATTCCAACGAAGACAACTGCACGACGCTCTGCACGCGCCCGATCTGCGGTGACGGCATTGTCCAGGCATGGCTTGGCGAAGTCTGCGACGACAAGAAAAATGACGGCAGCTATGGCGGATGCGGCCTCGGATGCGCTTATTTTCCGCCACGATGCGGCGATGCCGTCGTCGATACATACAATGCAGAGGAATGCGATGACGGCGTCAATGACGGCGCGTACAACACCTGCACCCCGGAATGCAAACTCGCAAAACGCTGCGGAGATGGCGTCATTCAGCCGGAATATGGCGAAGAATGCGACGACGGCGACAAGAATAACACTGTTGAATCCAAATGCTCCAGTTACTGCGTCTTCCCGGTCAACTGAGCCCCAATTTATGATCAGACGAGGGGGTAGCGGCGTATTTCGCAAGGCGAAATAGCCGCGCTGGGGGAGTCTTCCCCCTCCCCCAAAATAAAAACGCTCTATGTGCGATTCCCACGATTCAAGTCCAGCAAAGCGCGATATTATCCATATTCAGAATGCCACTGAAAATAATCTCGCTCACGTTTCCTTAGATATTCCCAAATATGCCTTTACCGTCATCACGGGGCCAAGCGGTTCCGGGAAATCGACGCTCGCGTTTGACACGCTCTATATGGAAGCCCGGCGGCGATATCTCGACACGCTCTCGATGTATGCCCGTCAGTTCGTCGGCGCGATCAAGCGCCCGACAGTCGAGAAAATCAGCGGCATCTCCCCATCCATCGCCGTCATACAGGGCACGGCTGGCAACAATCCGCGCTCGACCGTAGGCACAGTCACAGAAGTCTACGATTTTATCCGACTATTGTGGGGACGCGCGGGGGTCCAGGTCTGCCCCAAATGCAATATCGAAGTGTCCGCAACGACCGCCGAGGCGATCATCCGCCGCCTGATGTCGTGGCCAGAGCGGACGCGCGCCATCATTTACGCGCCGATCGTGCAGCAGCGCAAAGGCATGCACGAGGAGCTGCTCAAAAAGCTCAGGCAATCCGGATACTCTCATGTGCGGATCGACGGCAAGATGTTCGACCTCTCGGAAATCGGCCAGCTCAACAAAAATATCCGCCATACGATCGAGCTTGTCATCGACCGCGTCGTCATCACAGCCGAAGCTCAGCCGCGCATCTCCGACAGCATCATCGCCGCGCTCAGGCACGGCGGCGGCCAATGCCTCGTGGAACGCCTGGTGCCCGACGCGCCCTCGCAGATGATGATATTCAGCGAAAAAGCGACCTGCCCTCGCTGCGGCCTCTCTTTCCCCGAGCTGTCGCCGGACATGCTCGCGTTCAACAAGCCGACCGGCGCCTGCCGCGCATGCAACGGCACAGGCATCCAGCGCGTGATGCGCCAGGAATGGCTCATCGGAGACCCGGCGCTGCCCCTCGTCGCCGCACAAGGCAAGCCCATGGGCCTGCAGATCCTCAACGGCGTCGATGAGGAAGACATCTGGTCCGCCTGCGAAAAAGCCGCCAAAGCAGCGCTCAAGTCTGCCGGAATCAAGCCGAGCGCCTCATGGGGCTCCCTGCCGTCACAGGCCCAGGAAACATTCCTCACCACGCTGACGAACAAGCTCGGCGATCTCCTGTCCGACTGCGACAATGACCTCTATGACCACATCCTCAACTTCAGCGATATCATCCCCTGCGCGGAATGCAACGGCTCTCGCTTGCACCTCTACGCGCGCAACGTCTTCTTTGCCGGAGAAAGCATCGCAGCGATTCAAAATAGGACGATTGACGAGGCCATATCATTTTTTGAACATGTGACGACCGGGGAGCTCGACCCGGTCGCTGCCAGGATTGTCGAGGACCTCAGGCCATCGCTTCTGGAGCGCCTGAAGTTCGTGTCCCGCGTCGGCCTGGGCTATCTTCAGCTTTCGCGCGCCGCCACGACGCTTTCCGGCGGAGAGATGCAGCGCGTCCGCCTGGCAGGGCTTCTGGGCAACGGCCTGACCGCAGTCACCTATATCCTCGATGAGCCGTCCATCGGCCTGCACGCGCGCGACCAGGCGCGTCTCATCGGCGTCCTCAAAGACCTGCGCGACCGAGGCAACACCGTCATCGTCGTCGAGCACGATGACGCGACCATGCGCGCCTGCGATTATCTCGTCGATATCGGCCCCAAAGCCGGAAAAGCCGGCGGCAATGTCGTCTATGCAGGCCCCATCGACAAGCTCGCGCATGCCCAAAATTCACTCACGGCAGACTATCTTCTCGGGCGAAAGACCGTCGAACTTCCCGAACACCGGCGCTCGCTCGACAAAGGCTGGATCCACATCCGGAACGCACACAAAAATAACCTCAAGCATATCGATGTCGATATCCCGCTCGGCTGCATCGTCTGCGTCACCGGCGTGAGCGGCTCCGGCAAATCCACGCTCATCAACGACCTTCTGCTGCCGCATGTCAAAAACTTCCTCGCAGGCAGGCCGACCCGCTGCGAATCTTATGACACCATCGAAGGTCTCGAACAGATCGGCCGCGTCCTCGATGTCGACCAGCACCCGATCGGCAAGACGCCGCGCTCAAATCCCGCAACCTATACAAAAGTCTTCGACCTCATCCGCGCGCTGTTCGCCGCCACCCCCGATGCCAAGATGTACGGCTACAGCGCCTCACGCTTCAGCTTCAACGTCTCGAACACCAAACAGGGCGGCCGCTGCGAGACTTGCGCCGGCGCAGGCGTCCGAACCATCGAGATGAAATTCCTCTCGAACACCTATGTCCCATGCGAAGACTGTCGCGGCAAACGCTTCAATGAAGCCACGCTCCGCGTCCGTTACCTCGGCAAAAATATCGCCGAAGTCCTCGACATGTCTTTTGCCGAAGCGCTCAAACACTTCGAAGGACAGACAAAAATCGAAAAAATACTCCGCTCCGTCTGCGATGTCGGCCTCGGATACATCAAGCTCGGACAGCCAAGCCCCACGCTCTCCGGCGGCGAAGCGCAGCGCATGAAACTTTCCAAAGAAATCGCCAAAACTTCGCGCACCAAGACGCTCTTCGTCTTCGACGAGCCCTCCACCGGCCTGCACGCCGACGACGTGCGACAGCTCATCGGCGTCCTCTCCACCCTCGCGGATCTCGACCACACCATCCTCATCATCGAGCATAACCTCGACATCATCAAATCGGCAGACTACATCATCGATATCGGCCCTGAACCCGGCAAGGACGGCGGCCAGATCGTCGCATGCGGCACGCCCGAACAGATCGCAGGCCATCCAGAGTCGCACACCGGCAGATTCCTCGCCCCTCTGCTCAGAACCTGATCCTTTTTATTGTCCCGGCTATCTGCGATACGCCGGGACGCGCGGCCTATCTGCGATACGTCCGCGCTTTTTTCTGCAAATCGCCCGAAGGCTGTTTCCGCCATGCTCAGAATTGCTTTTCATTACCTCGGATGCCGGCTCAATGAAGCCGAAAATGAACAGCTCGCGCGCGCTTTTGTCGCTTCCGGCCACGAAATGTGCGCGCTCGAAGACCACCCGGATGTCATCCTGCTCAACACCTGCGGCGTCACCTCGGAAGCCATGCGCAAATCACGCAACCTCGCGCGCCGCATGGCCGCGCTCCACCCCAGGCTGCTCATCCTCATGGGATGCGCCGTCGATCTCATGGAAACCGGCGAAAATCCGCTCTCAGATGACGAGCTTCAGGCCGCCGCAGACGAAAATACCGCCGATGCCGAACCGCTCAGCGTCGTGCGCATCCTCAGCAAAGACAAGCCCAATGCCGCCCAGATCATACATCAGGCCATTGCCGACTGCCAATGGGCGCAGGATATCGCCCCGGAACCGCCTCAACCGCCCTCGTACAAGCTCCGCATGCGAAGCTTCATCAAGATTCAGGACGGCTGCAACAACAAATGCACCTACTGCGCCGTCCGCCTGGCGCGCGGTCCCGAACGCTCCGAACCCGCACAGAAAATCATCGACGAAATCAACACCTGCCTCAGGCTAGGCGAACGCGAGATCGTACTCACGGGCGTGCAGCTCGGCGCTTACAGACAAGGCGCATACGTCCTCAAAGACCTCATCACAGACATACTCGCGCAAACCCCCGTGGAACGCCTGCGCCTCAGCTCCATCGAGCCCTGGCACATCCGCCCGGAACTCTGGGCCTTCTGGAAAGACACTCGCCTCTGCCCGCATTTCCACATTCCCGTCCAGAGCGGCAGCGATGATGTGCTCACCGCTATGAAGCGCCGCACCCCCATCGACGGCTACCTGCAAAAACTCGAAGCAATCCGCGCCGATATTCCCAATGTGCGCATCTCCACAGACCTCATCGTCGGCTTCCCCGGAGAAACCGAAGACATGTGGCAGGAAACGCTTGAATTTATAAGAAACGCATCCTTTGATGACGTGCACCTGTTCAGGTTCTCCGCAAGGCCGAACACACTGGCCGCCCTGCTGCCCGATCCAGTTCCCCCCGATATCAAGCGCAAACGCTGGAACGAAGCCGAAACACTCATTGAATCTATTAAAGCGCAGAGGCTCAACCAAACAGTCGGCTCAAAGCTTCATATACTTTGGGAACAAATGCTTTCTACAGATGATAAATATATACTTTGGCAGGGCTATTCAGAAAACTATCTGCGCATCACAAGAAAATTCCCAAAAGAAATCAATATGCGCGGCACGATTTCAGAAGATATATTTCAATCAGAAGATATCAATTTAAATATATCCAGAACACAGGGTTAAAAAGATGGGCATATATATCAATCCTGGCAATGAAGCATTCCGGGTAAAACGGCATGGCAAAAAGGTGCGGTCACTCTCTTTCACTCCGGAAAGAGACCATCTGCAGGGTGCTGACACTCTCTTTCACTCCGGAAAGGGACCATCTGCAGGATGCTGACACCCTCTTTCACGCAAGAAAGAGACTATCTGCAGGGTGCTGACACTCTCTTTCACGCAAGAAAGAGACCATCTGCAGGGTGCTGACACCCTCTTTCACGCAAGAAAGAGACCATCTGCTGGGGGCTGACACTCTCTTTCTCTCCGGAAAGAGACTATCTGCTGGGTGTTGACACTCTCTTTCACACAAGAAAGAGACTATCTGCGGGGAGCGTCATCTTGTGCCATATCTACTGCGTTGAGCGCTGCACGCCATCTCGTCAAGGCAAAGATGAAGCAGCTGAAAACCCTCCTTGACAAAATTTTACGCCTTATTGTACACTAAACTCAAATTAGTGATTATCCTTAAGTGAGGGCATGGTGAGTAAGCTGGCAATCCTAGGAGGAAAGCATGAGAAAGCGTTATTTTTTATGTATCACAGCATCACTGTTTCTAGTATCGTGTGGCAGCACACAACTTGAGGTGGGAGATAATGACACCTCCATAGTTAAATTAGAAAGAGACTTATCCGAAGCTCGACGAGATTTAAGAACGCGCGAGAAATGTCTTGGGGTATCTCATCTCTAACAGGTTGTCTGTAATAAGGAGGTCGCTATGAAAAAGTTATTCGGCATAATCATGTTAGGCTGTCTGCTGAGCGCCTGTGGCAGCTCTATCCAGGACGCCAGTGACCGAGGAGAACTCAAACTCGCTGGCTATGCACAGGAAGATTGGGTGACGCGTGAACTCACTATCCCCACAGAGGACGGTATGCTCACCATCAAATGTTATATTGATGAAAAAGCAAATGAGGTTTGTGAAGGGCAACTCGCTGACGGAAAGGTTGTAAGTTCAGAGCAGCTCGATGCGGCTATGTCTGTAACATTTGAAGACAGATCAGGTTTCATCGCTGACGCCTTAATAGACGGTTGTGAATCCAAGACTTTGCTTTTAAATATCGATCTTAAAACACAATTTGAGATGCCAGATATGCCACTCTGCTTTTATATTAATTCAGATACTCGCACTATTGCATGTGATGATGAGATTGTCTCTTAAGAAGAAGCAAATAAAAGAAATAGCGCATACCGCAATGCTCTGGCCGCCAATATATAAAAGCAAAAAATGAAGCCCTTGATCAGTTCATCTCATTCAATCCTGGGCTAGTCAGCGAAGAATCCGAAACCATATATAGAACAATTGAGTATAGCTCACTAAAAATCAAATTGCCCGCATGCGATTATGAATCATTTATTAATAGCAATCGTCCATTCTTATATATTGTAGAATTCAGGGGCATTGTAGATGACTTTTCCCGAGAAACGTGCACTTCACCGCTTGAATACAAAGTTTTCCTAAACAATCGGGAATTCTGGATGGAACAGTGCAACGAAACGCCAACCTATACAGCCCTGAACAGTCAAGAAGACCTGAACAATTATTTAAAAGATGCAGATGACTACTTGAAACAATATATACAATCCTCCAAACTTAATGAGATAGATTTTGAGCATTCCACTGTTTTAGTGCTTTTCGGCGGCTCGTATGGATCGACCGCCTATCCGCTCAATGTCGAAACCGTGTGTAAAGACGCACCAATCAACGTCTATATCGATCACTGTGTCGGCAAACCGATTCATCCATGAGTTGCCCGCTCATGCTGCTCCAAGTGCCCAAAGGCAACTATGATGTGAATTTTGTTCCGCGCAATCTCGTGTGCGAATAATCCGCTAGCCCCCCCTGACAGCCCTGGCAACCACATCTCTGTTGCCGGGGCATCTATGATGTCATAAGCTCGTTTTTGGCTCACGACAGAATTGTCATATCAGATGACAACATTGTCCTATTGATATCTATCTTCTCCTTATCTATATCGATTGAGAACTTGGCGGAATACGTGTTTTTTCACGCCGCCCATTGATAGAGGTTATTCCCATGAAAACGACACACTTTGCATTTTTGAGCGGTCTGGCACTTTCGTCCATGATGCTTTTCGGATGCGGTTATGATGGGATGGACAGCGGCTATATGCCCAACTATGCCATGGATGCCGAAATAATGGCCGAAATGGCGGAACTTCTCGAAGCCGGAGAAGAATTGCCCATGGAACAGGCAGCGTTCACCAATACGCTCAACGCACCGCAGTCCACATTTGCCGCCGATGTCGATACCGCGTCCTATACGCTGTTCAGATATCGCATCCATAACGATATCGATCCCAGAAATACAGCAAATATCTATGGCGTCAAAGCACCATACCGCACCGAAGAGTTGATCAATTATTTTAAATATGATTATCCTGCCCCAGATGCAGACGAAGTCTTTTCAATCACGACAGAATATACCGACTGCCCGTGGAACAAAGACACCAAACTGCTCTTGATTGGCACACAGACGCGCAAGATTGAAGAGATTCCGCCCTCGAATCTCGTATTTCTGGTCGATGTCTCAGGCTCTATGAATGCCAAGAACAAACTCGACCTGCTAAAGCGCTCCCTCATGAAACTTCTGCCATCGCTCACAAGCGCAGACAGGCTTTCGATCGTGACATACGCCGACGGTGAAAAAGTCGTCCTCGAGGGTGCCGATCCAGCCAAAGACAGCAAAAAAATCGAAAAAGCGATTAAAAACTTGTCGTCAGGCGGAGCGACCAATGGTGAGCGCGGCCTTGAAATGGCTTATGAAGTCGCTCAAAAGTTCTTCATCGAAGGCGGCAACAACCGCATCATCATGGGCACAGACGGCGATCTCAATGTCGGCATCAGGTCAACAGATGACCTCAAAGCTTATGTCGAGAATAAACGCGATCACGGCATCTATCTGTCCATTTTTGGTTTCGGCTATGACAATTACAACGATGCATTGATGGAAACCATCGCCGATAATGGCAATGGCAGCTATCACCATATCGATTGCGAACTCGAAGCCGAGCGCGTCCTCGTCGAAGACCGCGCCTCTACCCTGTTTACGGTCGCCAAAGATGTCAAATATCAGGTCAGCTTCAACCCCGAAATGATCAAGGGCTATCGCCTGATCGGCTATGAAAACCGCACCATGGCCGCCGAAGACTTTGCCAACGACAAAAAAGACGGTGGCGAGATCGGTGCAAATCATCAGGTCACAGTCCTGTATGAAATCGCAGAAAAAGGCTCAGCCGCCGCCATCGATGACTTCGATTCCTCGCTTTCGCCCCAGATGCCCGAGTTTAATCCCGGTGAAATGGCAAAACTCTCCGTGCGCTATAAAAATCCCACAGGCGATTCCGCAAGCATCGAGAAAAATTATCCTCTCGACCTCACCGTGGGCGAGCTCACTCCCAATATCGCTTTCGCGGCCGCTGTCGCCGAGATGGGCATGATCCTCAATGAATCTAAATATGTCGGCACATCCAGCCAACAGAGCATCAAGTCCTTGCTCGCAGTTCCGCCAAGCGAATTCCAGGATAAATATAAACTTGAATTCCAGGAACTCGTCGCACAATCATTCAAACTGATGAAATAATCCCTTTGATACGCACATAAATGACACACATAGCCCTCAGCAGGCACGCGCCAGCCGAGGGCTATGTTCGTTTTTTTTCATACAGATATGGTTGCGAAATGTGATACCTTTGGCCAAGGCATGATGCCTCTTTCCCATTGCCAAAGGTAGATCTATGAAAAAACAAGACTTAAAAATTCGCGCTTTTGTAGCCCCCACGCCAACCGTCATCTCAGCTGCCTATGATGAAAATGGACGCGCCGATGCCTGCACGCTCGCGTTCGTCATGATGAGCAGCCACCATCCGCCCTGCGTCACCATCGCGATCAATGCAACAGCCAAGCGCAAGACGCTTAAAAGCATCCTCTCAAGCGGCGCATTCACAGTCGGCTATCCCAGCACCGATCAGGCCAAAGAAGCCGATTACCTCGGTGTCGAAACGGGCTATCACGCCGACAAGCTCAAAGAAATCGGCTATACGACGACAGAAGCCAAATGCGTTCACGCTCCTGTCATCGACCAGATCAAACTCACGCTCGAATGCAAGGTCGTGCATACCGTCACAGTGGGCAGCCATACCCAGATTACTGGCGAAATCGTGAATATCCAGGCATCTGAAGCTATCGTCGATGCCCAAGGCAAAGTCATGATGGATAAACTGAATCCCATCATTTATAATGAAGAAGCCTTCACCTATCATGCGCTTGGCGAATGCGTTTCGGAAGCATTCAAACCCGGCGCTGCGTTCAAGAAAGATCTCATGGGCAAATAAGTCACTCAAATCGGGAGCAGAACGCATGACACTCAAACACTTCAGCCTCCTCATGACCATTGCACTGATGTTTGCGTACACCTCATGCAGTGACGATACCGAGCATGCTTTCGCCCCCGATGATGATACTCAGCCAGCACCAATAAATTCACATGATTCAGACACATCCCCAGAAACTGGCGCCGAATCAGAGGATCACGATAGCAAAACCGGCAATCCAGAAAACAGCACGTCAGAACCACAACAACATGTCGAGGTATCACATTTGGGCGGATTAAGCCCCGAAGACGCGCTCGAATATATGAAAAGCACGCCTGACCTCGTCATTGTGCAAGTCACGCCCGAAGAGAATAAACTCGAACCCGGCTTTATCGGAGCCATGTATATTCCATATACAGAATTGGAAACGCGCTATGACGAGATTCCACGCGAAGTACCAGTCATATTGCACTGCCGTCGCGGCAAAGCCTCTATTCCCGCTTATGAAATCCTTCTTGAAAAGCGGCCAGATATTCCTGAATTGAGTTATATTGCCGGCGAACCGCTCGTTGACGCATATAATGCTTGGTATGAATCAATTAGGAATTAGGAATTATCTCACCCGCTGCTTCGCGGCACCCTCGCCTGTTTGGAGAGGGATTTGGGTTCGCTAACGCTCAACCGTTTAAGGAAAGTCTGATTAATTGGCCCCTAACCCCCGACCCCTTTCCCCGATGGGGCAAGGGGAGCGGATTTGCGCGATATCATGATTGAAGATTATGCAATTGTTCAGAGTTTCCTTAATAATTTGGAATTCGGAATGGCCCCCCCGACGCTTCGCGGCACCCTCGCATGTTTGGAGAGGTATTTGGCTTCGCTAACGCTCACCCTGTTTGATATACCCAAAGGATGATATCTCCACGCTCGTAGAACATAGCCTAAGTTTTACGTCTTCTAACTCTAACCAATTTACCAATTCCTAATTCCTAATTCCTAATTCCTAATTCCTAATTCCTAATTCCTAATTCCTAATTCCTAATTCCTAATTCCTAATTCCTAATTAAAAAAGCCGCGTATGCCCAAAGGGCATAGCGGCTTTCAGCGAGCGTATGGGGAGTCAACGACTCCCCATAGCGAAGCAAACTAATCCAGAAGCGTAATCTTTGCAGACCCGACATTCGCGTTCACACCGGCCTGCATGCTGCCGCCCGTGACACCGCCGATATAACTGGAGCCGCCACCAGCCGCGCCGGCATAAGATGTGCCGCCACCGCCATACCAGCCGCCACCGCCGCCTGCGCCGTAATCACCTTCCCAGCCGTATGTCAGGACATCGCTTCTGTAGCCATAGCCGCCGAAGCCAAAGCCGCCGTTGACCAGGACATTGGGACCGCCAGAATATGGAGCTGATGTGCCGCCCGCCGATTGCGAACCGCCCGTGCCAGCACCGGCTCTCGGTGAAGTGCCCGTGCCGCCTGTCGCGCCGCCACCGGCGCCACCCGTGCCATCCCATTCGACGCCACCAGCACCGCCTGCGACGATCAGAACTTCAGATTTATAGGAAGCGTATTCGCGGAGCGTACCATTGCCGCGTTTTGCGATCGCGATATGCGTCGCGCCGCCACCACGCGCGCCGACCGAACGCGCATGACCATAGCCACCGCCGTTATAACCGCCTGCGCCCGTCGCTTCGTGATAGGCATTGCCGCCCACGCAGACATAGAGCGTCTTGGCCGCCGCAAGCTGATATGTTCCGGATGAATAGCCGCCCTTTGCGACGACACCGCCATCCCAGCCTGCCGTGCCCTGTGAACCGTTGACTTCGAGCTTGTATTTGCCCGGAAGCAGCGCGATTTCCTGGAGTCCGCCCGTATAGGCGAAGCTCTTTTCCTTGAACGCATAAAGCGTCATCTGAATGGTGTTGCTCTTGAGGGCGTTGTACTGGCCTTCGCCCGCCGTCACGGCTGAGATTGTCTCGAAACTCTTGGCCGTCTTGGCTTTCATCGGGTTCGCATCAGTGAGTGTGACCGACTGAGGCTTGTCCCAGTTAGATGTCGTGAACGTCAGCTTGTTGTTGCTCAGAGCGGCTGTCTCGGCATTCGTCGTGCTCAGCGTGACGACAACATCGCTCAAGGGCGGCGCGCTCAGCGCCACAGAAACAGTCGTCGTGTAATCGCCCGGAACGAGCGTCGTCTTGCCCGCAGTCAGCGTCACGGATGCCGACTCGTTATCGAGAATGTTGTAATCTGGAGAAACAGCTTTCAGGCCATTGAAATTCGCATCTTCCGAAACGCTGCTCAGATCGATGTGGACAGTCTGCGTGCCATCCGCATAGTTGTCATCCTGGACTTTCATATAGACCGTCTGCGCGACGTTCCAGCTTTCTTCGGTGAAGACCAGCGTGGACTGGCCCAGAATCTTGAGTTCCGACTCATCGCTCGACTTGGTGGTCACGGTCACGGGGCTTTCGGGCTGCGCCGACAGGACGACCTTGAATTCGAGCGTCTTGCCACTGTCTTCCATCACTTCCGCGCCTTCCGCAATCACGACGAGCTCCGCGACTTCGTCATCGAGCGTCGTAATCTCGATCTTGTCAGAAATCGCATTCAGTTCCTCATTTTCAGGATCGCCGCCGAAATTCTTGTCATCCGAAGTCAGATCGAGCGTCAGATTGGACACGATATCGCCATCGATGATCACGTCATCCATGCCCGTCACGGTGATTGTCTGCGCGACGTTCCAATTTTCCGGAGAGAACGTCATCGTATCGGGCTTGACTGTCATTTCAGACTTGTCGCTCGAAGCGATCGCGACGGTCACAGGCGCTGTCGGAATCGAGGTCAGCGAAAGCGCGATATCAAGCGTCGAGCCGGCCTCGGTCACTGTCGTCTCGGTGTATTCTTTGTTCAGGCCTGCGACGTTCTTGTCGATGTTCTTGCCATCGATCCATTTCTCGGCCAGATTTTCATACCGCTCGTCAAGCGTCGAGAATTTAAGGCGAACTTTGTAATCCTTGTCGCCATCAATGATATGATCGTCCACGCCCTGGAGGGAGATCACGACGCCGTCCTTATAGTTGTCCTTGTTGAGCGTCAGCTTGGCTTCAGTCAGGAGCTTGACTTCCTCGGTCGGCGTTTCCTTGTCTGCGGCAAAGAGCGAGACGCCGACATCGACCTCATCCGTCGGCGCAAGCCCGAGACGAACCTTGATATCGACAGGCAAGCCGCCTTCTTCCGTCACAACGCTCTCTTTGTCCAAGAAGACTTCCGCAATATCATCGTCCAGATTGACCGCATCGATCGGCTTGATTTCAAGGCCGCTATAATTCGAGTCTTCAGAGACCGTATTTTCAAACACGATCTGATAGACATGCTCGACATCATTTGGAGAGCCGTCATCATCGATGCCGATGACTTTGATTTCCTGAGGCGTATCCCAATTTTCCGGCGTAAACGTGACCGTGAGCTTGTTCTCTTCCGCGCCATCGATCTGCCCATATCCTGGGTTGCTGCTCGACACGACGAACGTCACATCAGCCGCCGGCTTTGCCTTGAGCACTGCGCTGAATGAAGCGCTGCCGCCGGATTCCGTCGTCGTCAGCTTGTCGCCATTCACAGAAATGCCCACGCCCACCGTGTCGACATTCTTGTTGACCATTTCAATCGACTGCGAAAGCCCGTTAAACGCAGCATCCTCCGAAACAGTCGTGATCGTCAGCGTATATTTCTGATCTTCATCAATCACATTGTCGGGCAGGCCGATCACATGAATCGTCTGAACATCGCCATAATTCTGGGCATCAAAGAGCACGCCTTCGCAGCTCACTTCAGCCTCTGCTGCCGCGCTTTCAGGGCTCAATTCGCATGTCACCGTCACGTCCTTCGAAGGCGGGTTGTTCAGCGTCAGAGAGATGGTCGCAGATGCGCCATTTTCATCGGTTTCGGCCGTATCCGCCACGGCATTGAGCGCAGGATCATGTTCAAACTCGCAGGCGCCAGATTCGTTGCATACCTTGCCCGGGTCGCACTTTTCTTTGCCGACGCATGCCGGATAGACGCAATCGCCCTTCGAGCACACGAGACCGCCCTCACAAGTCTGGCCCAGGCATTCGTTATCCACACATGAGCCTTTCACGCATGTCGCGCCGTCTGTGCAGACAATCGCTTTTTCCAGGCAGAGCGCATCTTCGCAGACGCCCTGGCGGCAGACTTCGCCCTCGTCGCAGGTCTTGTCCTGGCAGCCGTCGTCCACGCAATCGCCTTTTGAGCACATCTGTCCGCCTTCACAGGTCTTCTCTGCGCCGTCGACGATGCACTCCGGATCATAGCAACGCGCATTCAGGCACTGTTTGCCGTCCGGGCAGTTCACGCCTTCGCACGGGTCTTCTTTCGGCCCGGGGCCCGGATCCACATTTTTTTCGACGCATTTGCCCTCGGCACCGCAT
Source organism: Pseudomonadota bacterium (assembly GCA_017464085.1). Taxonomy (GTDB): domain Bacteria; phylum Myxococcota_A; class Bradymonadia; order UBA4248; family UBA4248; genus UBA4248. The sequence goes on from JAFUEE010000083.1 coordinate 56,156, forward strand.
TCAAGGCCTTCGGCGCATTTGATCTCTTCGCTGCAGGCTTCGCCAGCCTTGGCCGGATCTGTCTGTACAGGTTCCTGCGTCTCTTCCACGCATTTGCCATCCTCCCCGCACACCAGCCCCGCGCCGCAGGGCTTCGCATCGCTGCACGAATCATTCAGCTTGCCGCGCACACCGCTCACTTCGTCACCACACGATATCATGCCGACACCGAGCGAAGCGACAGCGCAAAGCGCAAGCAGGCTCTGTTGCCGTGATCGTTTCATTCTGCCTCCTTAAAAATAAAAAAATTGATGGCTGACCATCAAAATTCACGAAACGTTCGTACAAACGCAATAATATCTGGTTTTACGCACAATTTGTCGCAGAATCAAGCTTTCATTCTTTTTTTCGGCCGCTATGCCGCACAGCGGCATACGCGGCCCTGCCAGCCTATCGCCTGCGGCGATACGTCTGGCCACATGGCTTCGCCTGAACTTCCGGCAACCGTACAGTTTCCCCGGATATGCCGTGCCGCAAAATGAACAAAAGCCGCGTATGCCCAACGGGCATAGCGGCTTTGCGAAAGCGTATGGCGCGGCAACGCCGCGCCATAGCGAAGCAACCTATTACTTTTAATCCAAAAGCGTAATCTTCGCAGACCCGACGTTCGCATTCACACCAGTCTGCATGCTGCCGCTCGTGACACCGCCGATATAGCCGGAACCACCGCCAGCAGCACCGGCATAAGACGTGCCGCCACCACCGTACCAGCCGCCGCCGCCGCCTGCGCCGTAGTCCGTGCCGCTGTTCGTATAGCCATAACCGCCATACCCGAAGCCGCCGTTCGTCATCACACTGGCCATGTTCGGCATCGGAACCGACGTGCCGCCTGCCGACTGCGTACCTGGCGTCGCAACAGCTGCAGTACCGTTCACACCATTATTGACTGATGTTCCCTTGCCGCCGCTCGCGCCGCCGCCTGCGCCGCCAGTGCCGCCCCATTCCACGCCACCTGCGCCTCCGGCGACGATCAGGACATCCGATTTATTCGACGCATAAGCTTTGAGCGTGCCATTGCCGACCTTCGAAATCGCGATATGCGTCGCGCCGCCGCCACGGGCACCGCCCGATTTGCCGTGCCCAAAGCCGCCGCCGTTATAGCCGCCACTGGCTGTCGCTTCATGATACGCATTGCCGCCGACACAGACATAGAGCGTCTTGGCGGCAGCGAGCTGATAGGTGCCGGTCGAATACCCGCCTTTGCCGACAATGCCGTCTTTCCAGCCGGCAGTGCTCTGCGAGCCATAGACTTCAAGCTTGTATTTGCCCGGAAGCAGCGCGATCTCCTGCAGGCCGCCCGTATAGGCAAAGCTCTTTTCCTTGAACGCATACAGCGTGATGCCGACGCTCGACTTGAGACCGTTATACTGGCCTTCGCCTGCCGCAACCGCAGAAATCGTCGCCGTGCTCTTGGCCGAAGGCGCTTTCTGCGGATTGACATCCGTCAGCGTGACGCTCTGAGGCTTGTCCCAGTTCTCAGTCGTAAACGTCAGCTTGCTGTTGCCCAGAGCAGCCGTGTCGTTGTTCGACGATGACAGCGTGACGACGACATCGCTCAAAGGCGGCGCGCTCAGCGCCACAGAGACCGTCGTGCTGTAATCGCCCGGCACGAGCACATTCTTGCCAAGCGTCAGCGTAATCGTTGCTGATTCGTTATCGAGGATGCTGTATTCAGGCGACACAGCCTTCAAACCGTTAAAATTCGCGTCATCCGAGGTGCTGCCCAGATCGATGTGGACTTTCTGCGTGCCATCGGCATAGCCGTCATCCACAACCTCCAGGAAAACAGTCTGCGCGACATTCCAATTTTCCTCGGTGAAGATGAGCGTCGGCTGTCCGACGATCTTGAGCTCGGATTCATCGTTCGATTTCGCTGACACAGTCACAGGCGCTTCAGGCTGAGCCGAAAGGACGACCTTGAACTCAAGCTTCTTGCCGCTGTTTTCCAGAACTTCAGCGCCTTCCGCGATCACGACAATCGCCGCCGTATCGTTGTCAAGCGTCGTGATCTCGATCTTGTCCTCGATCGCGTTCAGCGCGTCATTCTCAGGATCGCCGCCAAAATTCTTGTCATCTGACGTGACTTTAAGCGTCAGCTCGGAAACGATATCGCCATCGACAATCACATCATCCATGCCTGTCACAGTGATTTTCTGCGGCTTGTCCCAGTCCTCCGGCGTAAACGTCATCGATGCGGGCTTGACTGTCATCTCGGACTTGTCGCTCGACGCGAGCGCGACCGTCACAGGGGCCGTCGGAATGCTCGAAAGCGACAGGTCGATGTCGAGCGTCGTGCCGTCTTCAGAGACTTTCGTCTCCGTATATTCCTTCGTGAGCGCGGCGACGTTCTTGTCGATATTCTTGCCCGTAATCCATTTATCCTCCAGGTTGTACTGATCATCGAGCGTCGAGAACTTCAGGCGAATTTTGAAATCCTGATCGCCATCAATGATGTGATCATCAATGCCCTGGAGCGAAATCGCGACGCCTTCTTTATAGTTATCCATCGTGATCGCAAACTTCTGCTCGGTCAGAAGCTTGACCTCATCGCTTTCAGTCTTTCCATCCGCCTCAAATATCTGCGCGCGGACATTGACATCATCCGTCGGCGCGAGCCCCAGGCGAAGCATGATATCCACAGGCGCGCCGCCCTCTTCCGTCACGACCTCGGCCTTGTCGAGGAACGCTTCCGCGATATCGTTGTCGAGGTTGACCGCATCAATCGGCGCGATATCGAGGCCATTATAATTTGCATCTTCCGAAGAGGTCTTGCTGAAGACCACCTGATAGGTGTGGTCCGCATCATTCTTATTTTCCCCATCTTCCACGCCGACGACCTTGATTTCCTGCGGCGTATCCCAGTTCTCCGGCGTAAACGTCACGACGAGCTTGTTATCTTCCGTGCCGTCAATCCTGCCATAATCCGCATTGCTGCTCGACACCTCGAACGTCACATCCGTTTCGGGCTTCGCCTTGAGCACGACGGTAAACACCGCGCTGCCGCCAGACTCGGTCGTCGTCAGCATCTCGGCGCCCGTATAGACGCTCACGCCCACCGTATCGACATTCCTGTTGACCATCTCGATCGACTGCGAAAGCCCGTCAAAGAGCGCGTCCTCCGAAACAGTCGTGATTGTCAGCGTATATTTCTGGTCTTCATCAATCTTGTTGTCGGGCAGGCCCACGACATGAATCGTCTGGACATCGCCATAATTCTGGGCATCAAAGAGCACGCCCTCGCAGCTCACTTCAGCTTCAGCCGCCGCGCCTTCGGGACTCAGTTCGCATTTCACCGTCACATCTTTTGCCGGCGGATTGTTCAGCGACAGCGAGATCGTCGCAGATGCGCCATTTTCATCGGTCTCGACCGTATCCGCTTCGGCGCTCAGCGCAGGCGCATTCTCAAACACGCATTCGCCGGATTCATTGCACGATTTTCCAGGATCGCAGGCCGGCTTGCCGACACATGCCGGATAGACGCACGCCCCTTTCGAGCATGTCAGGCCCGCATCGCAAGTCTGTCCAAGACATTCATTCTCAATGCAGGCGCCTTTCACACATGTCGAACCGTCATTACAGACAATCGCTTTTTCAAGGCAGATCGCGTCCTCGCAGATACCTTTCGCGCAGACCTCCCCTTCGCCACAGGTCTTGTCCTGGCAACCGTCATCGACGCATTCGCCCTTCGAGCACATCTTGCCGCTGTCACACGCCATCTCCGCGCCATCCACGATGCACTCAGGATCGAAGCATTGCGCGTTCAGGCAAAGCTTTCCATCCGGGCAGTTCACGCCTTCGCACGGGTCTTCTTTTGGGCCCGGACCCGGATCTACGGTTTTCTCGACGCATTTGCCCTCTGCGCCGCATTCCAGGCCGTCTTCGCACGATTTGTCCGCGCCGCAATCTTCGCCGAGCTTCGCCTTTTCATCCGCAGCGCCGCTCTTTTCAACGCATTTGCCCTCAGAGCCGCACTCAAGTCCGTCCTCGCAAGCCTTCTCCGCGCCGCAATCTTCGCCGAGCCTGGCTTTATCGCCATCGGGATTCTGCGAGGCATCCTCGCATATCTTGTCTGCATTGCAGACCAGCCCGGGCTCGCAATCGCTGTCCGCGCAGGACTGCCCGGCTTTCGCCTTGCTCACGCTGGTACCCGCATCGTCATCGCATGCCGACACGCCAAAGCCAAGCGCCGCTGCAGCGCACAAAGCCATGATACTGAGCTATCGTGAATGTTTCATCTCTCCACCTTATATCAAACACACCAGTTCGATTCACGCACACCTGCACCACAGGCGCAGACATGTAATGAATGGACCGCAAATACTTCCCACTGACACTATTTACGCACAAAATACACATGAAGCAAGCGTTTATCGCATTTTATGTCGGGCCGCTATGCCGCTTCGCGCCATACGCGCCCCCATGCCCGCCTATCGCCTTCGGCGATACGGCTGGCCCCCTGCCATGCAAAATCCACAGGTACCCGTTCTCCCCCCGGAAGCAACGCACCAAAAGCAAAAGCCGCGTATGCCCGACGGGCACAGCGGCTTTCTGCGAGCGTATGGCGCGGCTTTGCCGCGCCATAGCGAGCACTATTCTACAAACGTGATCTTGGCAGACCCGTTGCCGTTCTGAACGCCATTGGTCATGGAGCCGGTCACGCCAGTGCCGAGATGGCCTGAACCACCGCCGCCACCGCCATAATACGGCATGCCGCCACCGCCATACCAGCCGCCGCCGCCGCCGGGACCATTATCACCTGTTGTGGATGCATTACCAGACCCACCAAGTCCAAAGCTGCCCGCTCCACCAGTACCTAAATTGTTTGTCCCAGGCGCACCACCAGCTGTCTGTGAACCACCAATTGCTGTTGCCTTGGTCAAACTACCATAACCACTCGTACAGCCAGCGACATCGCCATTGCCCCCTGCAGCGCCACCACCTGCACCGCCAAGACAGCGCTCGGAACCGCCGCCGCCACCGGCAACGATCAACACATCACTCTGATTTGCAGCATAACCAGAAAGTACGCCTTTATTGTTATTCAGCGCAATATGAGAAGCACCGCCACCGGCAGGGCCATTACCAGACGGACCACCGCCATTGTAGCCGCCTGCACCGACAACGCCCTGACCGCCGACGACGACATACATCGTTCCGGCACTGGCAAGATTGTATGTGCCCTGCGCATAGCCGCCGTAACCGCCGCGAGTCATTTCCCAACCATAAGCACCTGATGCGCCCCAAACCTCAAGTTTGTAGCGACCAGGCAACAGCGCGAGGCTCTGGACATTCCCGGTATATGCGAAGCTCTGGCTCAGGAAGGCATACGTCGTCACATCGACGACATTGCTCTTGAGCGACTTGTAGCTGCCCGTGCCAGAAGCAAGGGCATCGATCTTCGTCACAGACTTGTTGCTCGGCGCGGCTGCGGCATTCGTCGTCATCGTCACTTCCTGCGGCGTGTTCCAGTTCTCGGTCGTAAACACGAGATCTGTCTTGCTGAACTTGACCGCATTCGCATCCGAGGTGTTCAGCTTGACGGGCACATCGCTTTCCGGCAACGCAGACAGCGCCACGCGGACTGTCGTCGTCGTGCCCTCTCCAGGCTTGAATACCGTCTTGGCAGCCGTCAATGTGACGCTCGCGGACTCATTGTCCAGAACATTGTACGCAGGCGATTTCGCCGTCAGCTCGTTGAACAGAGGATCCTCAGAGCTGCTGCTGAAATCGACAAACACGGTCTGCATGCCATCCGCATAGTTGTCATCCTGAACTTGCAGAATCACGGTCTGCGGCACGTTCCAGTTCTCTTCCGTGAAAATCATCGTCGGCTGGCTGATCAGCTTGAGCTCCGTCACATCCGTCGATTTGGCGAACACAGACACCTGAGAATCGGGCTGTGCCGCAAGGAGGACCTTGAGCTCGATGTTCTTGCCGCTGTCCTCGAAAATCTCGGCGCCTTCCGCCACCACGAGGATCGCCGCTTTGTCGTTATCGAGCGTCGTGATCTCGATCTTGTCCTCGAGCGCGAGCAGCTCTGCGCCATCGCCGCCATAATTCTTGTCTTCGGAATCGGCCTTCAGCATGACTTCTGAAACGATATCGCCATCGACCACGACATCATCCACACCGGTCACGGTGATCGTCTGAAGCGAGTTCCAGTTGTCCGCATCGAACGTCATCGTCGCGGGCGCAACGCTGATCTCGCTCTTGTCGCTCGATGACAGCGAAACCGTGACCGGCGCTGTCGGAATCGACGCGAGCGAAAGCCCGATATCCACGCTCGTCCTATCTTCCGAAACGACAAGCTCCGAATAGGACTTCACAAATGCGGCCACGTTCTTGTCGATATTTTTGCCGGGAATCAGCTTGTCCGCAAGCACATTGCCGTTATAACGGTCATCCTCTGACGCAAAACGCAGGCGCAGATAATAATCCTGGTCGCCGTCAATGATGTGGTCGTCCACGCCCTTGAGCGAAATGACCACGCCATCCTTATAATTGTCCTTATTGAGAACGAACTGCACCGGTGTCAAAATCTCTACTTCATCAGACTCGGTCTTCTTGTCACTCTCATAAATCTTCAGCGTCACCTGAACGTTGTCGGTCGGCTCAAGGCCAAGGCGGATGCGGATATCTTCCTGGACGCCGTCCTCTTCCGTCAGAAGCTCGGACTTGTCGAGGAACGCTTCCGCGATATCGTTGTCGAGATTGAGCACATCGAGCGCCGCAATATCAAGGTTCTGATAGTTCGCATCCTCAGACGAAGTCTTGCTGAACACGACCTGATAGATGTGGTCCGCTTCATTCTTGTTCTCGTCATCGTCCTGCCCGACGACCTTGATTTCCTGCGGCGTATCCCAGTTTTCCGGCGTAAACGTCACGACGAGCTTGTTGTCCGTCGCGCCATCAATGATGCCATACGCCTCGTTGCTGCTCGACACTTCAAACGTCACATCCGCTTCGGGCTTTGCCTTGAGCACGACGGTAAACACAGCGCTGCCGCCGGATTCCGTCGTCGTCAGTTTTTCGGCAACGACCTGCACGCCCACGGTGTCGACATTTTTATTGACCATCTCAATCGACTGCGAAAGCCCATTGAAATCTGCATCTTCAGACTCTGCAGTGACTGTCAGCGTATATTTGTAATCGGGATCGATCTTGTTATCGGGCAAGCCCGTCACATGCACGCTCTGGACATCGGCATAATTGAGCGCATCAAAGAGGATGCCATCACAACTGACTTCGACCTCTGCCGCAGCCTCCTCGGGGGAAAGCGCGCATTTTACGGTCACATCTTTCGAAGGCGGATTGTTCAGCGACAACGAGATTGTCGCAGATGCGCCATTTTCATCGGTCTCGTTCGTATCCGCTTCCGCCTTGAGCGCAGGCGCAGTGATGAACACGCATTCTCCAGCTTCATTGCAGGTCTTGCCGGGATCGCATGCCGCTTTGCCGACACAGGCCGGATAGACGCATGCGCCCTTCGAGCACGTCAGCCCTGCATCGCAAGTCTGTTCAAGGCATTCGTTCTCGACGCAAGTCCCTTTCACACACGTCGAGCCCGTGTTGCAGACGACCGCATTCTCAAGGCAGAGCGCGTCTTCGCAGAAACCTTTCGCGCAGACCTCCCCTTCGCCGCAGGTCTTGTCCTGGCAGCCGTCATCGACGCATTCACCTTTCGAGCACATCTTGCCGCTGTCGCAGGCTTTTTCAGCGCCATCCACGATGCATTCGGGATCGAAGCATTGCGCGTTCAGGCAAAGCTTGCCGTCCGGGCAGTTCACGCCTTCGCACGGATCCTCTTTCGGCCCCGGCCCCGGATCTACGGTTTTCTCGACGCATTTGCCCTCGCTGCCGCATTCCAGACCGTCCGCGCAAGCCTTCTCCGCGCCGCAATCTTCGCCGAGCTTCGCCTTCTCGTCCGCAGGCGCGCTCTTTTCGACGCATTTGCCCTCGGAACCGCACTCCAGGCCATCTTCGCAAGCCTTCTCCGCACCGCAATCTTCGCCGAGCCTGGCTTTCTCATCTGTCACTTGCGCCTCAATGCACTTGCCCTCATCACTGCACACAAGACCATGCTCGCATGGCTTATCCGCACCACACGAATCATTGATCTTGCCTTTCACGGCTTGGGCAGATTCGTCACCGCACGAAGACATGCTGATGCCGAGCGCCGCCACCGCGCAAAGCGCCATGATACTGAGCTGACGGGATTTCTTCATCTCTCCTCCTTATCTTGAGCTCATTGGCACAACCTCATGCACGATCGCCACAAAACGATACCGCACAAAAAGACGCGCCCTTATCCAAAAAAAAGACATCGCTTTGTTACATACAAATTTGCGCAGAATCAAGCGCTGATTATCTTTTTGCGATACACTGCGAAATATTTATTCAGGCCGCCATGCCGCTCCGCGCCATACGCGCCCCGCCCCAGCCTATCGCCTGCGGCGATATGGCCGGGCTACGGCTTCACGTCCAGCAGCAGCGCACGACACATCAGATACGACATCCCCAAAATGATCAAAAGCCGCTATGCCCGACGGGCATAGCGGCTTTTCGAGAGCGTATGGCGCGGCAACGCCGCGCCAAAGCGACAGAACTATTCTACGAACGTGATCCGGGCATAACCGTTGCCCTTGTGGCCAAATTCATCGCCCCCGCCAGTAGCCGGGAACTGCTGATTGCCAGCAACCGTGCGAGCCTCTGACAGTTTCTGATCATCTTTCAAGAGCCAAGTACCACCAATCACGGCCTGAGAGACATCCGGCGCACCGGACCAGACAAAGCCTGAACCACCGCCACCGCCGCCATTATTGTGTTCTGAAGTGTAACCACCGAACCAGCCACCGCCGCCGCCGCCGATATCCCAACAAAGCGTCGGGTTTGCACCCTGTCCAAACGCATAACCTGCCGTCTGAGTCGCAACGCTGCCTTGGTAAGAACCATTAATCGCGTATTTACCAGCAGTTGCACCGCCGCCATATCCGCCTGAACCATCGTCACCGCCGCCAGTGCCCTGCGTTCCGTGCGAGTTATCCGCACCGCCGCCGCCGCCAGCGACAATCACGCGCGCATATAGGCTGTTCTGTCCGAGGCGGATATCCGTACCGCCGCCACCGCCGCCGGCATCATAATTGATGTCTGGTGTCCAACCGCCGCCATTGTAACCGCCGGAATCGGGAACATCCTGCGTGCATTTATATGCAAGCGAGTGGCACTGCGAAGGATTGCAGTTGCGCGTCGCTTTTTTACCTACGCCGCCGACAACGACGTATGTCGTCGTCTTCTCCTTCAGATTCAGAATGCCCTCTGAATAGCCGCCAAGACCGGCATGTGACGAATATGACTGGTTGAAGCTCACGCCATCGCCGCCTGAAGCACCCCATACCTGAAGCTTATATCTGCCAGGCAGAAGTGTCACGGTTTCAGGTGCCCCTTTGAACGCGAAATCCTTAGCGCCGATGAAGTAGTACAACGTCATATCGACGCTGTTGCTCTTGCGATCTTTGTAGCTGCCGGTGCCGGAGGCAAGTGCCGAAATTGTCGTGACCGACTTGTTGCTCGGGGCAACGCTCGCATCTGTCGTCACCTGGACTTCCTGCGGCGTATTCCAGTTCGATGTCGTGAACACGAGATCCGTCTTCGCAAACTTGATCGTCTTGTCGTTCGACGTGTTCAGCTTGACCGGGACATCCTTTTCGGGCGGGGATGTCAGCACCACGCTCACGGTCGTCTGCGTCGGCTCCCCGGGCTTGAAGACAGTCTTGGCCGCAGTCAGCGTCACTTCTGCCGATTCATCATCGAGAACGCTGTAGTCCGGCGTCACGGCCGTCAGGCCATTAAAGTTCTTGTCCTCCGAAGTCGCCGTCAGGTCGATATGGACGATCTGGACGCCGTCTGCGATGGCATCATCCACGACCTGAAGCATGACCGTCTGCGGCTTGTTCCAGTTCTCGTTGTCGAACACGAGCGTCTGCTGACCATAAATCTTGAGTTCGGACTCGTCAGACGATTTCAGCTTGATGCGGACCTGGTCATCGGGCTGCGCCGAAAGCACCACATCGAACTTGATCGTCTCATCGGTATTCTCAGAAATCGCGACACCCTTTGCAGTCACGATGATCTCAGCCTTGTCATTGTCGAGCGTCGTGATCTCGACCTTGTCGTCAAAGCTGAACTTCTTGTCTTCGGATACGGCTTTGAGCGTCAGATCAGATACCTGATCGCCATCCACCTTGACATCATCCACGCCCGCCACAGTGAGTTTCTGCTCGGTATCCCAGTTTTCCGGCGTAAATGTCACCTTGCTGGGCGAAACGACCATTTCATACTTATTGCTCGTGCCGATGACGACATCGACCGGGGCTTCGGGAATCGCCGTCAGAGAAAGGCCGATCTCGATGGGCACTTCATCCTCGGAAACCGTCGTGCCCGAAGCATTGAAGCGGAAACCTGCCGTATTGCCGTCGATCGACTTGCCAGCAATCCACTTGTCCTTGTTGTTGTACGCGTCATCATTCGAACCGGCGCGCAGGCGGATGAAATAATCCTGATCGCCGTCAACGATGTGATCGTCAATGCTCCGGATCGAAATCGTCTTGCCTTCGAGGTAATTGTCCTTCGTCAGCGTGAAGCTCGTCTCAGAGAGCTGGACTTCCTTCGATTCCTCGCTGCCGCTGTCCTTCGATTTGAACACCAGGAGGCTGAAGTTGACATCGTGCTTCGGCGCAAGCCCGAGGCGGATGTTCACATCCACGGCATCGCCCATCTCGACTGTCTCGATCGTTTCCTTGTCGATAAACACATCCGCGATATCGTTGTCGAGATTGGTCACGTCAATCGGAGAAATCTCGACTTCCTTATAGTTCGCATCTTCGGAGGATGTCTTGCTGAACACGACCTGATACTTGTGTTCCTCCCCATTGTTCGGCGCATTGCCATCTTCCTGCCCGACGACCTTGATCTCCTGCGGCGTATCCCAGTTTTCCGGCGTGAACGTCACGACGAGCTTGTTTTCCGTCGCGCCGTCAATCTTGCCATACGCCTCGTTGCTGCTCGACACCTCGAACGTCACGTCCGCTTCAGGCTTGGCATTCAGGACGACCGTAAACACGGCGCTGCCGCCTGATTCTGTGGTCTGGAGGTTCGCGCCCTCGACTTTCACGCCGACCTTGTCGATATTCTTGTTCGTGATATCAAACGATTTTTCCAGACCGTTGAAATCGGCATCTTCGGAAACCGTCGTGATCGTCAGCTTAAACTGCTGGTCAGCGTCGATGATATTGTCGGGCAGGCCGACGACATGGATCGTCTGCGCGCCGCTGAAATTGTCCGCATTGAACAGGATGTTCTCGCAGTCAACGGCCGCTTCTGCCGCAGCACTTTCCGGCGAAAGCGCGCACGTCACGGACACGCTCTTGCCCGGCGGATTGTTCAGCGAGACCGTAATGGCCGCAGAAGCCCCGCTCTCATCGATTTCCGTCTTGTCGATAGCCGCATTCAGCGCAGGCGCATCCGAGAACACGCATTCTCCGGCCTCATTGCACGATTTCCCCGGCGCGCAAGCCTCTTTGCCCACACATGCCGGATACATGCACGCGCCTTTCGAGCACGTCAGCCCCGCATCGCAGGTCTCCCCGAGGCATTCATTATCGATGCATGCCCCTTTCACGCACGTCGAGCCCGTGCTGCAGACGACCGCCTTCTCAAGGCAAAGCGCGTCCTCGCACACGCCATGCGAGCAGACTTCGCCGTCATTGCATACCTTGTCCTGGCAGCCGTCGTCGACACATTCGCCCTTCGAGCACATCTTGCCGCTGTCGCACGCCATCTCCGCGCCATCCACGATGCACTCCGGATCATAACATTTCGCGTTCAGGCACATCCTGCCGTCCGGGCAGTTCACGCCTTCGCACGGATCCTCTTTCGGGCCAGGACCTACGTTTTTCTCAACGCATTTGCCCTCGGCACCGCATTCCAGACCGTCCGCGCAAGCCTTCTCCGCGCCGCAATCTTCGCCGAGCTTCGCCTTTTCGTCCGCAGGTCCGCTCTTTTCGACGCATTTGCCCTCGGCACCGCACTCCAGGCCGTCCGCGCAAGCCTTATCCGCACCGCAGTCATCGCCGAGCTGCGCCTTGTCATCGGAAACTTTGCTGGGATCTATGCAGATCTTGTCCGCACTGCACTCAAGCCCGGACTCGCAATCCATTGACGCGCATGACTGCCCTTCTTTCGCTTTCCTGGCGCTGTCGCTTCCCGCATCGTCGTCGCAGGCATACAGCCCAACCCCAAGAGCCGCCACCGCGCAAAACGCCATGACACTGAGCTGACGCTTTTTCATCTCTCCTCCTTACAGATCAAAAGATAAAACAAAGGCTCCACCGGCGAACGATATACGGCACGACAGCCGCTCGCACTTCCGGGGATGCCCGGATCACAAAACGCAAAAAAGCCATCTATTACGTACAAACTCACACAGAATCAAGATGAGATTGTTTTTTAGCCGCTTTGTAATTTTTGAATGCGTGCCGCTATGGCGCTTCGCGCCATACGCGCCACCGGCCTGCCTATCGCCTGCGGCGATACGGCAGCCCCACCTTCGCCACATGAACCACAGGCCCCAAAAAAGCCTCCTCTCGCACACAGACTATTGCCCAAAATACACAAAAGCCGCGTATGCCCCAAAGGCATAGCGGCTTTGATGCGAGCGTATTGGGGAGCAAAGCTCCCCAATAGCGAGTTCAGATTAATCCAGCAACGTGATCTTGGCATAACCGGTGCTGTTGTTGACACCGGTCTGCATCGAACCGCCGGTCACGCCGCCGATATACCCGGAACCGCCGCCGCCACCGGCATTCACACCATTCTGACCGCGATAGCCGCCATACCAGCCGCCGCCGCCAGCAGGCGACTGCCCGTTCGCAGGTTCACCTTTGCCGAATGCGTACCCGGTCGTCTGCGTCCCCCCAGCTCCAGATGTACCGGAATAGACTTTACCAGCAAGACCGGTCTGACCGCCGCCAGCACCGCCATCAGCATAGTCACCACCTGCCCCACCGCCGCCAGCGACGATCAGCACGTCAGACTTTGCGTTGACATAATTAAACAGCTCCCCTTTGTTCGATGTCGCGATGTGCGTGGCACCGCCACCGCCAGCACCTGATCCATCAGAGTTGTGCCCCCCACCATTATATGCCGCAGGAAGCACTTCCCAGGCATTCGTACCCGCACCACCTGTCACAATATAAAGCGTCTGCGCGCTGACCATATTATATGTACCGGTCGCGTATCCGCCATATCCACCATATCCTGTTTTGCCACCACTGGCATCAGTGCATCCTCTGCCGCCCCAAACTTCAAGCTTGTACTTGCCGGGCAACAGCGCAACGCTCTGGACTTCTTTTGCGAAAGCAACTGTCTTCTCCTGGAATGCATACAGCGTGACTTCGACCTTGTTGCTCTCACGGCCATTGTACTGGCCTTCGCCAGCGGCCACTGCAGAGATTGTCTCCACGCTCTTGGCCGATTTCGCCTTCTGCGGATTGGCATCCGTCAGGGTCACGGACTGCGGCGTATTCCAGTTCTCTGTCGTGAACGTCAGCGTCTTATTGCTCAGTGCAGCCGTTTCGGCATTCGTCGTCGCAAGCGTCACGACCACGTCACTGATCGGCGGCGCGCTCAGCGAAACAGAAACTGACGTGCTGTAGTCGCCCGGAACGAGCGTCGTCTTGGCCGCCGTCAGCGTCACAGATGCCGACTCGTTATCCAGAATGTTGTAATCCTGTGTCTGCGCCTTCAGGCCATCGAAATCGGGGTCTTCGGAAATGCTCGACAGCTCGATGCGCACGGTCTGCGTGCCGTCAGCCACATTGTCATCCACGACCTGAAGAATCACGGTCTGCGGAACGTTCCAGTTCTCTTCCGTAAAGACGAGCATCGACTGTCCCAGAATCTTCAGCTCAGACTCGTCAGGCGATTTGAGCTTGACATCGACGCCATGCTGAGGCTGCGCCGAAAGCATGACCTTGAACTCGACCGTCGCATTGCTGCTCTCGAGAATCTCCGCACCTGTCGATGCCACGACAATCGCGGCCACATCATTGTCTGCATTGACGATATCGAGCTTGGCTTCCTGCGCGTTGAAATGGCTGTCTTCAGAAGCGAGCTTGAAGTTCACAGGAACGGTCTGATCGCCATCGATCACCACATCGTCCATGCCGGTCGCCGTCACGGTCTGAGGCACGTTCCAGGTCTCGGGCGTAAACGTGAGTGTCGCCGGCTCGACCATGACTTCGCGCTTGTTGCTCGACGCGACAGACACGGTCACATCGCCTGTCGGAATCGACGCAAGCGTCACACCGATGTTCACAGAGTCTCCGTTTTCGGAGACTTTCAGGCCCTCATAATCAAATTTGAGCCCGGCTTCGTCCGTATCGATGTTCTTGCCCTCGATCCACTTGTACTGCAGGTCTTTATACTGGCTGTCATCCGAACCAAAGCGCAGGCGCACGAAGTAATCCTGGTCACCGTCGATCCTGTTGTCCATCTGGCCCTTGATCAAGATGACATGGCCTTCCTTAAAGTTCGTGCTGTTGAACACAAACTTCGATTCCCCAACGACAACAGCTTCCTTGCTCTCTTCATCCGCATCCTTCGTTGTAAAGACGACCGCAGAGACCTCGACATCTTTTTTCGGCGCCAGACCGAGGCGCACCACCACATCGACGGCATCGCCATTTTCCAGCGTCTCGATTTTATCGCTCGAAAGGAACGCATCGGCGATATCGTTGTCAAGATTGATCACGTCGATCGGCTTGATCTCAAGGCCATTGTAATTCACATCCTCTGAGACCGTATTTTCAAAGATGACCTGATAGACGTGCTCTGTTTCATTCTGCTCCCCAGTATCATCTTTGCCGACGACCTTGATTTCCTGCGGCGTATTCCAGTTCTCCGGCGTAAATGTGATCGTGAGCTTGTTCTCCACCGCGCCTTCGATTTCCCCATATTCCGCGTTGCTCGTCGAGACGACGATGGTCACATCTGAGGCAGGCTTTGCCTTGAGGACGACGCTGAACGACTCGCTGCCGCCCGACTCCGTCGTCGTGAGGCGCTCGGGGGCTGTCACGTTCACGCCGACCGTATCGACATTCTTGTTGACCATCTCGATCACTTTTTCGAGGCCGTTAAATTCCGGATCTTCGGAAACCGTCGTGATCGTCAGAGAATATTTGACATCTTCATCGATGACATTGTCAGGAATCCCGGTCACATGAACAGCCTGAGCTTCACCATAATTCGAGGCATCAAACAAAATGCCGTCACAGCTCACTTCGACCTCGTCCGCCGCATCTTCCGGGGAGAGGACGCATTTGACAGAAACCTCTTTCGAGGGCGGGTTGTTCAAAGTCAGAGCGATTGCCGCAGAACCGCCATTTTCATCGGTCTCGGTCGTATCAGGCGTCGCATTGAGCGCCGGCGCTTCGCCGAATACACATTCGCCAGCTTCATTGCATGTCTTGCCGGGATCGCAAGCAGCCTTGCCGACACATGCAGGAAAGACGCAGTCGCCCTTGGAGCACGTCAGGCCTGCGTCGCAGGTCTGGCTCAAGCACTCGTTGTCCACGCAGTTGCCCTTGACGCATGTCGCGCCGTTATTGCAGACGATCGCATTCTGAAGGCAGACCGCATCTTCGCAGACGCCTTTCGAGCAGACTTCGCCCTCATCACATGTCTTGTCCTGGCAGCCGTCATCGACGCATTCGCCTTTTGAACACATCTTGCCGCTGTCACAGACCATTTCTGCGCCATCCACGATGCAGGCCTCGTCATAGCAACGCCCAGCAAGGCAAGCCTTGCCATCCGGGCAATTGGCCGTCGCGCAGGGGTCTTCGTTCGGGCCGGGGCCGGGATCTGCTGTTTTTTCAACGCATTTGCCTTCGGCGCCGCATTCCAGTCCGTCTGCGCACGACTTGTCCGCGCCGCAGTCCTCTCCGAGCAGTGCCTTTTCGTCCGCAGACCCGCTCTTTTCGACGCATTTGCCCTCGGCACCGCATTCCAGACCGTCCGCGCAAACAACCGCAGCGCCGCAGGCCTCCCCGAGCTGTGCCGCGCCCTCGACACACTTGCCATCGTCACCGCACTTGAGGCCAGTATCACACGGATTGTCCGCGCTGCACGCATCACCGAGTTTGGGCCTTGTCACTGACGGCGTCTCATCACCGCACGAAGTCATGCCGATACCAAGCGCGGCTACCGTGCAAAATGCCAAAATACTGAGCTGACGGGATCTTTTCATCTCTCCTCCTCAATAGAGCCATGGGCTAGTCTCCACAGACTCTCCCGATACACACAAAAAATGCAGTGTGCTTTTACATACAATTTTCATCAGAATCAAATCCTGCGAAAAACATCATATTTCACGGCGCATCCATGCGACAACAAACTGACACACATCCAAAATCAAAAAAGCCATATCCACAGTGCGTGAATATGGCTCCCAAGAACTGTCTTTTTTTCCAGTGCGGCGGCCGCTTTCCATTGGCGTAAAAGAGAGCGGCCCTTTTTCTTATCGATTACTCCGCGAGCGTAATGCGGGCATCCCCGATCGGCTCATCCGTCGCGTCCTTGTTCAGATTACTCCGCGAGCGTAATGCGGGCATACCCATTGCCGACATGGCCGATTTCATTTCCCGCCCCAGGCGCCGGAATCGACAGATTGCCAGCCACAGTCCTGGACGAAGTCAGATAGTAGCTGCTGTCGAGCTTCCACTGCCCGCTCTTGCCTTCGGGCGTTTCGCTCCACTTCGCATAGTTCTCTTCGGTATAGACCCAGCCAGAGCCGCCTGCGCCGGGGCCGTCGCACGTCCCGCCTTTGCCGCTGCCGCCGCCATACCAGCCGCCACCGCCGCCGCCGCCGTGATTCTGCGTCGAATTTGCCGCCCCAAACGTGCCCGTCTGCGCACCGACGCCGGGGCCGGTCAGCGTGCCGCCTGTCGGGGCAATCCCATTATAGTTCATCGCCGTGCATCCCGTCAGGCCGCCGCCGCACGCGCCCGGCATGTCCACGCAATACCCCGTGCTGCCGCCGCCGCCACCGGCGACGATCACGCGCGCATACAGCGAATCGGTTCCGATTCGTATATCCGTCGCGCCGCCGCCCGCTGAGGTATGACCATAACCGTTCGACGGCTGGCCGCCGTTAAAGCCACCCTCATAGACGGCCCCCTGGCCGCCGACATACACAAACAGGTCAGTCGTCTTGCTCAGCGTGACCGTGCCTTCTGAAAAACCACCCGCACCACCGGGATTCGAGCCGGAAATGTTCGCGCCGTTCGCGCCGCCCGAAGCCCCCCAGACCTGAAGCTTATACGAGCCGGGCAACAGCGTCACCTTTTCAGCGCTTCCCTTGTATGAAAATTCCTTCGAGCCAACAAAGGCATAGATTGTCATCGCGAGGTCATTGCTCTTGACATTGTTGTAAATGCCCGCGCCAGTCGCCACTGCGGAAATCGTCTCCACCGATTTGGCTGCTTTCGCGGCATTGATATCGCCAGTCACCTTCACAGTCTGCGGCACGTTCCAGTTAGCCGTTGTGAACTTCAGCTCATTTTGAGCCAGACCAGCCAAATCGCTGTTCGTCGTCATCAGGGAAACTGTCACGTCGCCAAGAGGCATCGAACTCAGCACAACGCTCATCGTCGTCTCCGCGTCCCCCGGAGTGAATGTCGTCTTCAGCGCAGAAAGCGTCACCGTGGCTGATTCATTGTCGAAGATATAATAGTGCGAAGACGACGCCTTGAGGCCGTCAAAAATCTTGTCCTTCGAGGCCGACATAAACTCGATATGCGCGACCTGCGTGCCGTCCGCAATATTGTCATCCTGCACCTTGAGCTGGACTGTCTGCGGCGTATGCCAGTTCTCCTCGGTAAACGCCAGCGAACTCGAGCCCAGGATCTTGATTTCCGACTCATCGGACGATTTCATCACGACATTCACAGGCGCATCGGGCGCCGCCGAAAGGGAGACCGTGAGCGAAATCACTTCCCCGCTATTTTCAGCAACTGAGACGCCCTTGTCAGCAACGACAATCATCGCCACATCATTGTCCAGCGTCGTGATTTCAATCGCATCCTCGAGCGCATCAAAGTTCTTGTCCTCCGAAGACGCCTTGAACGATACCTTCGACACGATATCGCCATCCACGATCTGATCGTCCTCCCCACGAGCCTTGACGACCTGAGGCGTATTCCAATTTTCCGGCGTAAACGTCAAACTGTCCGGCGTCACCGTCAGCTCGCTCAAATCGCTCGAAGATACCGCAAGCGAAACATCAGATGCCGGTATCGACGTCAGAGAAACCGATATATCGACCGTTGACATATCTTCAGACACGGATGTGTCAGAGGCGGACATCAGAAGGCCGGCGATATTTTTATCGATGCTTTTTGCCGGAATCCATTTGTCACCGACCTTGTTGTAATCGTCATCATTGGAGCTCACGCGAAGACGAACAAAATAATCCTGATCGCCATCAATGATATGATCGTCCACGCCCTGAATCGAAATCGTCCTGCCCTCTTTATAGGAATCCTTGTCCAACGAAAACTCCTCTTCAGAAATCAGAACAGCCTCATCCGTGACCTTGCTGGAATCCTTCGATTCGAGCAGCATCACAGAGAAATTGACTTTTGCCTGAGGCGCAAGACCAAGACGCACATTGATATTCACCGGATCATGCGCATTTTCTTCGGTCACGAGTTCAGAGAGGCTCACAAATACATCCGCAATATCGTTGTCGAGATTCAGAACATCGATCGGCGCGATATCCAGCCCATTGTATGCCTCATCCTCCGAAACTGTCTTTTCAAAAGTAACCTGATACTTGTGTTCCTCAGCATTCGGATTTTCTTCATCATCCACGCCGACGACTTTGATTTCCTGGGGCGTATCCCAGTTTTCCGGCGTAAATGTGACCGTAAGCTTGTTCTCCACCGCGCCATCAATCACGCCGTATGCCGCATTGCTCGTCGACACGACAAACGTGACATCTGACGCAGGCTTGGCCTTGAGGACTGCGCTGAATGACGCGCTTCCGCCAGATTCTGTCGTCTGCAGGTTGTCAGCCTCGATCTTCACGCCGACCGTATCGACATTCTTATTGACCATTTCTATCGACTGTGAAAGGCCATTGAACTCCGGATCTTCAGAGACCGTCGTGAGCGTCAGCGTGTATTTCTGGTCCGCATCGATCACATTGTCGGGCAAGCCCACGACATGAATCATCTGCACGGCAGAATAATTAGAAGAATCGAAACGCACCGATTCGCAGCTCACGGCCGCTTCGCTTGATGCATCTTCCGGCGCAAGCGCGCACTGAATGGTGACATCTTTTGAAGGCGGATTGTTGAGCGACAGGGAAATGATTGCAGAACCGCCATTTTCATCAGTCTCGAGCTTATCCGCTTCCGCCTTGAGCGCAGGCGCTTCCGAAAATGCGCAGTCGCCAGCTTCATTGCATGTCTTGCCGGGATCGCAAGCAGCCTTGCCGACACATGCAGGAAAGACGCAGTCGCCCTTGGAACAAACAAGCCCGTCCCCACATGTCTGGCTCAAGCACTCGTTGTCCACGCATGCGCCCTTGACGCATGTCGCGCCGTTATTGCAGACGATCGCATTCTGAAGGCAGACCGCATCTTCGCAGACGCCTTTCGAGCAGACTTCGCCCTCATCACATGTCTTGTCCTGGCAGCCGTCATCGACACATTCACCTTTTGAGCACATCTTGCCGCTGTCACAGACCATTTCTGCGCCATCCACGATGCAGGCTTCGTCATAGCAACGCCCAGCAAGGCAAGCCTTGCCATCCGGGCAATTGGCCGTCGCGCAGGGATCTTCGTTCGGGCCGGGGCCGGGATCTGATGTTTTTTCAACGCATTTGCCTTCGGCGCCGCATTCCAGTCCGTCTGCGCACGACTTGTCCGAGCCGCAGTCCTCTCCGAGCAGTGCCTTTTCATCCGCAGAACCGCTCTTTTCGACGCATTTGCCCTCGGCACCGCATTCCAGACCGTCCGCGCAAGCAACCGCAGCACTGCAAGCCTCCCCGAGCTGTGCCTGATGAACGATGCATTTGCCCTCGGCACTGCACACAAGCCCATCCGCGCACGGCTTGTCCTCGCCGCATGCCTCATTGACCTGCGCACGCGAACTCACCGGGGTCTCATCACCGCACGCGCTCAAGCCTGCACACAGTATGGCTGCAACGCAAAATGCGATACTGAATTGGGGAATTTGTTTCATCGTATCCTCCAGTAAGAAAAAAGGCTGTGTTCAGCGTCTGTGGATATGAAATGCAAGGCAGTAGGCAATAGATGATAGGCAGTAGTGAGCACGATAAGGGCAATAGCTTTTATGCGGAAAGACTATCGATGCTTGATTGCCGATACTACATGGCATTTTGGAACCATATCCACGCTTGTTGAACAGAGCTAAAAATAATCCGGGCAAGATGGTCTGCTGACAGTCTTGTGAATGCCCGACACACAGCCAGCGCAGTGGCTTCATCTGCCTTTAAAAAAGACGGACATATTTAGTGATAACATCACACAGAATCAAGCGCGCACAAATTTTCTATCGCCAGATTGCCTTCTGTGATGCTCATGCGCGGCGTATCGGCAAAGCCGAAAGCCGCGCGGGGGAGCGGCGTATCGGCAAAGCCGAAAGCCGCGCGGGGGCCTCCCCCCGAAAAAATCAATTCGCAGCCGGATTGATCGCCGTGCAATTCTGAACAGGCTGCGTGATCAGTGAACGGCGATTAAAATTGCTCATCTTGACTGTCTCATAATGGGTGTCGTCCACTCTGCGCTGCGCGCAAACCGTATAGTTGTCCGCAAAGGCAGCGATGCCAGGGTTATTATTGGCGCTGGAGATTACCTCATATCTATAATAGACAGGACCGCCGAACAGACCGCCTTGCTCATCCGTGTGTTGCGCATAGCCCAGACGCGTCCAGCCTGAATTATTGGCAGCCATGGTCTGAACTGACTTGTCGCTCAAGGGGCGGTTATTCACGTATCCGTCATTTGTCAGAATGTAATTGCCCCATGCGCCGCGGTATGCCTCTTCCTTTGCTGAAATATCCGCGAGCGTTGCCGCAGCTTCCGCACTTGCCGCACTGGTGATATAGCCTTGATATACAGGCACAGCAGTCGATGCCAGAATAGCGATAATGGCGACAACGACCATCAGCTCGATCAATGTAAATCCGCGATCATTCATATCTCATCCCCGAAAATCATCAATTGTTCACGCAGCCGTTATCATGCGTCCAGACAGGACAAGTCGAAACGAGAACGCCCTCAGGAAGTGTCTGGGGATCGATGATCGGCGACTCCATGCCAGACCCGTACACGACAACCCGGCGCCTGCCATTGATCGTCGAACGCGCAGTCACGAGTATGCCTTCGACATTGGCGCCGCCATTATCTTGCAACATATTGCCAAAACACACCTGATACTGCCAATGGTGAGTGCCGTCTATGCGAAGGCCAAGTGCATCCCAGGCGCCGCCAGCCTGCATCACCTCGGCTGTCCCCTCACTCAGCGTTGCAGGATTCCACGACAGCACCTGCGCCTGGACAGCGAAATCACCATCCCCAAGCCCCCAGTCACTGATCATCTGCGTCGCGCGCAGCGAAATCTCAGCCACCGTCGCCACGGCCTCCCGGTCATATTCAATCGCACGGACATTGCGATATGCAACGACCGCCACGCTCGCTAAAATCGAAATAATGGCGATGACTGCCGTCAATTCTATCAGTGTAAATCCGCGCCGCCCATGTACCGACATCCAAGACCCCGCTTCATGCATACACAACCGTTTAGAGCCACAAAGAACGCCAGACGGCCTTTATTCAGACCGCAGAAACGCCTTACAGGCTTCATAACATAGCAAAAAAAAAGACATAAAAAAAAGGATTATCACAGACCGCCAACCAAAAATGTAACGCTTCACCCCCATAGGCGTTTTCTGATGTATTGAGATTTTTTGCGCGCAGGCAACAGGCAACAGGCTGTAGTGAGCATGATAAAGCTTCTGGTTTTGATTTTTAAGGAAGCTCTGAATAATTCGAAAACCTCCTGGGGATGCGGGCGTCTCGCCCGCACAAAACTTATGCGTCTGAAATACTATTGTCCAAAAAACGGCAATTGTTCAGACCTTCCTTAAGGAAACTCTGAACAATTGCATAATCTTCAATCATGATATCGCGCAAATCCGCTCCCCTTGCCCCATCGGGGAAAGGGGCCGGGGGTTAGGGGCCACTTAATCAGACTTTCCTTAAATGCATGGCATGGCTCTATTGTCGAATGAAGCAGGTGGAGCCTGCGATGGCTGAATAATGCCACGCCTGGCTGAACAGTAACCCGCAAAATAGTTTCTTGCCGAAACAGCCCCATGCCCTGCCTGCCCAAACCTCCCCCATGAACCGCAAAGAAATGTTTCACATGACGAACGAATAAAATTCAAAATTTTGTCATTTTTACAAATGACGATTTCAAAAAATCTCAAAAGAACGCATCGTCATTTTTAAAACGCCTCAAAAAGGCTATTTTCGATGATTTCCAAAGAATCATTTGCATAAAATTTCGCAATTTGCAATTTTCCTTGATGACGATTTCAAAAATACGATTTTTGATGAATCGTCATGGTGACGATGCTCAAAAAACAGTTTTTGACGTTTCGTCATGGTGACGATGACCGAAAAACAGTTTTTGACGTTTCGTCATGGCGACGATGCTCAAAAAAACAGTTTTTGACGTTTCGTCATGGCGACGATGCTCAAAAAAACAGTTTTTGACGTTTCGTCATGGCGACGATGCTCAAAAAAACAGTTTTTGACGTTTCGCCATGGCGACGATGCCCCCAAAGGAAACTCTGAACAATTGCATAATCTTCAATCATGATATCGCGCAAATCCGCTCCCCTTGCCCCATCGGGGAAAGGGGCCGGGGGTTAGGGGCCAATTAATCAGACTTTCCCAAAACAGTTTTTGACGTTTCGCCATGGCGACGATGCCCCCACAAAGACGCACCAAGCCCTCATTGGGAAAATGACAGGGGGAAAGGGGCTCCGAAAAAAGACCTGGGGCGTCAAGGGCCGCACCATCGACTTTCCCTTAACCCAAGGGGCAGGCATAGTGACTCAAAATCGGATTAAAACTGAACTTGCATTATTCTATCGGAAATTTTAGTGCTATATACGAGATGTTTTGAGGCTTGTTAGCCCATTGCAATAAAAATGTTTTGGAGTTCATTAGCCCGCTGCAATCAAAGAGGAAATGATCATGTCAAATCGAATATTTTTATCCCCGCCGCACATGAACGGCACAGAGACAGCGTTTGTCCTGGACGCATTTGCCTCCAACTGGATCGCCCCGCTCGGGCCGTTCGTGGACCGATTTGAACAGGAACTCGGCGGTTATCTCAACCGTCACGTCTGCGCGCTCTGTTCAGGCACGAGCGCGCTTCATCTCGGCCTTCTCACGCTGGGTGTCGGTCCAGGCGATCGCGTCTACTGCTCTGACTTCACGTTCAGCGCTTCATGCAACATCATCCGATATTGCGGCGCAGAACCTGTCTTCATCGACTCTGAAGCGGACAGCTGGCAGATGGATCCCGCACTGCTCGAACAAAAACTCTCCGAAGACGAAAAACTCGGAAAACTCCCAAAAGCCGTCATCGTTGTCGACCTGTACGGCATCAGCGCAGATTATGCGCGCATCCTCCCGATCCTCGACAAATATCACATCCCGCTTCTCGAAGACAGCGCTGAGGCGCTTGGTTCCAAAAGAGATGGAAAACTCTGCGGCACTTTTGGAAAAGTCAGCGGTTTCTCGTTCAACGGCAACAAGATTATCACCACATCCGGCGGTGGCGCGCTCATCTCTGACGACGAGGCCATCGTCAAACGCGCGCGATATCTCGCCACTCAGGCACGCGAGCCAAAGCCTTTCTACCATCACGTCACGATCGGCTACAACTACAGGCTCAGCAATCTGCTCGCGGCTGTCGGCTGCGGGCAGATGCAGACACTTGAACAGCGCATCGAAGCGAGACGCGAGATATTTGACGAATATGTCAGGCAGCTCTCCGACATCGACGGCATCGGCTTCATGCCCGAACCCAAAGGCGCCGTCTCTAACAAATGGCTCACGGTCATCACGATCGATCCGAAGAAAATTCGCAAATCCCCCGAAGATATCAGACTCGCTCTGGAAGCCGAAAACATCGAGTCCAGATGGGCATGGAAACCCATGCACATGCAGCCGGTCTACGAAAATGCCGAATGCGTGGGCGGAAGCGTCTGCGAAAATATCTTCAACAAAGCACTCTGCCTGCCGTCAGGAAGCTCACTGCAGCCCAATGACCAAGATCACGTCTGCGAGTGCCTCAGGAAAGCTCTGACCAAATAGCAGACGCAGCCATCACTCTGCGCGCGGATCATCGCTCACGCCTGCCCAGCAGCCGCAACGCTCTCTGACGGGCAATTCCAGATGGCATATCCGCGCATGCAGACACAAAACATCTCAAGCGCGCGGGCATAAAACACCGCATTTTCCACAAATATCCAGCCCCATCAGCGGCTATGACTCCGTTTGCACGGCATAACGGTATCCTCATGAGCACCCAAAGAACGCGCCCAACTAAAAACACCATCCTGCGCTTCTGTGCAGACATCGTCTGCATCATACTCGCTTTTGTCGCAGCCTTCCTGGCCAGGCTCGATTTCGCTTTCAACATGCAATGGTCCATGCGCATGCTCATGCACCTGCCATTCATCGTACTTGTCGAATGGCTGGCCATGAAATGCTTCGGTGCCACGCGTGGCGCCTGGCGCTTCGTCTCCATCACTGATGTCAAGAAAATCATCATCGCTCTGCTCGTCGCGCAGATTCCTTTCTGTCTCGAACGCATCCTGTGCGGCGCGCTCGCGGAAACCTATCCCGTTCTGAGCAACGGCATTCTCCCATGGGGCGTCATCTGCATCAACTTCTGCTTCGCAGTCCTCGCTTGCGTCAGCGCGCGAACCATACGGCGCATGAAATACGAATCCGAAATCAGGCAAAACAATGCAGACTCCACCGCCCATGAGAAAGCAATCCTCATCGGCACGGGCATCAACGTCAAGCAGGTCCTCGATTCCATCCGCCTTAACCCTCAGATCGGACTCGATATCGTCGCCATCATTTCAGACAACCGCTCGGACGAGGGCAGACAGATCGCTGGCATCCCGATTTACAGCGACATCCAGAAACTTCCCGACATCGCCAAAGAAAAACAAGCCACACAGGCCATCATCACGCAAAATGAGGCTGATCCACGAAATCTCTCCGCAATCCTCGATGCCTGCGCAGGGAGCACCATCAAGACACGCCTCGTCCCTTGCATGAACGACATCCTCTCAGGCGCGTTCAACATCGGTCAGCTCCGCGAGATTTCAGTCGAAGACCTCCTGCACAGAGATCCCATTCAGCTCGACAAAGACGAAATCTCCAAATTCCTGCATGGACGCCGCATCCTCATCTCAGGCGCCGGTGGCTCCATCGGAAGCGAAATCTGCCGGCAGGTACTCGCTTTTGAACCCGCCGAACTCGTCCTCCTCGAACGCTGCGAACTCTTCCTCTACGAGATCGAACGCGAGCTTCGCGACAAGGCCGGAAACACCAAAATCGTCCCTCGCTTGGCAGACATCTGCGACGAATCCAGGATGAACGAAATCTTTGACGAGTGCTCCCCTGAAGTCATCTTCCACGCCGCCGCTTACAAACACGTCCCCATGCTCGAATACAACCCCGGGGAGGCCATCCGAAACAACGTCGAAGGCACAATGACAATCGCAAACTGCGCAGTCGCGCACAACTGCAACGCTTTCGTCATGATCTCCACCGACAAGGCCGTCAATCCCACAAGCGTCATGGGCACCAGCAAGCGCATCGCCGAGCTCTATATCCAGGGCATGTCCTCGCTCGGAAAAACACGCTTCTGCGCTGTACGCTTCGGCAATGTCCTCGGCTCCACTGGCAGCGTCCTCCCGCTTTTCAAATCACAGATCAGCGCAGGCGGCCCCATCACTGTCACACACCCCGACATGGTCCGCTATTTCATGACCATACCCGAAGCAAGCCAGCTCGTCATGCAGGCCGGAACCATGGGGCAAAATGGCGAAATCTTCGTCCTCGACATGGGCAAGCCCGTCAAGATCGTAGACCTCGCGAAAGACCTCATCAAGCTCAGCGGAAAAACTGAACAGGATATCCCCATCGTTTTCTCCGGCACAAGGCCCGGCGAAAAGCTCTTCGAAGAACTCGGCTTCGATGCCGAAAAAATGGACAGGACCGGACACCCCAAAATCTATGTCGGCAAACTCAAACCCGTCGACCTCAAGGAAATCACCGCCGCCATCGAAAAACTCAAGCCATTCAGAGACAGCCAGGACAACGCGGCTGTCAGGCAGGCCATGCACGAGATCGTGCCCGAAATGATGAAACCTGCAACCTGAAACAAAAGCGGCTCATCGAGCCGCTTCCCAAACCTAAAACAAAAGCGGCTCATCGAGCCGCTTCCCAAACCTAAAACAAAAGCGG
>JAFUEE010000084.1 GCA_017464085.1 Pseudomonadota bacterium
CAATGCGTGAAATTCTGAATTGGATACGTATTAATTTGTTCTCAAACGAAATTCTCGACGATTACCTCATACCTAAGATGACTGAACCTATTGTGAATCCTCAGCTTGCGCTGTTCTGAAAAGTTGTGGGACAGCAGTGGAGCTGAATAATGATCTTGAGCTTCAGAAACTGGAATTGGATCTTCAGAAATCGCTCAGTGTGTTTGAGAAATTTAACGATGAAAAATCGTGCAAGGAAGCGAGCGAAGATGAATGTCATCCGATTGTGACTTGTGACTGCTCCAACGCCAAAGAAGAGCTTAAAGATATCTATTCAGAGGTCTCATGTCCTGAAGCCAAAGGCTGTACACTTGTGACCGAATGGTATGTACAGGGTCTTGATCAGTATATACTGTCGGAACAGAATGCCATCGATACCCTTGACGAGGTCAACGATACGTTGCGCGAACTCTTTGAAGTGAACGATGCTTATCAACGCGATCTTCAGGATCTCGATTTCCGCCGCAGTGAATATCTGAAGCTTGCCCAGGATTTGCTCGTCAAACGAGAAAACATTCTCAAGGCGCAGCTCTATGCCGATAACGCGCTCAAACATTATTATTCGGTCGTCCAGCGCGCGATGATGCTTCAGTCTCAGTACGATGCTGCCACGGCAAGACTCTCCGAAATCAACAATTTGTATGCGGCACCGGCCACCATCTTCGCATTTGCCAGCGACCTTGAGACCGTCGAATCCAAGATCGAGCTCGCGAAAGAGCGCATCTACGATTATCTTTCGGCCGTTGAATATCTTGCAGTGCGTCCGTTCGTAGATCTGCGACGCGCGACTTATCTCGCACGCAGCACGAATGATCTCGATAAGATTATAGATCAAGTCGATACCGTCGTTGCCAGCTGCGGAGCAGGCGCACCCAATGTGGCCACGGTTGAAATCTCGGCGCGCGAAATGATGGGAATCACGCAGGATGTTCCCGGCATGACGATGGCGGAACGCTTCCAGAGCGTCATTGCAAAGGGAAATATCCCCATCAATTCACTCACGCGCTATACGGTTGAGAAGAAGGTGCGCGATATCGTCAACAAAGGTCTTGACCTGCGTTCGGGAACATTCGCCGTCACCATCGACAAGAGCATGAACCTTGCAACCACCTGTAACGCCAAGATCGACAGCATTGCTGTTCAGATTGTCGGAGATAATATTATCAAGGAAGGGGCTGGTTCGAATGTCCATCCGACGATTACGGTGTTTTATGATGGCCAGACACAGGTTGTCTCCTGCCAGCCCAATATCGAGCCGCTCGTGGCCACGCTTGGGCCCAAAACTTCCTATGGCAAGTATTCTTCATTTGTCGTAGAGCCTACTAAAATTTCTCCCATTGCTGGTATCGGTGAATACGGCGAAACTAATATTTCGCTGGCTGGCAAACCGTTTGCGACATCTTATACAGTCCTCATCGATACACAGATCAGCGAGAATAGTAAAATTGACTGGGACAAAGTGGAAGATATTAAACTGCAAGTTAAATATACATACCACGATCTGTATCCCAATTCGTCAGCTTGTGTGAGTTTGTAATTTTTATTGTGTGTGGGGGGAGGTGTCCCCCTGCGCGGCTATTTGCTTTGCAAATACGCCGCTACCCCCTCTGCGGGGCATAGCCCCGCAACGCCCCTGACCTAACCCAAGGATAAAGATATGAACCAACGAAAGATATATATTCTTTCAGCTGCATTGTTGTTTTGCGGCTGTAACGAAGAGCCGTCTGTTTCTGATGGCAAATGTGGTCCTGATCAAAAAAACTATCAGGGCGAATGTGTCGATATCAACGCATGCTTGCCAGCGTGCGATGAAGAATCGGAAAAATGCGTTCAAGGACAATGTTATAATAAAGATGAGTGTGTGCCGTCTTGTGACTCAGAAACTCAAAAATGCGCCGCTGGTACCTGCATTGGCCTGGATGAATGCTATCCGGCCTGCCCGAACGACGAAATCTGTCGGGCTGGTGTATGCCAACCTGTAGATCCCACAGTTTGTGAGGGCATCCTTTGCAAGGATGATATAACTTATTGTGATGACACCGGCCATTGGGCATCCTGCGATCCCGGCTATGGATGCCATCTGGGATATTGTATCGAAGGGCTCAGCCCGGAATGCACGGCCGGTTCATGTAATGGTGACAATACCAAACGATGTGAAGGCGGCACATGGGTTTCGTGCGGATCACTCGAAACGTGCAAGGATGGATCATGTGTCATCCAAGAGGATGTCACATGCAACCCAGGTTCTTGCAGCGAAGATAAGTCGTATCGATGCACAGATCAAAATACTTATGAGGCTTGCCCAGTCGGATGGACATGCCGGGATGGGAATTGTACAGAACCGGGAAGTGAAAAAAACACCCTGCTCTGGCAATTGTGTACAACAAACTCCGATTGTGCTCGTGGTATCTGCGTTTTTGAGATTTCGACATCCAGAACGATGTCTGTTTCAAGCCTGGGTCTCAAAGATGTCGATCTCATTCCGGTGTCTCTGATCGATAGCAGAATTCCCGAAGGGAATGGCATCTGTGCGCAGGATTGTACGCGAGATGTCAGCATCTGTGATAATATCTCAGATGGCAACCAGAAATTTGAATGTCAGGTCATGTTGATCGGTGATTCTCCTTATCCCCCAAAGGATGAAAATGGGATAGAGCAGACAGCCCTGCCACTTCATAAGTTCTTAAATGAAGCTGAGATGGCTACAGCGCCATTCGCATCATTATGCCGGCCGAATGATGTCACGGAAATCGACTACTCGAAATCATTCTGTCAAAAGTGTGCAAGCAGCTCAGAATGCGGCGCGGATGAAGCCTGTATCGTCGGGCAATGTTTGCCGCGCTGTTCGTTCAACGAAACCTGTCCCATAGGATTTACCTGTACCCAGAAGCCAGGCATGGATGCATCGTTCTGTATGCCCGGGGCAGGAACATGCAGCGCCTGTCTGGATATGGATGGCGATGGTCAGGGATATGGTGCATGTCCGCTAAACGGCTTTGATTGCGATGATATGCGCAGCGATATCTATTATAAAAAAGAACTCAGTCCGGCTGCATGTACTGATGTCTATACTGACGATAACTGTAACGGCAGAATCGATTATCTCGAACAGATTGGTACTCCCGATAACTGCGATACCTGTAACAGCGATGCCCATGATGCGACATGCAAAGTCGATCCCAACGCTGTCCATATCGACAGACGCTGTGTCCTTCATAACGGCGATCTCGAACTTGATGACAGTTCTCCTAGCAAAATTGAAGAAACCTATAAATTTACGTGTGACGATTTCTGTGAACAGGGCTATGCCGATTGTGACGGCGACGTTTCAAACGGTTGTGAAACAAAGCTCTTTGACTATCATGACGATGAATTTGAAATGACAGAAGACGGTCTCATGTTTACATTGGATGCCGATCAGGATGGTCATGGTGTGATTAATCGTCAGGCAATGCATTTTTGCTGTAAATCAGCCGAAGACGTCTGTTATGCCATGCCGGGCACAGATACAAATGTCAAATCCTATTGGGATCGAGCCGAGCTCGCTTCTGAGACTTTGTATTCTACAATAATCGACGATTGTGATGATACGATGGCATCTCGCTTCCCGGGTAATCCCGAAATCTGCGACGGCATAGACAACGATTGTGACATCAATACTCCAGATGGTCGCGATGTATATGTCAAACTCGAAAATTTTGCATATAAGCTCACGGATGCCAACGACAGTTCTAAACTTGGTCTTGGCGAAAAGTGTACGGTTTATGAACCGAATGCACATACGCTTTGCACAGAGGATGGGGCAGTTGCATGTCAGGGGGCTGTACAGGGCACAGGGACTGTCTATCAGATGGTTTGCAAGGTTGATAAGTTTGACAATAAGGATGATAACTGTAATAACAGGGACGATAACTGCAATGGCTTGATTGATGAAGATTATGTATTTACCGCCTGCACGATTGATGCAAATAAGGGCATCTGTCGGATGGGTGTTAAGGTTTGTGTAGAAGGTGATGACAAAAAAGGTGCCGAAGTTTGTCGGCAGCTCTATCAGGCACGTGAATTCGATTTCTATGGCGATAACATTGATTCCAACTGTGATGGTGTTGATTGGGATAATGCCCATGCCACATTTGTCGAAAAATATCAGAATGCGGCATTCTATGGTTATGACTCCCATACTGGACGCAATAACAATCCAGTGGCCACGCTTGGAGCGGCATTTACAAAGGCCAGAATGACCACCAGTAACAAGCAGATAGTCTATCACGATATCATTGTGAGCAAGGATGTTGCCAACCTCAATAATAGCAGCGCCAAATGGGGTAAGGAGGGAATTTTAGTGCCAACTTCAGGCGCTTCACAGCGATATAATCCTGGGCTTAAAACTGCGACAGAGGTATCGTCATCATTGAAAGAGGCGTCACCATATAAAGATTTCCACAATGCGCATGTTGCGGCATATCAGAAGCGCCTTCAAAATGACCCCGAATACAAAACTTATGAGCCAAATAATTATTTGTATCCTGGCGAAGTCTATCCGCCTAAAGAAGTTATCAGAGTCTTTGGTGGATTTTCGCATACCGAGAGTAATGGAACACATGCCTGGATGCCTGGCCAGGGAAAATCCGGGTATGAATATATACTCACTACATCGAATACAAGTTATACAAATGTCATAAACGAGAATCCTGCAACATACGCACTCAATGAGCACAAATATGAGATGATACGGCCATCCAACAGTAATTATCCAATGTCTTTGTGGTTTAACGACTTTGACTTTAGTTTCAGTGTCGAGGATAATTTGTTTGCCAAATTGACAGGTACAACGCTGATTGGATTAACTTGCGGCAAAGCCGGTTGTGAACATTTGTCGTTGAGCAATTCAACAATGAATATCGCTGCACCTGCAGGCGTAACTCAGGACGCCACACTCGCATCGAATGAGAACTGGCCAGGTGAACGCAACGGTGTCAATGGTGATTATTGGGGAATGGGCAATGGCGGGGGGACGGCTCATACCACCAATTATAATAGTAATAACTGTATGTCGAGATATTTTTCGGATAGTCGTTGGAAAGTTTATAGCAATTTCAATTCCAGTTATTATGAGTATAAATGCCCAAGTGGTGATACGCCGCGAGGTGGATGTGGTGCCAGCCATTGCTGTAAAAATGGGTGTGGCAGTTATGCGCAAAATCCAAATGGCAGATTTGGATTGGGGGTAAATGGCGGTTCAAGGGCTTATATTGGTTCAGCAAACAAAAGCAATGGATGTAACAACGATAGCAGTGTCGATCCCAATCAGCCTAGAGGAAAACCTGGACAGAACGGTCTTGGCGGCAAGGGTGGAGATAACACACAGCTGTCTATCCGTCCTTATATTGACAGCAATGCCAGTTTATATATGGCGACCTATAGTAATGGAACAAAAGACAGCGTTCAGGCCGCCAATGGCAATTACGGTTCGAGTGGCGGCGGTGGTGGAGGTGGCGGCATTTACCGCTGCTATGATAGAAATGGCACAGATGATCACTGGGCGCATGCAGGTTCTGGCGGTGCCGGGGGCTGTGGCGGTCGCGGTGGCAAAGCCGGCGGCACTGGCGGTTCTGCGATCGGTCTCGTGCTCACATCCCCAAAGGACGGCAAGGGATACTTCGACATCAGTAATACCACGATCACGATCGAAGCGGCTGAAGGTGGCTTAGGCACCAACGGTCAGGCGGGTATCCCTGGTGGGCAAGGAGGAAAAGCCCATGGTTGGGGCGATCAAAACTGGGCAGGTACCGACCGGCATTGCATTAAAAGTACTGCAGGCGGCGCAGGCGGCGCAGGCGGTGGCGGTGGTGCTGGTGCCGGTGGTCTCGCCGGACATGCCTATGGATACTTCTTTGTTTGCAACCGAAAGGTCAATTTCGATTCCATCGATCACCTTGATGGCTGTGGCTTTACGCGCTCGAATGCGTTTAATTCTTCTATGAACTTTAAAACAACAGTCAGTGCACCCAGAGACCGTGCAAACGGCAACAAGGGTGGTGATGGCACATGGAATGAAGCCTATAACAACACGCAAACTGGTGTTGATTCACAGGCAATGTGGCAGTCTAATGGTGGCAGCGCGGGCAAGGCAGCAAGCACAAACAGCAACACTGGTGAGCATGCTGAAACGTTCTATATGATCAAAACGGAGAGTTTTTGATGATATCTGGCGCACATAGCGGCGCCAAAAAAAAAGCCGCGTATCCCGCAGGGATAGCGGCTGGCGCGGGGTGTATCGGCATAGCCGATAGCCCGCGCACAAAAAACTCCCCGATATCATTTGGATATGGGGAGTTCATCGTCAATTTTAGTTTTCCGCAGTTACGGATGATTAGTTTGCAATAAAGTTGACGATGCGGCCGGGAACGACGATGGTCTTGCGGATGGTCTTGCCTTCGAGCTGCCGGGCGACTGCCGGGATTTTTTTGGCAGCTTCGATGAGTTCATCTTCGGGGGCATTTTTGTCGATTTCGACGGTGCCGCGCATTTTTCCGAGGACCTGGACGGCAATCTTGATGACGTTGATCTCGCATTTTGCGGGATCATATTTGGGCCATTGTGCGAGGGAGACGCAGTCCTTGTGGCCGAGGATAGACCAGAGCTCTTCTGCAAGGTGCGGCGCGTAGGGGGCGAGCACGAGGACGAGCGTTTCGGCGGCAGCCTTGGGGACTTTGTCGAGCTTTGAGAGGTGATTGATGAAGATCATCATCTGCGAGATGGCGGTGTTGAAGCTGAGATTTTCAATATCTTCGCCAACTTTTCGGATGGTCTGGTGGCAGATCATCTCAGTTTCTGAATCGCACGGGATATCGGCGACACGTTCATGGAGTTTGTCTTCATCCCCCGGGGAGACGAGGAGTTTCCAGCATTTTGTGAGGAAGCGGTTGACGCCAGCGACGCCAGCGGTATCCCAAGGTTTGACCTGATCGAGCGGGCCCATGAACATCTCATAGAGGCGGAGGGAGTCTGCGCCGAGTTCGCGGACAACATCATCTGGATTGACGACGTTGCCACGGGATTTGGACATCTTTTCGATCTGCATGGTGAGGGGTTCGCCGGTGCGTTTGTCAGTAACGGAGCCGTCGCCATTTTTCTGAACATTGTCCACATGGACATAAGCGCCATTTTTATCTTTGTAAGAATAGGCGAGTATCATGCCTTGGTTGAAGAGCTTTTTGAAAGGCTCTTTGGTGTGTACGAGGCCGATATCATAGAGGACTTTGTGCCAGAAGCGTGCATAGAGGAGATGGAGCACGGCGTGTTCTGCGCCTCCGATATAGAAATCGACGGGCATCCAGTATTTTTCGTTCGCTTCGCTGAAAGGCGCTTTGTCGTTGTTTGGGTCGATATATCGGAGATAATACCAGCATGAGCCGGCCCATTGCGGCATGGTATTGGTTTCGCGTGTCATGTCGCCGACGTGGAGCCAGTCGGTGATGTTCGCGAGCGGGGATTCGCCGGTACCAGATGGCGCGTAGCTCTTGACATCCGGGAGCATGAGCGGGAGCTGTTCTTCGGGGAGTGGATGATGCTGGTGATTTTTGTCCCAGAGTATGGGGAATGGTTCGCCCCAATAGCGCTGTCGCGAGAAGAGCCAGTCGCGTAGCTTGTAGTTGACGGAAGCCTGCCCGAGATGGTGTTCTTCGAGCCATTCGATCATTTTCTTTTTTCCGTCGGGGACATTGAGGCCGTCGAGGAAGCCGGAATTGACGTGGAGGCCATCGCCAGTGAAGGCTTCTTTTGAGATATCGCCGCCGCTGATGACTTCGATGATGGGGAGATCGAAAGCTTTTGCGAAGTCATAGTCTCGCGTGTCGTGTGCGGGTACGCTCATGATGGCGCCGGTGCCGTATGAAGCGAGGACATAGTCGGCGATCCAGATTGGAGTTTTGTTATTGTTTACGGGGTTGATTGCGTAAGCGCCGGAGAAAACGCCAGTTTTGGTTTTCGCGAGGTCAGTGCGCTCGAGGTCTGATTTCTTGGCGGCGGCATCGCAGTAAGCTTCGACGGCTGCTTTCTGTTCGGCGGAAACGATAGTTTTTACGAGTGGATGTTCCGGGGAGAGGACGAGGAAGGAAGCGCCGAAGAGCGTGTCAGGTCTTGTGGTGAAGACGCGGATTTTTCCGTGGACGGGTGTTTCGGGTGCGAGTTCGAAATCGACTTCGGCGCCGAGTGAGCGTCCGATCCAGTTGCGCTGCATGGCTTTGATGCGCTCAGGCCAGTCGAGTTCGTCGAGGTCGTTGAGGAGGCGTTCGGCATAAGCTGTGATTTTGAGCATCCACTGGCGCATGGGTTTGCGGATGACTTCATAGCCGCCGACTTCGGATTTGCCGTCGATGACTTCTTCGTTTGCGAGAACGGTGCCGAGGGCGGGACACCAGTTGACGGGTGCTTCGGCGACATACGCGAGACCGCGTTTGTAGAGCTGCAGGAAGATCCACTGTGTCCATTTATAATAGTTGGGGTCAGTGGTGTTGATTTCGCGGTCCCAGTCGTAACTGAAGCCGAGAGATTTGATCTGTCGCTTGAAGTTGGCGATGTTTGCTTCGGTGGTGATGCGGGGGTGCGTGCCGGTTTTGATGGCGTACTGTTCTGCGGGGAGTCCGAAAGCGTCCCATCCGATGGGGTGCAGGACGTTGAAGCCGTTCATTCGCTTGTAGCGCGCGATGATGTCGCTTGCGGTATAACCTTCGGGGTGACCGACATGAAGCCCTTGCCCGGAGGGGTATGGGAACATATCGAGGATGTAGTATTTGGGCTTTGAGCTGCTGTCTTCAGCTTTGAAAGTCTTGTTGTCATCCCAGTATTTTTGCCACTTCGGTTCAATGGCGTTTGGATTGTAATTGCCCATGGAAAGATCCTTTTGATCGGCGCGTTTGCAGGGGTTGGCGATGAAAAAAAAAGCCCTGAGGGTGACCCAGGGCCTTTGAAAAACTACAGACTGGACGAATTACTTCGCTTTGTCGATCTGGGCACCTTTGTATTTCTTGCAATCGGGGCAAGCGTGGTGCGGAAGTTTGGGTTCGCCGCATTCGGGGCACGGGACTGTCTGGACAGCCGTGAGGCGATCGTTGATGGAACGACGCATATTGGTACGGGAATGACTGACGCGTTTCTTAGGAACTGCCATTTTTAAAACTCCTCAAAACAGAGAAAGATTACAAACAAAAGACTCAGATGCGATGTGAGGATCGCGGATGGGTCAAAACTTACGATTTAGGGCATGAACAATCCCCCAGGTTGAGGTTTTGTCCACAGTTGAAGCAGATGCCTTTGCAATTTTCGTTGCAGAGACACTGACCGTCGAGTTCGAGATAGACCGATTCGAGCAGGAGGTCATCGATCGGGATATTGGGTGCCTGGTATGTGACTGTGTCGAGATCATCCTCGTCGAGGACGATTTCATCGGAGGATGTGATGCTTGAAGCTTCGACGAGTTTGAGCGAGAGGTGAGTGTCAAACGTCCGCTCAAAGTCCTGTCCGCATCTGAAGCAGCAGAGAGCGAGGGAAAGCTTGATGTCAGCCTCAAGATCGATGTGTTTTCCGCGATTTGTGAGGACCACATCGTAAGACATCGGACCGAGCGCGTGAGCTTCATCAAGGTCAGCAAAATAGGCGTCCACATCTTTTACGGGAATCTCTGAAGATGCCGTAAAAGCTTTGCCGATGCTCAATTTGTTGTTCTGAATGATCACAGCCTGTCTCACGTGTTTTAAAGACAAAAAAATTGCCCAATACAAGGCGGCGGGAATATAGGGTTGCGGCGCCGTTGTGTCAAGTATTTTTGCAAGATTTAGGGGGAGAACTGTGGGGGAAACCCTTTATTTTGTGCCAAAAGAAAGGGTTTCCCCCACACCCCCTTCCCAAAGAAAGGCAACGAAAGGCATTGGGGGGAGTGTTTTTAAACTGTCCTTGACTTGGGGTACACTTCATTTGGGGGAAGGGAGTGTTTTGGTGGATAGGCTGTT
Organism: Pseudomonadota bacterium; assembly: GCA_017464085.1. GTDB lineage: Bacteria > Myxococcota_A > Bradymonadia > UBA4248 > UBA4248 > UBA4248. Next base: position 10,050 of record JAFUEE010000084.1, read on the forward strand.
TTAGGGGGGATGCAGTGATGGGGGAGTGTAGCCATGGTGGTGTTTTTAGAGGGCTGGAGGATGGGGATAAAAATGAAAGGCATATTGGGGTAAAAGAGGGGCATAAGTTGTTCATAATGCGGGATAAATTTCCCCCTTGAATTTCTTGACTAATTTGCTAATCTTGGATGCAATCATCGGGCAAAGTCGTTTTGTCCGAGGAAGCTTAGCGCCGTGGCGGCGCGTGTTTTGTTAACATTTCACCTTACGATAAAGGAACTCAGCATGAAAAAAGTTATCATCGGCATTAGCATTGCTCTTCTGGCTGTCGGTGCCGCCGGTTGTTCGAAAGAGAAGAAAGTGAAAGCGGCCGCTCCGGATGCAGCAGAACAGCTCGTTTCAATCGAAATTCAGTCGCAGATGAACGATGCTAATGCCTCCGATCCCAGCACGGCCCTTACCTGTAAATATGCGATCGTCCAGAACAATGGCGGCGCGCTGAACGTCAGCAAAGCCGAGCTGAAGACCTCTGGCAAATGCGATTTCGCGGCTCTCAAGAGCCAGGCCTCTGCTGCTGGCAGCGTTTCCGCTAACGCCGTCGCGCAGGTTCTTGCTGCTGTTTCCGCTGACAGCCTTCCCGGCAGCGTCAAGGCCAAATGGGATTGCGCGGCTTACAACATCAAGACGAACGTCCGCAAAGCTGGCGCTCAGGATTGCAAAGATGGCCAGGGCATGAACGATGCCACCGCCAAGAAGATTGCCGCCGCTCTCGGTCTGTAATTCATAAGACTTCAAGTCTTGAGCCGCCCACTGGGCGGCTTTTTTTGCGCTGTCTAATGCCTAGGGATATGGCAAATCGCTGGCATTTTTTCAGTGGGCTGTTTTTTGGGGGGGGATTCTGTTAATTCTGTTGCTCGGGGGCTTACATCGATTCCTGGGGGCATCGCTTCTTGGGGTTGCGTCATTCTCCCCGGGGTGCGTCATTCTCCCCGGGGTTGCGTCATTCTCCCCGGGGTTGCGTCATTCTCCCCGGGGTTGCGCCCTTCGGGCTGACCCCGGGCTAATTTCAATCGCCCCTTCGGGGCGATTAAGATGCAATCAGTTCGGGGGTGATACCATTATAATAATTTTATATAATTTATTTATATATTAATTTATATATAGTGTGTGGATATATGAATGGTGGGGTATGTTGATGTTTAACGCTTTGAGCCTGTATTATGCCTGTATACAAAGATGTCTATGAAAGTTGGATGGACTGAAAGACTTTGAAAAATGTGGCGTTGCGCGCAGGGGATATCCGTGAGTTGCTATGCAGAAGGAACTTTTTATGTTTATGTGAATTGAGCGATTAAAAGCTTTCATATTCAGAATGTGTGGGGGGATTGGCACAAGTGGAGGGGAGTGGCGTAAGCATTGCGCGTGTTTTGAGGCTTGGGATGTGTGTTGAAGGGGAGGTGTGCGGCGCGTATGCATTTGCATAGCGCCGCCCAGCGAGTGTATGCGTCGTAGACGCATAGCTCGCTGTAAAAATGTAATGTGCGGATATGCGAGGCGGTATGGCGTGTCTGTGAGACGTGATCGTAGTTATTTCTGTGGGTGAGTTTATGCGAAATACTTTTCCATAAGACTTGATTCTGTCGTGAAAATAACTAAAACGTATCGCGCTTAGGTGTTTCTTTCCGAATTGTTCGGAAGGCATAAGGCTGTGTGACGGCATGTTATGTGTTCGCGGCGTTCGGAAGGGTTAGATTGTTAAGGAGGAGAGATGAAACATTCGCGTCAACTCAGTATTGCGGCATTTTGTGCGGCGACTGCGTTATGTTTTGGCGTCACGGCATGCGGAGATGATGCCGGCAGCAGCAGTGGTAAGGTGAACGATTCGTGCAGTGCCAGCAAGCCCTGTGTGAATGGTCTTGTCTGCAATGACGAGGGCAAGTGCGTGGAGGCGCAGGAGCCTGAGAAGGCCAAGCTCGGGGAGAGCTGCGATTCGGAGAAGGTTTGCGAGGCGGGTCTTGAATGCAGTGATGAAGGCAAGTGCGTGGAGAAGCAGGAACCTTCGGATCCCGGCTCAGGGCCTGGGACGAAAGAGGACCTGTGCGAAGGCGTGAGCTGCCCGGATGGCAAACAGTGCCTGAACGCGAAGTGTTATGATCCCGAATGTATCGAGGGCGACCATGAAAAGGCTTGCGACAGCGGCAAGATGTGCTCGAAAGGGGAGTGCGTGGACGACGGCTGTCAGGACAAGACATGCGGAGAGGGCGAAGTATGTTCGAAGGGGCTTTGTGAAGACGCGCTCTGCCTTGAGAACGCGGTCGTGTGCAATGCTGGCGCGACATGCGTGAAGGGAAAATGTGTGGACAACGAATGCCTTGGGGAGACATGTGATGGCGGTCTGACGTGCGTGAAGGGCGCGTGTGTGTATCCCGCGTGCGTTGGCAAAGAAGCCTGCGTGAACGGCAAGGTGTGCAACGAGGCCGGGGAGTGCGTGTTCGAGACTGCGCCGAAGCTTGTCATTTCTGCGGAAGACGCGCAGACGGACGAAAACGGTGATTCAGCTGTGATCGGCGTGAGCCTGAACAATGCGCCGGCGTCGGATGTCACGATCACTTGCGAGCTTTCGCCTGAGAGCGCGGCGGCAGAAGCCGAGCTGACGTGCGAGAACATCGTCTTTAATGCCGATAATTTTGGCGATGCGCAGATGATCACGGTCGTCGGCTTGCCCGACAAGGTCATCGATGAAGACCAGCATTATAAGGTCATTTTGAAGGCTGCGTCGGAGGATGCGGAATTTGATGGCCTGACTTCGGAAGTCGAGCTCGTGAATGTCAATGTGGACAAGGTCGGCGTGTCTGTGAACGAAGCGGAGAACCTGGTGACCACTGAGTCTGGCGGCACGGCGGTGTTCAGCGTGGTGCTCAATTCGATGCCGGCAGCGGATGTGACGTTTGTGATCAGCACGGACAATTCTGGATATGGCGTGATCGATGGCTCGGATGACAACAAGCTGACCGTGACGTTTACGCCGGAGAACTGGAATGTGCCGCAGGCCGTGACCGTGAAGGGCGTGGACGACGGGGAGACAGTCAACGGGGAGGGCGGACACACGTATCAGGTGGTGTTCGAGAATACGAAATCTGAGGATGCGAATTATAATGATCTGGCGATTGACCCGATCAAGGTGACGAATATCGACAACGATATTGCGGATGCATTTCTGGACAAGACTGAGATCGAGACGACTGAGAACGGCGCGCCCGTGGATGTGAGAGTCCGCCTGGGGCTGGAGCCGAAAGAGCCGGTCGATATTTCGATCAAGCTGTTTACATCCGAGGAATTCAGTGCTGAGACGACCGAGGCAGTGCTTGTTTCGCCGTCGAAAATCACGCTGGACAAGAACAATTATAAGGAAGGCGTGGTCATTTCGATCCAGGGGCAGCCGGACAACATCATTGATGGCGATCAGAAATATGTCGCGCGCTTGCGCTTCAGCTCGGATGATGACCGCTATGTGTTGAAAGACAAGGTCATTAAAGGCGTGAACAAGGACATGGACGAGGCCGGCCTGCTGAAATCCTATACGGACACGACAGTTTCTGAGGATGGCACGTCTGTCGAGATTGGCCTGACGCTCGCGTCGATTCCCACCGAGCCTGTGACAGTCGCGATGGCGTCGAGCAATGCGTTCGAGATGCGTATTTCGCCGGAATCGCTTGTGTTTACACCGGAGAACTGGAATGTGCCGCAGACTGTCACTGCCAAAGGCGTGGACGATCTCGTCGTGGATGGCGATAAGACCTCGCAGATCCGCTTCAAGCTCAGGACCGAAAACGACACGCCGTTCAATAACATCGAGGATGCGATCGACATCATGACGCTTGACAACGATGTGGCGGAAATCGTGGTCGCATCGACGGGCGCTTCGGTCGCGGAAAACAGCGATGCGACGATCGAGTTCAAGGTTGTGCTTTCTGCGCAGCCTGACGACAACGTGATGATCAAGCTGAAGTCCTCGGATGAATCAGAGCTGAAGATTCTCGGTCAGAATGCGATTCAGTTCACGCCAGAGACTTGGAACGTGCCTCAGACGATCTTGCTGAAGGTCCAGGATGACAGCTATGCCGATGGGCCTCAGAGCGTCTGGGTGGAGATGACGAGCACTTCGTCGGATCAGATATTTGACGGTCTTGAGGCCAAGACTGAGACTTATGTGATTACGGACGATGAGTCTGCATCCGTCGTTGTGTCGGCCACGAAGCAGGTCTTCAAGCCTGGGGAGCCGAATACAGCGACCGTCACCGTGGCGCTCTCCTCCCCGCCTGAAACAGATGTGCCCGTGAAGCTCAACTCACCAAACGCCTCGGCGATCAAGTTCAGCAAGTCTGATCTTGTGTTCACGACTGAGAACTGGAACACGCCGCAGACCGTGACGATGACGACGACCGCGAGCGCGGCGCCGAGTGCGAAGTTCGTGGGCGAGATTTCTGCGACGGCATCTGGCACGGGTAGCTACAGCGGCCTGAAGAGCAACTCCGTGGGCGTGACGCTTTATGCGTTCCTGAGCCAGAACTTCGGCTATGTAGGCAAGGAAGAGAGCGTGACGCTTCTGCCGGGCAACTATCGCCTGCAGGTTTGGGGCGCGGAAGGCAATGCGCAGTATGATGGCGGCTTGGGCGGCAAGGGCGGCTATTCGATGGGCACGTACAAGCTGAACACGAAGACGACGTTCTATGTGAATGTCGGCGGCAAGCCCTATAACGGCGGCGGATCTGGTCAGTGCGTGGGTGGCGGCGCGACGCATATCGCGACGGCGAGTGGCCTGCTCGCGTCATTGAGCGGCAAACAGAGCAGCGTTCTGATCGTTGCCGGCGGCGGCGGCGGCGGGGAGCGCGAAGAGGGCGGTTATGGCGGCGGTACGAACGGCAGCAATGGTATTCGCAACTCAGGTCTGTGCAGCCCAGTGACTGTGACGCCGACAGGAGCATCGCAGAGTGGCGGTGGCGCTGCCGGATCTGTGAACAACGGCTATGGCACGGGCTCGGTGGGTTCGTTCGGCAAGGGCGGCGATGGCGGCTGCACAGCGAAAGTCAATGGCATTTGTGACTCTGGTTCTGGCGGCGGCGGCGGCTGGTTCGGCGGTGGCGGCATTCCTTATTGCGGTGCCGGCGGCGGCGGTTCAGGGCATATCGGCGCGGGCGTTTCTGGCACGACCTATCCCGGCAACACGACATTCGTCGCGCCTGGCGGTGCCAACGAGAAAGGCCATGCAGGCACTGGTTATGCCCGTATCACGCTGATTGAGTAATTGTTCGATTTCTTGGTTGGGGCGCTTGTCTGACGACTGCGCGCCCCTGAAAGCCGCTATGCCCTTTGGGCATACGCGGCTTTTTTCTTTTTTGGGGGAACGGCTCCTTACGCCCCAGGCACTAGGATGCTTGCTATGATGCACAATGGGGATGTTATGCGCACTGAGCGCTGGTGTGGCCAGTCATGACGGAAAACTCCCATCGCGTTTGGTTATGTCTAGGCAACGGGTCATTCACCTGCCTTGTCAAATTGCGGTTCTCGTGGCATAGTCGCTTTGAGTGCGCGACGCGCGTGCAATATTGGTGTGGAGGTTTGCCATGGCTGAAGCCAAAATCATGACGACGACATCAAGCTTTGAAAAAATGCGTGAAATGGGCGCAATCCTCATAGATAAGACCGCCTTGATCCATCGCATGGTTTCGGGGGAAAATGATGCTTATTTCCTCTCTCGGCCGCGTCGTTTCGGGAAATCCCTGCTTGTCTCCACGCTGCAGGCTTATTTTGAAGGCCGCAAGGAGCTCTTTGAGGGGCTTGCCATCGCAGACCTTGAAAAAAACTGGATAAAATATCCTGTGTTCAAGTTCGACATGAGCAACATGAAGGATGCTTCCATAGAGCGCCTGGATGAAAGCCTCGATATCATGCTGAAAGCGTATGAAGCCATCTATGGATGCGAACCCTCAGCAAAATTGCCTTCTACACGTCTTCAGGGACTCATTCGAAGGGCAAGGGGCAGTACAGGTCTGCGCGCCGTCGTCCTCATCGACGAATATGATACACCGTTGCTCGATTCTATCATGGATGAAGCCGCGCTCGGTACGATACGCAATAAGCTCAGGGATTTTTATGGTGTCCTCAAACAGAGCACGGACGACATCCGCTTTGTATTTATTACGGGGATTACCAAGTTCAGCCAGCTCAGTATTTTCAGTGCCATG
>JAFUEE010000085.1 GCA_017464085.1 Pseudomonadota bacterium
ACTTAAAACCTCCTGGGGATGCGGGCGTCTCGCTCGCACAAAACTTAAAACCTCCTGGGGATGCGGGCGTCTCGCCCGCACAAAACTTATGCGTCTGAAATACTATTGTCCCAAAGGGGAAGCCTCCCCCTGCGCGGCTATGTGCTCCCCAGCCAGGACGGGCGGTTCGCCCGTCCTGGCTGGCTCCGCGCATACGCCGCTACCCCCTCTCGCATGAGCCCCATAAATCGAGCAATGCACCTAAAAGACTGCCAGCGCGTATCGCCGCAGGCGATAGCGCTGCGCCGCAAGCGTATGCCGGCAGGCATAGCGGCGGCACATACGCACAAAACACATGGCGGCATGGAGAGCTTTTCACATGACACGCTCGCGCGCCGTCCGCAAAACGACATACACAAAAATATCGTTCCGACACCCTACAATTCCCCACTATTATCTATTTTATGGTATAGAGCCGCACGCGGCACTGTGCCACTTTTCTCTTTTAAGGATAAGACTATGAAATACATCATCAGAACGCTCGCGGTCGCCGCCGCTTTCCTCTTCCCGTTCGCCGCTGCCGCTCAAGATGCGGCACAGGCCCCCAAAACGCTGCCCAATGGCACGCCGATCGCCGATTGCCTGGCCCCCATCGATGGCATGGCCTGCATCCCGGGCGGCAGCTTCGTCCGAGGCTCCGACAATGACCCGCACACGCACTGCGACCAGTCAAGCTACAACAAAGCCTATATGTCAAAAGAACAAAAGGCATCCAAGAATTACGTCAACACCAACCCCGCCATGACCATCTGGATGCAGACCTACTACATGGACGTGACCGAAGTGACGAACGAGGCATACAAGGCTTGCGTCAAGGCCGGCAAATGCGAAAAAGACGGCCCCAAATATGTCGACTTTGACGCGGCCAAACAGCCGATCACAGGCCTGAGCTGGTACAATGCCAAAAAATTCTGCGAGGCCCAGGGCAAGCATCTCCCGACTGAAGCCGAGTGGGAAAAAGCCGCGCGCGGCGAAAACGGCGACATCTATCCGTGGGGCAACGATCCCGCGTCTTGCGACAACGCCGTCGTCATGGACAAGCGCGGACGCTCCTGCGGCGAAATCAAACGACGGGGAAAGAACCCCGAAAAAGGCAGGGTGCTCGAGGTCTGCTCGAAGGGCAAATCGCGATACGGGCTCTGCGACATGATGGGCAACGCCGAAGAATGGGTCGCCGACTGGTACACCAACAACTGGAAAGACTGCGGCGCCGACTGCCAGGGCATCGACCCCAAAGGGCCATGCGGCGGCGAAGCCGACAAAGACGGAAGATGCGGCAAATACCGCCACAAAGCTGTGCGCGGCGGCTCCTGGTACTGGCCTGCCGAACATGCCACTGGCATACATCGACGTTCCCATGTCCCAAGCAACGATCCCGCTCACCATTTCGGCTTCCGTTGCGCCGCAAGCCAGGAAGAGATGGCCAAACTCACTCACAAATAACCGCCCGCCCAGATGCCTCAACAGGACCGCTCCACAATACGGCTGGTCAGGGAATCAAAAGTCCCAGAATGGCTGACCCGATACACAAATACGATCGTCGCCACGATCACATGGCCGTGCTTTATCCTCGGCTTCGTCTATCTGGCTGCCTTCTTTATCCTGAACAGTTCCTACGGCCCGAAAATCCTGCACTCGCAGCTCAGCCAGTTTTTGCGCGGCGATTACTGGTGCGACACGATGGCCACGGATGCTTTCCTGCAGAAGCTCATGATGACCGAAGTGCGGCTCTGCGAGACCGGGCGCTGCGACAATGACCACGAAAATACCGTCATCTATGCGCCCTATGTCGAGGCAAAGCCACCCATCGACGAGCTCGTCGACCTCATCACCGCGACGCGCCTGCGCGTCGGACGCATCAAGGCTTACAACGCCGATGTCAGGCTCGACTTTACACAAGGGGAGCTGAACATCCTCAAAGTCGTCCTGCCGTATTTCAGCAAGCCGGAACCGCCCGAACCTCCCGGAAACTTCTCGGTCTATCTCGCAGACCTCAATGTCGAAGGCACCGCCGTTCACCTGATCTTTGACGGCTTCCGCATCGACCTCTTCGGCACTGAAGTCGACCATTACGCGATCAAAGCCGGCGGCGGCATCTTCGAGATGAACTCCCCGCTCGCGCGCGACAACGGCGGCAGACCCGCCATACGCGTGGACAACGGACTGCTCGATTTCAACCCCGCGCTCTTTTCATTCGCACTATCCTCGGTCGGCGACAAATCTGAAGGCCTCGTGATGAGCGGAGGCCCCGGAAGCTCGGGGAAAATCGGCTACGCATATTCACAAATGGCGCGCCATATCGACGCCATATTGCGCGAATCCCCCGAATACGCCGCAAAAATCGCCCCGGCACCTGACTCGCGCGGGCACTTCCTCATCCCGCTCAAGACGACGCATGTCGACGGCTTTACCTGGAGAGAAAATACATTCAACATCCCGCGCACGACATCCATCGTAGGCGACGGCGGCGCGCTCGACATGAAACACGCCATGATGAATGTCGGGCCCACTCAGAACGATATCGACGAGCACGCCGCCACATACAGCCACAAGCCTTCCGGTCTCCTACCGCAGGAAAGCATACTCTGGGCGGCTGACCTCGCTCTCGATCTCAAAGTCTCAGACCCCATCCTGGCCTATTTCTTCGGCCCGATTCTCAAAGGCGATGAAAAACTCGGGCTCAAAGCCGTCATGGCAGGCGACCTCGCGCGCGTTTCGGGCGATATCGCCCTCGATATGCCCGAATTTTCCACATTCGGTGTCGATATCTCGCGCGCCGCACTCCGCGCGAAAATGGACGGCCAGCACCTGATGCTCAAAACATTCGAGGCCGATACCGCTCTCGGCGGCGCGCTCATCGGCGGCTACTACGACATCATGGACGGAAACTTCGACCTCGATGTCTGGGCTGGCACGGCCCCAAAAGACGCGGACTTCCCATACGTCGATCCCTCTTTTGCCGACAGGCTCGGCGAAGGCCTCACGCCGCTCGATCTTGCCCCCGACGGCTTCATTCAGCAGTTCAACGGACTGCTCGGCGCACACCTCAAAGCATCATCGCAAGACGGCGTCATGGCCGTCACGCTGCCTGAACCGATCGATTACGAGCTGAACACGCCTTTCGTCGGTCTCAAAAAAGCACAGATCACGCCCGCAGACACTCATCATGCACAAATCCTCTCCTACCACAATGGCGTGATGACATCCCCCGCTGGCCTGATGGTCAACCTCGGCGACGACCATGTCCGACTCGCTCCGGGAACGCGACTCAACACGAATGATATGAGCGACATGATGGTCGACGTGTCCGCGCACATCAAAGACCCCGCCAGATATGCCGAACAATTCGGCCTCACAGACCTCAAGCTCGATCCGCTCGACCTACAGGCTTCCTACGGCCTGTGCGGCTCCGATACCTGCGGCAGCCTGCGCGTCAAGACAAGCAACGTCTCCTACATGGGCTTCGACGTGCCAAAAGTCGATATCGACCTCGCGCTCAACAACTCGATGCTCACGACGCGCTCGCTCCTCATCGATACGGCGTTCGCGCGTCTCAACGCGAGCATCTCCGGCATGCTCACCCCCGAAGCAATCTCGAACCCCATGTCCGCGCCATTCCACGCGGAAATTCACCTCACCAACATCGATCTCGACAAGTTCACGCCGGAACTCGAAATACTCGACACCCTGGCGCTTCAGGGCATCGGCGACGGCACACTGACGGTCGATGGCCCCATCTCGGACATGAAGGCGCGTCTCTTCTATACCATGACCGATGTCGAAGTCATGGATGTCCCCATCTCGCGGCTGCTCCTCATCGCGCGCTATGAAGACCGAAAAGTTCTCGTTCCCGCACTCAATGTCTGGTTCGACCCGTCCGAACTCTCCCCTGAAGAAGCCGCCAAACTCGATGAAGAAGAACGCGCCGCAGAACAAAAACGACAGCAAGACGCGCTGAATGCCTTGACCGTCGCTGGAAATCTGCAAAAACTCGACGCTCAGGATGCTGAAAAACTCGTCTCCCAGATGTCCGCCGCAAACATCGCTTCACAGAAAACGCCGGCTGTCCCCTCCAGACGGCCGCGCGTGCGACGGCGCACGCCTGACCTCTCTCTCGGCGCGCTCACTTACGACCTCGATAAAAATACTGTCCTCTTCAATGTCGCCCTCCAGCCGACATCCCCAAACAAATTCAAGCCTTTCAGAGATCTCGACATCCCCGTCGACGCAAATGTCTCCTTCGATATCTCGGCAAATGCCGACCTGAATTTCCTCCTCGACAGCAAAAAAAATCTCAAAAACTACGAGTCCACCTGGATCGAAGGCGAATTCAATCTCGAAGGCCTGAAATACGCCAGCTTCGATCTCAAAAACACGCACATCCAGTTCTCGCGCTCAAAACAGTACACGCTGATCCGAGGCAAACTGATCGATACGCTCGACCTGAGCGGTTTCGTCCGCACCGCACCGCATTTCTCGGTTTCGGTGGCGCTCGACTTCCCCGACCTCGATATCCTCAAGACCGCAGAAAAATTTGGGTTTGATGCCTCGGAAATCGTCAAAAACTTCGAGATCGGCAACACCTTGCTCTCCGGCTCGCTTGGCTTCTGCATGAAGAGCATGGACGACATGACCGCGTCACTGCTCATCGACGATATCTATCTCGATGTCCACAATGCACCGCTCGAACTCACTCAGCCCGCCTTTGTCCGCGTCAATCTCAAAGACATGTCGCTCGCTCTGAGCCAGTTCGAGATGAAATATCGCGACTCCGTACTGAAAATGAGCGGCAATGCCAACCTCGACGGAGACATCGATTTCGATGTCAACGGGGAAATCGATGCGGCCATCGCCAGGTCATTCATGTCGACGGTCAAAGAATCCTCCGGGCTGCTCGGCGTAAGCCTTTCCGCTCGCGGCAATATGTTCAATGCCCAGAAACAGTTCAGCCTCAAGGGGCTGACACTTTCCGGATACCTCGGCGTGCGCGACCCGATCCAGGTACTCACTTCCGTCGCTTCAGCCCCTCTTGAGCTTCCCAAAGGCTTCATACTGATCGACAAAAAACACCCCAAATGTGCCAAACGCGGCTTCTGCATCTACACCCCAGAAGAACAGCCGTTCACGCTCGGCATCAATGGCGAAACGCTCGCGCTCAAGCTCTTCGCATCCGATGCAGGCGAAATCGCTGTCGATCTCGGCGGCACGCTCAATGCCATGCTGCTTCAGCACTTTATCAAAGATGTCTCCAGCGCAAGAGGCTCGCTCGACCTCTCGGCCAACCTCTCCGGAAATATCCTCGACAAATCCGGCGGCATTGCCATCGACCTGCACAAATTCGACTTTGGCGGTCATCTCAAGGTCAATGAGCCGCTCGCGGTCGAGATGCGTTCCTTCCCCGAACCCATCACGCTCGACAGCGGCATCCTCAAAATCACAAAAGGCAACGACTGCCCAAGCGGCGGCGAATGCATCGTCATTCCCAAAAAAGAAGCCTTCCAGGGCAACCTCATGGGCGGCAATTACATCATTTTCGGGGAAATCGTCCGCAATTCCCTCGCACCAAAAAGCGGCAATCTCTCCGTCACCGCAAACAATGTCAGCTTCCGCATGAAGGACGAACTCTTCCTGACGCTCTCCCCTGACATACAGTTCACTGTCAAGGACTTTGCGGATTTCGACACATTCAAAGCCTCCGGCAACATCGATATCGCGGAAGCCAAGTATAAAAAGAACTTCGACGACGGCAGCTCGAATTTCATCCGCGACCAGATCCTCTCCCTGTTCATCGACTCTCGCAAGCGCGTCGACACTTACTCCCCGTCTTTCCTCAGAAAATATCCATTCCTGAGCAAAATCAATCTCGATCTCGGCATCTTTGCCGAAAACTCAATCTCCGTAGATGTCAAAATCGCCACGGCCGTCGTCATGCTCGAACTCGGGTCACAGCTCAAAATCGGCGGCACGGTCAAAGACTTCGCGCCCACTGGCATCTTCTCCATCAATTCGGGCATATTCAACCTGCGCGGCAATGACTTCGAGTTCCAGAACGGCGCTCAGGTCGCCTTCACCGGCTCGCTCGACGGCAAAATCGACATCACTGCAACGACTGAAATCAGCACGTCTTCAGATGCGTTCAGCGCCGTGACCGGAAACACTGACCTCGACAGGCGAAAACGCATCTCCACAAGCAACGCCAACGCATCCAGCGACCTCTATTCAATCACGCTCACCGTCGGCGGCACCGTCTTCCGCCCCGTCTGGAGCTTCGATTCCAGCCCGTATCTCACTGACACGAACGTCTATGCGCTCATCCTGACAGGAAAAACAATCGAAGACTTCTCCGGCAATGATGTCGCCATGGAATCGCTCCTCTCCCCGCTGTTCAGCTCTCAGCTCGATGCCATCATCAAAGCTGACCAGTTCAAATTCAAGTTCAGCGAAGGCGCCGCGCAGTTCATCTATGCCAAACAGATCAACAAAGCACTGCGCATTGCCGCCGGCGTCTCCATTCGCGGCGCTGAAGGCAACGAACAGGCCCTCTCCGGCGAATACTATTTCAACGACCGATGGTTCATTGATCTCACCGGCCAAAACACCTCCGATGAAGAGGGACGCGCCCCGACGTTCAAGCTCGGCACAAGGCTGCACTGGCACCTCCCCATCGAATGACCGCATACGCAATGACTCCATAAATTCCCCATGAAAAAAATCCATCATTTCATCAAGAAAAATATCGTCCTCCTCATCGTGATCCTCCTGATGATCATCCTCATCGGGCTCTTTCACGAAATCATGACGCCTTTCGTCATTGCCGTCATCGTCGTCTACCTGATCGATCCCATGGTCACCAACATGAACCGGATCAAACTCAGGAAACGGCACCTCCCGCGCGGGCTTGCTGTCATCTGCGCCTACATCGTCTTCCTGCTCGCGCTCACAGGCATCGGGTTCGCCTTCATCCCGTCACTCACTTCTGAAATCACACGGGCTTCCGAAGAACTTCCCGAATACTTCCACACCGTCAAAGATCAAGATCTGCCCAGATGGAGCCGCCGCGTCGATGACCTCCTCTCCCGCTTCTCTCTCAAAAACTCTGACGACATCCGCAAATCTATCGACCAGACAAGCGTCGAGGCTAACAAGGCGTTCGACAAAGCGCTCGAAGACATCAGCGATATCACGATCCCTGATGTCGATATCTCAGGACAAAAACCGCTCCTCATCGCCGGCGATCGAAAAACACGCGCCCCAAAACTCACGGCACAGCCTTCATCAAAAAATGAAACAAACCACTCTCAGCCGCTGCTCACTCTCCACCCAAAAGAAAACGGCGACTTTGAAATCATTCCCGGTGAACAGGCGCTCATCTTCGAACCCACGCCAAACGGCGCTTACACGCTCAAACCCGCTCCTGTCATCGACAAATCTCAAGCCACCGACCAAGGCTTCAACCTCGAACGCGAAGTCAACAAGGCCGTCCTGGGCTTCATCGAGTCGAGCACGCAGTATGCCGGCAGCGCGCTCTCTCTGCTTCAGAACACCATTCAGTTCATCATCAATACTTTCGTACAATTCATCCTCGTCTTCATGCTCGCGGCGTTCATCTCTGTCGATTCCCCCAACATCATGAAGCACATCCGCAATATCTTCGCGGATGCCAACGGGAACGCAAAAGGCTATGATGAATTCAAGTCCAGGCTTTCCAAAGGCCTTTCTGGCGTTGTGCGCGGACAGCTCATCATCTGCTGCATCGACGGCACGCTCACGGGCATCGGTCTGGCCATCTTCGGCGTCGATTTCGCCCTCCTCCTCGGCATCATCGCAGGGCTGCTCAGCATCGTGCCGATCTTCGGCACGATCATCAGCACCGTTCCCGCTGTCCTGCTCGGACTCGTACAAGGACCGATGACCGCTCTCATCGTCCTCATCTGGATCCTCGTCGTCCATGCCATCGACACGAACTTCCTCACGCCCAAAATCGTCGGCTCTTCCTCAAACCTTCATCCGGTCATCATTATATTTGCACTCCTCGCCGGGCAGCAGTTCGCCGGCGTCCTCGGACTCATCCTCGCCGTCCCCGTCGCATCCATGCTCCAGACCGTCGTCACGTTCATCATCGAGCGCGCTAAAAAAGACGAGCTTGATGAAATTAATCCCCAAACTTCCTCAGAAACGCCTATCCTTGATCACGCTGAAAACGGCTCAGCGGGCGAAAACGCAAAAATTGCCGACCCCAAAAATTCGTCTGACGATTCACAAAAATCTACAAACTCATCCGACAATAACGCCGAAACTCCCGCTGCGGAGACTTCCGCCAGCGAGCCCGATGGCGATACCGATACACAATCCTGATCTTTTTTAAAACTTCCCCATTTCCTTCAGAGGTTTTACATGAAACGCTTCCTCTCTCTTCTCTGCTTTGCCCTCTGCTTCCTGCCCGCTGTCGCTTTCGCAGCCCCTGACATCAACATTAACATTGCGCCCCCAGCAAACTGGGAGTCTGTCGATGCCGACATCTCCGAAAATCGCATTGCCGTCTTCGTCGATAATGCCACCGAAAATCGCATCGAAATCCAGAGCAAGGAATTCCCGAAAGACAACTACGCAAAAACATTCTTCGATTCGCTCCACGACAATCTCACTCAGAACAACTTTCAGCCCAAAGAGGAGCTCACAGATAAAAAGATCACGCTCAACAACGGAAAAGAACGTCCGGGAAAATTAGCTTCCTACACCTATGATCTCACTGAATCCCCCATCAGCGTCAAGACATTCATGTTTCACGTCAAGGCCGTAGTCTATATCGTCACAATCTACTATGCACCGCAAAACAAAGAATCCGCCGAAAAAGTGTTCGACGAGTACCTTAAAACCCTGACCGAGGCGAAGTGATTCTCTCCCTTGACGCCTTCTATGCGCCTGACGGCGCATACGAAGGCATTGGGCCGGCCTATTGCGACACGCGCAATACGTCCGGCCGCGCTTCGCTGATTTCCAATCTGGAGTTACCATGCTTGATATCCTCAACTCTCTGGGCCTGGTCACCTGGGACTGGGACCCCGCACTGATACGCATCGGCTCCCACGAGATCCGATACTACGGTGTCCTCTTTGCCCTGGCGCTGGCCGTCGGATATATGACGTTCAGATGGCGTTACAAAGAGGAAAACGAAGACCCCGAATCCGCCACAAACTTCTCCTATGCACTCATGGCGGCCGTCATCATCGGCACACGACTCGTCCACTGCTTCTTCTACGATCCTGACCGCTATCTGGCAGACCCCATACAAATCCTTTACTTCTGGCAAGGCGGTCTCGCCAGTCACGGCGCCGGCATCGGACTCATACTCACTTGCTTCATCTATGATTATGTATGGCGCAAAACGCCTCCGATCATTTCAATGGATCGCATTGCTTTCAGCATACCCTTCGCCATGATCTGCATCCGGCTCGGAAACTTCTTCAACTCCGAGATTGTCGGCGCACCATGCGACCCAAATTCCCCCATCGCGTTCATCTTCACGCGATATGATATGGTGCCACGATATCCATCGCAGCTCTTCGAAGCCGGCATGGGCATCATCGCCGGATGCATCATGTTCGGCACCTACTATATCTTTAGAAAACGCGGCAAAAAAATGCCCCTCGGCATGTCCACGGGCTTGATCATCACCTCCTATTTCAGCATGCGCTTCTTCGTCGAATTCTTTAAAGAATATCAGATTGTTGAAGATGGCGTCCTGCAGAGCAGCGGCCTGCGCGAAGGCCAAGTCCTCAGCATTCCGTTCATCATTGCCGGACTCACGTTGCTCGCGATGAGCATCTGGGGCCCCTGGAAGAACAAATATGCCGAAATGTACACTCAAAAATATCAGCTCAAAAAAGCCGATCCCGAAGCCGAAGCCACCGACGATAAAGCTGACAAGGCCGACGATAAAGCTGACAAGGCCGACGATAAAGCTGACAAGGCCGACGATAAAGCTGACAAGGCCGGCGATAAAGCCGCTTCCACAGAAGATAAGAAAGACTAGCACCGCTTTGTGCCAGTTTCATCGAATTTAATTAAGGAACCTCTGAATAATTCGAAAACCTCCTGGGAATGCGGGCGTCTCGCCCGCACAAAACTTCGAAAACCTCCTGGGGATGCGGGCGTCTCGCCCGCACAAAACTTCGAAAACCTCCCGGGGATGCGGGCGTCTCGCCCGCACAAAACTTATGCGTCTGAAATACTATTGTCCAAAAAACGGCAATTGTTCAGACCTTCCTTAAGGAACCTCTGAACAATTGCATAATATTCAATCATGATATCGCGCAAATCCGCTCCCCTTGCCCCATCGGGGAAAGGGGCCGGGGGTTAGGGACCAATTAATCAGACTTTCCTTAATTGAACGCTTCATATTCCCTCCCAAAAAGGGGAGGGGAAATGACGTTCGGCCGAACGTCTCTGGCGCGCCGTATGCCGTCAGGCATAGGCGCGCACCACGCGCGGCGTATCGCAGATAGCAGCGCACACTGTAAAACATCCGCTCAGAAAACAAGCGGCCAGAGCGGTTTGAGCGCGTATTGAACGACCGTCATTTCAGGCGCGAAAGATTTGCGGAATTTGGCATTCAGCGCATGGAGCTGCGAGAGCGTGGGCGCGAGATTCATCGGGCTGAGCAGATAATCCGGGCGGACGACGACATCCGCAAAGCGCGCATCGATGTGAACAGTGCTGTCAGCGATCTTCTGCAGCGGATAGAACAGGCCATCGGTGGGCTGCGGCGCGAACACATCCACGCCGAGCATATAGACATTCTCGGTGCCGATGCACCCCTCAACGACCGCATCATGCGCAGTGCGCACGGGCACATTCGACGCAAGCCCGCCATCCGCGAGCCGGTAGAGGTCATCGCGCCTGAAAATCGCATCGAGCGTCTCGCGGCTCTTGTAATGGTTATGCGGCAGCTCGTAATTGAGCACGCCCGGAACGAGCATGGAAAACGAAATGCCATCGACTGCGGTCATGCGTTCCGTGAGCGAGTCGAAACCGAACGTGACAGCGCGAACGGCATTGCGGCTCGTGAGCAGGCCGGCGATATTCGAGGCATGCCGGATGCCTTTCTGCCAGCCGAGCTGTGTCATCAGAAGGAGGCGCTGCAGCATGCCGTTGCCGCGCTTCGGCTCGACGAGCTCGCGCACCCCCGGCGCCTGAACAATCCCCGATGCCACGCACGCAAACGGTATGCGGAGCTCGTGAAATTCCGGAAGCGATGTCCAGCCGAACGCATGCGAGATCCCCTCAAAAATCTGCGTCAGATCAATCTGGCAGAGCCCGACCAGGCCATGCGTCGTATCGAGGCACGGGCGAAGGCTGCGCGTAATCCGCCACACTCCCGGCAGCTTGAGCGTCGTCAGCGCGGCATCATAGTGATCCTGAAGCGCGCGCACATACCCGAGCAGCGCGCCGATCGAAGTCCCGGTGATCAGCGATGGCCGTATGCCGCATTCCTCAAGCCATTGAAAGAGGCTCAGATGCACAAAACCGGTGCCGCCGCCGCCGCCAAGCGCGAGCACGAGCTTTTTCTCGCGAAGCGCGGCCTCGACATCGTGCGCGCGGATGCCTGCTGCCTCAAAGCGCGCGACTGCCTCGTGCAGAAGCGCCGACATCTGGGGATAAAACTCGACAATCGCCCGCTTCTGCCACACCGCAGATACGGCCAGGCTTCCCGGGCTGCTGTATGCTTTGCTCGACTCAAGGTCGTGATAGGAATCCGCAAGCCGCCAGACGGCATCCAAAATCTTCTCGCGCGTTTCCCCAAGAACCGGCGCCGTCGCCACAGATTGGCCGCCCACGCGGATATGACCGCAGCGGCACAGGCGAAGGGCATAGGCATAGACCGCCCGCACGGCGTCATCGATCGGCGCGCGAGACAGCGCGCGGTCGCGAATCCACGCTGTCTCAAGCTGGCAGGCATCCGGACGGATCATCATGCACCAAAGGCTTTGCGCCCCTTCAGCATCGCAAACGCGATACGCACAAGCTTGTGCGCCGCTGCCATTGCAAGGATATTTTCGGGCTTCTCGGACGCTTCAAAGCGTTTGACGAGATCGGCACACCAAACCGTATCGACATCGAGGTCTGCCGCGAGGTCAAACGCAAGACGGCGAATGAGGCTGAGTTCAGGGCTGCGGTAGTCGCTGCGGCTGATCTTCCCGCCCTTCGCGAGCCGGAGCATTGCCGAAAGCTGCGTCCCGCTCTTCGGCGAAAATGCGTGATACGCCAAAATCAGCCCCGCCGCCGCCATATCATTCATGCCGGGAATCGTCCGCAAAAGCGCGAGATCTTCGCGAAATGCAGGCGTCCGATCGAGCAGAGCGCGCACTTCCGCGCACGCCGCCGCCTGCTTGTCTGCCTGTTTGTTCACCGCATTCTGCGTCAGCTTGAACAAGAAATCGAAGCTCTCCGCCTGATAACCCAGATTCTTCTCATAATTCTGCAAACCGCCGATACGCGCCGCTTCCCAGGCAAAAAGCGCGTTGCGAAGCTCAAGGCACGCCGCGGACACAGGCTGCCAGCGCTGCTTCGACACGACTGCCTGACGCGCGATCAGCTCCGCCGGCTGGCTGTGCGTCCGGTCGCGGCGAATCGCATTCGCCACATGCCAGAACGTCATCGGCACGACCTCAAGCCCATTCGAATGGAAATGATACGCCAGCGATGCGCCCTGCTGGTCTTCCACCACAAGGCTCACGAGGACGCTCGTGCGGTCCCCCTGACAGCACTCGTCAATCCAGCTGTCCAGTCCGCGAAGCCCCTTCTTGTCTGCCGAAAACTGCTTCAGCTTCACGAATTCAGGCTTCGCGGTGTTCTGAATTCGTCCACATTTCAAATATTTATCGTCGTAAGCAATACTGATGATCTGCATATCATTCCTTCCTGGACAGTTCTGCGCGTCGGGCGCGTAAAATGCAAACGCGCCCCTATACCACGTGCCCCAAAAGCATGAAAGAATTTTGTTCAATCCGCTCAGCCTCGTGCGCCCCCGTTCTGCTGACAAGGTATATTTTCACGCGCCTATCTCGCGATGGCTCGATACGGCGCGAGAAATTCTCGAAAGCCCAAAACTGCAAAATTCACCCTTCGAGAAATTCTCGAAGCCCCAAAACTGCAAAATTCACCCTTCGAGAAATTCTCGAAGCCCAAATCGCAAAATCCACCCTTCGGAATTTTTCCATTCATTGCACTTCAGCAACCACCGCAATCACACTCAAAAGCCTCTTTACAGCCGACACGATGTCGGCTGCCCGAACGCCGACCCACGGACGGGGAGACGTTCGGGACAGATTGAGGACGCTTAAGGAAGCTCTGAATAATTCGAAAAACTCCTGGG
>JAFUEE010000086.1 GCA_017464085.1 Pseudomonadota bacterium
CTGTTCATTGGCGCGTTGAATAACCCCCATGAGCCGGTCACCAAGCTCTTTTTCCGCCTCCACTCGGCCGTAAACTTTTTCCCATCGATATAGAGACAAGTTCAGCGTGTTCTCAAGCGCATCGGGCTTGTGATAATTGACGCCGGTTAAATCCAGATGCAGCACCGGATAAGTCTTCCATTCCTGCTCCAACTTTGAAATAGCCAGTCCTTCAAACAGTTCTCTCCGTCCCGAAAAATACGATGCAAGCGTCGATATCAGCAGGCTTTTCCCAAAACGGCGCGGTCTGGATAGGAAATGGTACACTGAATTACCATGCGCCAGCCGATAGATCTGCGCTGTCTTATCCACGTAGACATACCCTTCGTCTCGGATTCTCTCAAATGTCTGGATACCAATCGGATATTTGTGTTCGGCCATCGTTCCTCTCCTTATCCAATACCGTTCCTCATCCCCACATCAAGCGCCTGTCTTGATAAGTTCCCCCTTTCCGATATCGCTCGCCATTTCCTACATGTCAAAGCGTTTTTATCGGGTATTCCGCGCGGCGTATCGCGCAAGCGATAGGCGCGCCCCAGCGCGCGGCGTATGCCGTCAGGCATAGGCGCGCCCACACAAAAAATTAATCTGCCCAATGATCGAGGGCATCTTCGGCAGCGGCCTGCTGCGCTTCTTTTTTATTGCGGCCGTGCCCGGAGCCGACGACACGCCCGCCGACAGTCACCTCCACTTCGAATGTGGGGGCATGCATCGGGCCCGTCTCTCCGACGACGTCATAGCGGACATCGAGATGCTGCGCCTGAGCGCGTTCCTGAAGCCGGGTCTTGGCATCTCTGGGAAGCCAGTCACCGTCAGGATCTGCGAGGAAATCTTTGTGAAAGCGCTCGACAAACGCGCGCGCGGGGGCGATTCCGCCATCGAGATAAATCGCGCCGATCACGGCCTCATACGCATCGGCGAGTGTGCCTGGGCGCAACATGCCTGCAACCTGGACCTCCCCTTTCCCCATGCGCAGATAGGCTTCAAAGTCGAGCTTTTTAGCCAAGATGCAGAGTGCCGCTTCGCATACCAGCCGGCTCCTGATCCTGGAAAGCCCCCCTTCCTGGAACTCCGGATGCTGCGCATAGAGGATATCCGCGATGACGAAATCGAGGATCGCGTCGCCTAAAAATTCCAATCGCTGGTTGTCTTTTTTATGCGCGCCATGCTCAAAATCGTACGAAGGATGCGTAAGCGCGGTCTCGAGCAGGCGTTTATCGTTGAAGACATATCCGAGCTTTTCTTCAAACTCACCCCACGACATCAGCTTTCTTTCGCCTTTCTTCTGCGAGCTTTAGAGAGGACGCGTCTCACCTTGAACAGGAGCTCGGATGTCTGGAACGGCTTGTCGATATAGTCATCCGCGCCATACATCGGGGAGCTGAGTTCGTTGAGCGTCTCCCCGATGCCCGTGAGCATCAGGACGCCGGTATCAGCAACCGCCTTATTTTCATGGCTGCGGATATGGCGCAGGACTTCCCAGCCTGTAATGCGCGGCATCATGACATCGAGGATCACCATATCGGGGCTTTCCTCATGAAGTTTTTCGAGCGTATCTTCCCCGTCATTGGCCTCGATAATGTCACAGTCGAAGCCTTCGAGCGTGATATGCACGAGATTTCTCAGATCGGGATCATCATCAGCAATCAGGATAAGGGGTCTGGTCCTATCAGTCATAAAAGCACTCCACAATCAATAGCGCGCATTTTGAGCGCGCCTTAAAAATTCATCCAGACCCTGCACGCTGTAGATATGCCAGCGAAGCTTGATCCGTTCCATTTCAAACACCATTGGAAACATCGTTTCCTTATTTCCGTCCGCTGCGGGCATTCGGACGCGGGCATGCACGTATGAGTAGCCCGTTTCCTCGACGATTTCGATCTCATCGAACTGATAATACTGCCCACGGCTGTTATACCACTGAGAGCGGACGATGCCTGCGAGCGCATTCAGATTTTTACAGACCTTTTCGCCATCGCAGAATTCGCGAACGACGCGATTATCGCCTGTCGGAAGACTTGCAAACAGCCTTGCAAGCGCATCCGTTTCCGGTTCAAACACCATGCGGCAACCACCGGCAGTGGTCATCAGCCCAACCAAAAGCAATCCAAGCCACAGGAACCGCAATTTCATCGCATACCTCACATCATGGAGTGAAGCCTGTAAGCAAACATCGGATCTTCGAATTTGAACTCGATCAGGCGGTCGAGAATAAAGTCGCCAAAGTTGTAATGCCCGGGCGGGATCTGCGAAGGATCGCTCTCAAAGATGAAGCGCAGGACATCGCGATATGCATTTTCAAGGTCATTCGGCTGAATGACAATCTGGTTCATGGCAGGTCCATAGAAGCGTTCCGTGACGACATCAAGCGCCTCCTGAAGGCACATGCCATCGACGATGCCGCTTCTGTGAAGCATGGGAAACACCTCGCGGGTATCGACCTGGAAACACCGCATACTCCACTCAGAGAAAGCGAATATGAACCACTCGAAGCCGGTATTTCCGCTTGCCAGAAGGATGAAATAGCACATGCGCAATTTTTGCTGCACATGTCTTCGGAGCATTTCAAACGTCATGTGCTGTGTGAGCTGAGCGTGGATAGGCATCGCCAGCGAGCCCATGCGCCGCCATCGGACGACAGGGATATAATCGAGCAGATATTCCTGGACATCGGGCTTGAGCGGAGATAGCGCCTGTTTCCAGCGTTCGACTTCATCGGGATCGCGCAAATAGAGACAGAAGCGCGCGCCGACATTTTGGTCAAGCGCCGCAAGGCCGCGGAGCACATCATCATCGGGCGCATGATCGGCCAGAACTTCCTGAGCGAGATGCGCGGAAATCGGCTTTGATTTGCCAGCCACAGCATCCAAGCGCATGATCATTTCCTCATAGAAGAGGTTGCGCTCGTTATTCTGGCGTGTCTCGTTGTTTGTCTCAAAAATCTGAAGGAGGATGCGCGCCTGGGAGAAATCGCCGTTTGCAAATTTCTTTTCGATCAGAGAAAGGACATCCGCGCCTTTTTCGTTAACATTTTCCGCGCCGCTGAAATAGCAGAAGAGGAGATCCCGGAGCGTCGAGAGTTCAGCCTCGCTGAGCTGGGACTGCGAGGGCAGGTGTTCATTCTCGATCAAAATCGAGAGATAGGCGCGCATGGCCGAGATATCCGTGCCTTCCACGCCCATTTCGCCCAACACGATCTCCGCGAGGACATCAAGCGCATCGATGTTGTCCTTATCATTGCGTTTGATGATGGTCTCATATTTGGCGGCATATTTTGAACAAGCAGCATCAAGAAAGCGGCTCAAATAGCCGCTGTCTTCCACTGAGACCTTGACACTGCGCATCATTTTTTCAACCAGTCGTCCAAACATTGACTTGACCAACCCCCGCAAAAGCAAAGAAAAGCGTGGTGAAACATATCACCAGCAACGAGATATGACAAGTTTTGACTTTTAAAGCCTCCCCCTGGATGGCTCTAAAAAGCGAATGCGGGCGTATGGCGCAAGCCATAGCCCGCAAGGCTGCGCGTATGCACGCAGTGCATAGCGCCGCCCCCAAAGCGCGCTCAGCGCTCGATGCCCGTAAAGTAGACCGAAACATTTTCGTATTCGGCGATGGCATGTGCTTCTTTCATGAGCATGACGCCCGCGAGCCCGGCGCTGCCAGTCGCGGAAGGCCGGATTGCCGTATGCTGGTGAGCGAGCGCGTGCGCCTGTTCGAGATGCGCCTCATCGGCGACGAGGGGGATGCCGCCCGTGCGGAGCATCGTGCAGATGATGGCATACCAGTCGTAGGTCTCGTCATCGAGGATGCCGTGCGCGACGGAATGCGGCGCGCTTTCCCACGGCCACATGAAGGCATTTTTGTTTGCGGACGCATAGCGGATGACGGACTGGACAGCCGTCGAATCCCAGGCGGCGCGGATGCAGTCGGCCATCACGAGGCGCTGAGCGATCGCATCGGCATCGTGCAGCGCGGCGCGCGCCTCGAAAGTCATATCGTCCTCAAACGGCCTGAACTCCGGGAACGGCAGGTTGCGCAAGCGGGAATCAATGACCTGAACGATGCGGTCATACGCGCGAGCGAGCGGGAAAGCGCCCCGGGTCTGGACGGTATGGAAGCGCGGCAGGACGGGGAGCGGATCGTAGCGCATCGCATCCGCAAGCGCCTGAGCGGAACTAGACGCGAGCGCGCCGCCGCCGACCTGGACGAACATGTGATGACAGCTGTGGTTGCCCTCGTGCCAGCGGTCAAAGATCTCGTAAGCGAGTGTGGAGCCGCCTTCGATCGTCAGGCCGTTATCGGGTCCCTGGCAAGTGAACGGAATCGCCCCATTTTTCACGGCATCGAGAGAGCGGAGGTAGCACGGATCGCCCAGCTCCCCTTCGCGTCGCTCGCAGATATGGAGCGTCGCGCCGAGCGCCTTGAGTCGTTCGACGACGCTTTCCTCGGCATCAGTCGGGATATAGACTTCCAGGTGAGCGCCGGCCGCTTTGCTCACGACAGCCGCCGCAAGCGCCGCATTGCCGCAGCTCGCGATCGCGAACGGCCTCGACAGGCAATCATTTGAAAGGTTGAGCAGAATGCCGAACAAATGGCGCGCCTTATGCGACCCCGCCACGTTGTGCGTCTCGTCTTTGACAAACAGCTTCTGCATCGGATCGAAGCCGAGCTTGAGCGCGAGCTCTTTTTCGACGGTCAGCGGCGTCTCCACAAAGCCTGTGCCATCAATGGCCTGAAGCGCGCCGTCCAGGCGAGCGATCTTTTCGAGGTAATCGATGTCCGTCTGGCGCCCGTTGAGCGTGCGGTGATACGCGAGCAGGCGGTGGCGGTAGCGGATAAACGGATTCGGCGAATCCTCGAGCTTGCTGCGCTGCCAGAGCTGCGGCGTGATCACATGTTTTTTCTGAAGGACATGGTTGACGTTCGGCATGCAGTCCCGGTTCGGGCATGAAAACGTCGTCAGATCGTAAGCGTGGACGCGCGTGCCGCATCCCGTGCATGAAACGTAATGGTGCTGTGGTATCATATCGTGCTCCTATTCAATCAGCCCTTGAACGCTCAGTCTGGCATCGGATCTTCGCCGACGCGGTCAATGGCATATCGGGAAACGCCGGTCGTCGCGACCTCGCTCTTGAGCCCGTATTTCTGCGAGACCTGTTCAAATTCATCGAGGACAAGCCGCATGACTTCGCGTTTTTTGCGAAACGGCATGAACGCGGATTTGAAGCCGTCCACGACGAGGCGCTTGACCTCATCATACGTGAGATGAAACACCTGGCAAGCGAGTTTGTATTCTTCCGTCAGCGTCGTATCCGTCACAAGGCGATTGTCCGTATTGAGCGTGATGCGGAGACCAAAATCCATATAGAATTTCAGCGGGTGATTCTCGATGGCATCGACTGCCGCCGTCTGTACGTTGCTCTTGAGGCACACTTCAAGCGGAATCCTGTGGTCATTGATATAGTTGAGCAGGTCGCCGTTCTCGCGCAGGCGCGTGCCATGGCCGATGCGGTGCGCATTGCACTCGTGAATCGCCTGGTGAATGGATCGCGGCCCATAAGCCTCCCCGGCATGGACAGTCGAGTTCAGGTTGTTTTTGCGCACATAGGCAAACGCCTCCGCATGGCGTTCGGCAGGGTTGTTAATCTCCCCGCCAGCGAGGTCAAAGCCGACAACGCCTTTATTTTTAAACGCGACCGCGAGCTCGGCGAGACGCAGCGAGGTCTGTGGCGGAAGATGGCGAAGCGCGCAGATGATCTGACCGCTCATGATGCCATATTTTCTTTTGGCCATGCGAAGACCAGCCGCCACGGATTCCACAATCACGGGCAGCGAAAGCCCGTTCTTCTGATGCAACAGCGGACAGTAACGCACTTCGATATAGCGGCAATTCTCGAGCGCCGCGTCTTCCGCAAGCTCAAAGGCGGTGCGCGTCAGCGCATCCTCATCCTGAAGCACGAGGCATGTCGTGTCGAACACGCGCAAATAGCTCTCAAGGTTTTCATGTATGCCGCCAATGTTGAGTATTTCCTTGAGGCGAAGCGGCTCGTATGAGGGAAGCGGTATGTTGCGTTCCCTGGCAAGCTCGATCAGCGTCTCAATGCGCATGGAACCGTCGAGATGAACATGAAGATCTGTTTTGGGGATATCATGCAGGAAAGCTTCTGGCAGCTGGTTCATAGGGAACTCCTTCGCGTCTGAAATGTAAATCATCTGGTCTTCTGACCATTCTGGCGAATTTAATGCGTGAATGACCGCAAATGCAAATCATTTTCTATATATTCAACGATACATACTTGTAGGCAATTCACATACATAACACACAAACGACGCCTTTCCGCCTATCACTTGCGCCCTGTCCGTGCCAACCCATCACACACCGTCTCGCTTCCCTCTGAGCGCCTGGAACGCGCTCCCTGTCCATGTCAGCCTGTCACACACTTTTCTTGCAGGGGGAAGCCTCCCCCTGCGCGGCTATTTGCAAGCAAATACGCCGCTACCCCCTCGACGCATCCAATTCCCCGACATAATGTCTATTAAAAAAATTGAAGTAGGCGCACTTTTTGCGTATCTTGTTTGCTTCGAGGCGTCATCTCCTCGCCCATATCCCATTCCGATAAGGAGAATCCCGATGAAAGCAACGAAATTGAGACATATTTTCCGCACAGGCCTTTCCGCGCTCTGCCTTCTGTTTCCAGTGCACATCGCAAGCGCTCAAGAGCCGGCGCCCAATGCCGACGCCACAGCCAAGGGCGATGCTGCCGTAAAAGATGCCGCTCCAAAGAGTTACAAGAGTTTCTCGGACATGGTCATGAAGACAATGCCCGGTCTCTCGGCGGCAAAAGCAGCAGCCTCAAAACCCGAAATGACCGCAGACGGCAAAGGCGTTGTCGCTGCGGACGCTCTCCAGTACGTCGATGCCGTCCAGGCCTATTACGACAAAGCCAAGACGTATTCCGCAGCCTTTTCGCAGGATTATGAAACAGTCGACGGCATTAAAAAAGAATCCTCAGGCACCGTGTGGTTCAAGAAACCAGGCATGATGCGCTGGGATTACGAAAAGCCCGAGTCGCGCTTTCTGATCAGCGACGGCAGCTCCCTGTGGAGCTGGGAGCCGGTCTACCGTCAGTACTGCAAGCAAGACCTGAAAACCAGCCAACTCCCCACGGCACTCTCCTTCCTGACAGGCCAGGGCAAGATCGAAGACGAATTCTCGGTCAAGCTCGGCAAAGTGAACGGAAACCAGGTCTCGCTGGACCTCGTCCCCCTCAAGCCATCCATGGCCTACGAACACATCAAATTCGAGATTTTGATGCCTTCCGCAAAAGTCTATCGCGCGACCATCTATGACGCGATGGGCAACCTCAACCGGATCACATTCAAAAATCCCGAAATCAACGCCGAACTCGATAACAGCTCATTCAACTTCGCGCCTCCGGCAGACGCCCAGCATATCTGCAAGTAAATTCAAGCCGGTCCTGTCCGCGACCCCTTTTCTTTATAATTATAAGCCCACTCAAAGGGACTCGCGGACCACCGGAATACAAGCCGAAAAACGCTTATGCGCTGAGGATACGACCGCACGTCACCCACACCTCCGGGGCGCATGCCATGCCTTAACTTTTTTTCACATTAATTTCAAAAGGGAGACCGGATTTGATATGATAAAAGGAGGGCAAGAGTGATTTGAGCCTTTCAGTTCCTTAAAACAAGAGGTTTCCCATGCAAAGCATAATCAGGAAGATAGTTTGTGTCGCTGCTTGCGCAGCGCTCTTCGGCTGTGCCGATGCCTATGAAGTGGACTCAGAGGCGAATTCCAACCAGAATACAGAAACCCCAACGCCACAGCAGCCGTCCACGCCCTCGACGCCCTCGACGCCCTCGACGCCAACGAACCCCGATCCGGGGTCTTCCACGCCTACAAATCCCACGCAAGACCCGACGATTGGCACCGATCCGACCAAAGTCGAAGACACGATTCTCAACCCGGCCGATGTCTGCCCAACCTATCGGAAATGCTACAACGGCAATGAGTTCAGGTTCTGCAAAGGCGGAGAGATTGTCAGCACGACATGCCCTGCCGGATGCGACGACAACGAAGGCTGCGTCGGGTATGACTTGCCGAGTTCCTGTGAGGCGCCCATCAAGCTCAACACCGAAAAAGGATATGCCAAAGCCTCCACTTTCTCCGGCACCGAATATTACACATCCGCATGTCCAGGCGAACTCGCTTCGATGATGGGCGTCATCCAGTTCGAAATCCCCAAACTTGGATTTTACAAGATTTCGCTCAGCACAGAAGGCACGACATGGGGATATATCATCGCCAAAAGCTGCGACCCCAAAGACGAAGTCACCTTTAGCTGCGGCGAATCTGCACCGAGCAAATCTTTCACACAGACGCTTGATGCCGGCACCTATTATGCCTTTGTCGCCCCTCAGAGCCTCTTCTCGAAAGACTTTGAATTCACCCTCACAGTATCCCCAGCCCAATACGATCCCAATATCTGTGGCGCAGCAGGCGCCACAGCGAAACTCATCGCGCTCAATGAAGAATCGTTCGAAATTGCAGGAAGCATGACGAGCACCTTCTCCTCATCAAATTTCGATGGTTTCTCATGTATGAACATGCATACCCAAGGCCCCGAGGATGTCTATATGTTCTCGCTCACGAACAGAGCAAAAATTTCCGCGAGGGTAATTGTCACCTCCGCTGGCGATGAAGCGCCTAAAAGTGCTGCTGTCTATCTCAAGAATTGCAGCAATGGCGCTCCGAACGTCATCGCATGCTCATCTGCAGACAACTATCCCTCGATACTCTCTGTCGGACAGACGCTTAACCCCGGCGACTATCTCCTCTACGTCGATTCCGGCAACTCGGGTTACGATTATACCCTCGAAATCGAAAAGAAATAACCGCACGACCTGAGCCGCCCTATCACAACACTCGCAGGTCAGTCATAAAAATGATTGACCTGCAATTTATTCTGACGTATTATACTGTCTCGTTGAAACACCGATTATATCGGTGCAGATGCTCCGTGATCGTCTAATGGCAGGACATTGGCTTTTGGTGCCAAGTATCTAGGTTCGAATCCTGGTCGCGGAATAAGCCGCAGTCTTTGGCTGCGGCTTTTTTTTGCTTCAGAGCTACTGATATGCAGCCAGCTCAGTCATATCCACGCTGTTGGAACAGCGCCCCAAACCACCCCATTGCCTTTCTTTCCGGAGTGAGGGAACCAACCAAAGGCAAAACCAGCCAAAGTGGCCAACCAAAGGTCAAAACCAGCCAAAGTAGCCAAACCAACCAAAGAATCATCCCCCCAAAACCCTACCCCATTGCCTTTCTTTCTGGAGGGGGTGTGGGGGAACCTGCTTTCTTTTGGCACAAAAGAAAGAGGTTCCCCCACAAAACCAAAATCAAAATCAAA
>JAFUEE010000087.1 GCA_017464085.1 Pseudomonadota bacterium
CAATGCGTGAAATTCTGAATTGGATACGTATTAATTTGTTCTCAAACGAAATTCTCGACGATTACCTCATACCTAAGATGACTGAACCTATTGTGAATCCTCAGCTTGCGCTGTTCTGAAAAGTTGTGGGACAGCAGTGAATTTTTTGATATTCTTTCTATGATAAATAAGATAATAAGTGACATGCGCTGATTTGTCTTTGATGGGGATTGCTGTGCGTCCGGTATAATTGGCTATCCATTGATATTTTGAAACCAAATTGGTTGTAAATGCAGCAAATGACGAATTATCTACCAGATGTACAAAGTTTTCGCGGTCATCCTGCATCATAAAGATAGAATTTGGCATATTCTCACGATGTACTTTTTCCCAGAATCCTATTCCGCTAAACACGAGCATACGCTCGCCATCCATATCATTAAAAGATAATGACTTTCGTTTCGAAAAACGGTGATTCAAGGGCAGCGCAAACATAAGCTGCTCTTCTTCGCATGGCACACTGATATATTCTTTTGAATCCATTGGACTGATTGTAATGCCAAGCAGAGCATTTTCGGATTCAAGCTCAGCCATGATCGCTGATGAATCTTTATAGATTTCGGTTTTTAGTGTCATTTCGGGGAACACATTCAAAAGTATTGGCGTGATGCGCCACAACGGGGCAGGTGCACAAGAAGCAATCGAAATCGTCGTGTTTCGACGGCTGTGTTCCAGAAGCGTCATGCGCATCTCTTCGGCACGTTCCATCACACCGCGTGCAAGTGACTCGGCAAGTCTGCCGTTATCGTTCAGTTCAAGGCGGTTCTTCTGACGATTAAACAGCGCAACACCGACTTCTTCTTCGAGCTGTTTCATCGTCCGGCTCAAAACCGGCTGTGATACATGGATCTTTTCTGAGGCTTCGATCAGCGTCCCGGCATCGCAAAAAGCCAAAAATTGTCTGAGGTGTTCGAGTTCAAACATGGCGCTCACTATTCCAAAATCGAATACATGGTTGCTAAATTAGCAATGTACATTTCGTAAATCAAAAGCTAACATCCAATGTTGTTGAGCAATTACTAAATGTGGTCGCTCAATATCTGATGTCTGATTCTGAATACCAAAAATCAAATCGTGTTTCAACCTTTATCTCGCCACGTGCAGGCACGCGCATCAATACGCGCTGCTTGCCTTCATTATGGAGACTCTACATGAGATCAGCCATTTACATCGCATGCGCCTTTGCTTCTTCCATATTCTTCGCGTCCTGTTCATCGTCTGATTCAAACCAGGAGACTCAAACGCCCGCTAATAGCCTGACTGCAGGAAGCGAATCGGGTCAGTCTGGAAGCGAATCGGGTCAGTCTGGAAGCGAATCGGGTCAGTCTGGAAGCGAATCGGGTCAGTCTGGAAGCGAATCGGGTCAGTCTGGAAGCGAATCGGGTCAGTCTGGAAGCGAATCGGGTCAGTCTGGCAGCGAATCGGGTCAGTCTGGAAGCGAATCGGGTCAGTCTGGAAGCGAATCGGGTCAGTCTGGCAGCGACGATACAGAATCCAAACCTTTGGTCGTTTATTTCTCATGGAGCGGCAATACTGAAAAACTCGCCAACCTCATTCATGACAAAGTTGGTGGCGATATCGTTAAAATAGTTCCAACTGTTGCCTATCCAACCGTCTATGAAGAACTGGCCGATTATGCCAAAGATGAACGGGATCAGGGCAAGCGCCCGGCCTACAACGATCTGAACGTCAATATGGATGACTACAAAGTCGTTTTTGTCGGTTATCCAATCTGGTGGTACACGCTGCCCATGATCATGTACACATTCTTCGATAACAACGATTTTACAGGCAAGACCGTCGTACCTTTTAATACCCATCTGGGCAGCGGCGATGGCGGAACATACGATAAAATCAAAGAATTTGAGCCGAATGCCACGGTACTCAAAGGATTGCCAATCAGTGGCAGTGATATGAATAACGATCAGTCCGAACGCGTCGAAAACTGGCTGAGAGACTTGAATTTGATTTAAAAACTCATTCTATCGCTTATGCAATCAGGAGAAAGCAAATGTATCAACCCATGATAATCGTTATGGTTTTAGGCTGCGTTCTGGTGGCATGCAGCTATTCCGACAATGCCGATAATCAGCAGGCACAATTACAGAGTGATTCAGAGGAAGCAGTGATTTCGGATAATGCTGATTCACAGGATAATACTGAATCTGTATCGCCGGATCAGAATGAGTATGAAAATGCTTCGGAGACATCCGTGGATGAACATGAACTGATCGAAGAAGGTACGGAAGAATTCCGAGGTTTCCTGGTTGACAACATTTATCATTCACCCCAAGACGGTGATATCCATTATTGTATTTATATTCCAGAAGACTACGATGGGACTGAGCCATATTCTCTTTATATGACCCTGCCTGGATATGAAGGATTGTATTTTCAGGGAGTCGCGGCCAATCTTAGATATGAAGATTTTGGAATTGAAGCACAGAAATACCGGTCGAAAATGATCGTTGTCGCACCCCAGTTGAATGACTGGGGGATGACTTCGGCCAATCAGACCATTGCGCTTACTGAATACATGATCTCACATTACAATGTTGATCGTGCTCATGTTTTTGCAAATGGCTATTCCGGCGGAGGTGAAACCATGTCACTCGTAATGGCAAAACGCCCGGATCTATTTGCTGCATATCTACATGTCAGCTCGCAATGGGATGGTGCTCTTGAGCCTGTTGTCGATGCTCGCACACCTGTGTATATCTTTATCGGTGAAAACGATGAGTACTATGGGTCTGAAAATGCAAAACAAACCTATCAGACATTGCGTGACCTATATCAGTCGAAAGGATTGAGCGAGGAAGAAATAAAAGCGCTTGCCGTATTGGATGTCAAACCAAAAAACTATTTTTCGAGCAGAGGTGTGAACAATGAGCATGGCGGCGGTGGACTGGCTGCTCATGACGAAGATGTGATGAAGTGGCTGTTTGAACGATAAATGATTTCAGACATTAAAAGTAATTACAACTCAGGAGGCGTTATGCGTTCAAAATATATTTGCGGACTATGTGCAATTTCCGGCTGCTTTCTGCTTCAGGCATGTAACAACAGCATCAGTTATAAAGGATTGTACAACAATCCTGAGGGTTATTATGAGATTGAGGATGAAACACCGTCAGGTTCCAATGAGCCGGAGGAGAACGAATTGGGGGATGACAATTCATTAGAGAGCGGTGATATATCGAACGATGCTGACGAAAACAATACGAACGAAAATGCCGAAACTATTCCGAATCATGCGAATGAACCCAGCTCAAACGAAATTGCAGAAACTGGTCATGATGAAGCCATCCCGGAAATCGCCCAAACCGGATTTACCAAGGCAGTACCGGCATCCTATCGTCAACCAGCGAATGAACAGGGAAATGTTGTTCGTGTCGATTATGAGTCGCAGGATTTTGTCAGGGACAATGCAACAATTACGAAAACTGCATACGTCTACCTGCCTTTTGGTTATGATGAAAATGATACGACAAAGAAATATAATATCATATACCTGATGCACGGATGGGGCGGTCATGCAGGGGAATATTTTGAATATACTACGACAAAAAATGTTTTTGACAATCTGATTCAGAATGGCGACATTCAGCCTGCGATTATTGTGTCGGCAACATTCTATAACGATAACAGCGACAGAGGTTTTGGCGGTTCTGTCGAAGCATTCAGGGCATTTCATCTGGATTTTGAAAAATACCTGATGCCGACGATTGAAGGACGTTTTCATACTTATGCTGCATCCACATCGGATGAAGGCTTGAAAGCATCGCGCGATCATCGTGCATTTGGCGGATTTTCACTTGGATCGGTGACGACATGGCTGGAATTCTGTTATGATTACGACTACATCCGATACTTTTTGCCCATGAGCGGATCATGCTGGTATTACGGAACTTATGGAGATTTCCAAATTGAGAAGAATGTTGACTTTATTGAACAGCTTGTGAAAGAAAACTCGCTTGATAACAAAGGCTATTTCATTTATCATGCAGTCGGGACGAAAGATTCCGTAAAAAGCCAGTCCATTGATATGGCTGACGAAATGTTGACACGCGATATATTTACACCGGATCATTATGTCTTTTATCAAAAGGATGGCGGTTATCACGATTTTGAAGCCGTACAGGAGTATTTGTATAATGCATTGCCATTATTCTTTAAGAGCATGGGAACCGATGATGCGGATTCTGAATTGTCGGAGGGGAACATGCCATTGATACAAACGCCTGATTTTACCATCGCATCGACGGTAAACGATGTGATTCAGACACCGGCCTTTCGTGATTTTGGATATCTGCTGTTCCCTGTGCATCGATCGGTTTCGCCCGGCATGACACTCGAAGCTGTCAGCTCAAGCAGTGTTTACGTCTGGTACAATTATATCAATAAATACAAAACGGTAGAAATTCTGAATGCGCTCAAGTCGAGGGCGGAAGCCGGTCAGACTATTTTCTATGATATTTATTCGGATGCTGAAAAATCGGATGATCCGGACAAGGCCGATACCGGATTATTTTTCTTTAAAGGTGAACGGAATAAACCATTTGCCATTGTCAATGCAGGCGGCGGGTTTTCTTATGTTGGCGCCATGCACGACAGTTTCCCGCATGCCCTCGAATTGAGCAAAAAGGGGTACAATGCCTTTGCATTGATATATCGTCCTGGAGCACAGACCGCGTCTGAAGATTTGGCGCGAGCCATAGCGTTTATTCATGATCATGCGGATGAACTCGGTGTTTCGACAAAAGATTATTCATTGTGGGGCGGATCGGCGGGCGCACGTATGGCGGCATGGCTTGGTTCCTATGGCACGGAATCTTTTGGCCAGAAGGCATATCCACGTCCATCGGCTGTTATCATGCAATATACCGGGCTTTCGGAAGTGACGGGAACAGAGCCGCCAACCTATAATTGCGTGGGAACGAGTGATGGCATTGCCTCATATCAGACCATGCAGAATCGTATTAATCGCATTAAGGCGAACGGTACAGATGCCGAAATCGACATTTTCAGCGGTCTTCCGCATGGGTTTGGACTTGGTGAGGGTACTGTGGCAGAGGGGTGGATTGAACATGCCGTGTCTTTTTGGGAGCGACAGATGAAGTAATCGGTAGAAATCTGTTGGTGTGAGGACTGGGGCGTTGCGGGGGGCCGAAATGAACACCGTCCGGTGGACGGTGTGAATTGAGGGCACAATGAGCAAAGGAAATCCGCAAGTTGAAGCGCCGATAGGCGCGAGAGACGCAGTGGATTTCCTATTGCGAATTGTCCCGCATCGGGGGTAGGCGCGTATTTGTTGCGGCGGCTATTTCGCTTTGCTCAATACGCCTTGCCGTGTGCGGCTATCTCGCTTTGCTCAATACGCCGCACAAATAGCGCCGTAGGGGGCTTGACCCCCTCATTATAAAAATATATCATTGGACTGGGAGACAGCCCACAGCGCGTATAAGGAGTCAATATGAAGCAACGAACACTTGGAAACAATCAACTGGCCGTGAGTTCAATTGGGTTGGGATGCATGGGATTTTCGCAGGCGTTTCCACCGTATCCGCCCAAGGAGGAATGTATTCGGACGATTCATCAAGCTGTCGATGCCGGTATTACATTTTTTGATACTGCAGAAATCTATGGCAAATTTGAAAATGAGAAGCTCGTGGGTGAGGCGCTTGAGCATTGTCGGCACAATGTCGTGATTGCGACAAAGTTTGGTTTTAATGTGCTTGATACGAATTTTACAAGCGAGGGGAAGCCGATGACAAACGGCGTGCTGAATAGCCGCCCGGAGCATATTCGCGATGCCGTCGAAGGATCGCTCAAACGACTGAGAACGGATTATATTGATTTGTATTATCAGCATCGCGTCGACCCGGAAGTACCGATTGAAGACGTCGCCGGAGTGCTTGCCGATCTGATTAAAGAAGGAAAGATACTAAACTATGGTTTGTCGGAGGCTTCGGCCAAAACCGTTCGCCGGGCACATGCCGTACACCCGGTTACGGCGGTACAGAGTGAATATTCGATGTTTTGGCGCGAACCTGAAAGCAATGGATTGATCGATACATTGGAAGAGCTTGGCATTGGCTTTGTGCCGTTTTCTCCGCTTGGAAAGGGTATTTTGACGGGATCGATTAAAGCTTCGGATACATTCGCCAAAGATGATTTTCGCAGCACGGTGCCCCGGTTTAATGCCGACAATTTGCCGCGCAATCTGAAACTTGCGGAATATGTTGGAACGCTTGCGCAAAAGAAGGCTTGTACGCCTGCACAAATCGCATTGGCCTGGTTGCTGGCGCAAAAGCCGTTTATTGTGCCGATCCCGGGATCGAAGAATATCAAACGCATTCTCGAAAATCGCGACGCAGAGAATGTATCTTTTACATCGGAAGAACTTGCTGAAATTCGCACAAATCTTGAACAAATTGAAATCAGTGGAGCACGGTACAGTGCCATGAATGAACAGTTGATTGACAAATAAAGAATATGTTCGCACTGTGACACATATTGCCGTGCGATTTTTTCCGAAAAAAGTATCTGTAACGGAGCATTTTCTCATGAAAAAGCTGTATATGCTTGCTTTACTTGTTATATCTTCGATATCTATTACAGGATGTGCCACTGCGTCGAATCATGAAACGGAGTGCCCGGCTGTTCATGCGAATTCAGCAAATATAAACGATGATGGCGGCATTCATATCATTCGTCAGGGGGTGTTTACATCAGGCGGCACCATTACCGATCCTGTTGCTGGAGATTATGCACCCGAAAAGAGCTGGATGGATGAAACTCGTGCGGGAAACACTGCTCACGTCGATCATGCCAATGTATTTTATCAGATTCCGGCGGCGGAAAATAGGAGCCCGATTGTGTATTTGCACGGTTATGGGCAATCCCGGACGGGATGGCAGAGCACGCCGGACGGGCGCGAGGGATGGAGTGATATCTTTCTAAGAAAAGGGCATGCAGCGTTTCTCGTCGACCAACCCAGACGCGGTGCGGCCGGATCTACATCCAGGATGGCAAGTGCCGGTGGTCTCGATGCCTGGGGTGAAGATGGTAAAACATACAAAGCCGGTGACCAGGCATGGTATACGCATTTTAGAATTGGGCTCGTTGCGCCGGAACGATACGAAGGAAGCCAATTCCCTGCGGGCGAGCGTGCGCAAAATCAATTCTTCAGACAGATGACGCCCAATACGGGCGATTATGACGAAAAGCTGTTTGGGACAGTTCTGAGTGATGTACTCAAGGATGTCAAAGCCATGACCGGGAAGAAAGTCGTCTATATCACGCATTCGCAGGGTGGCCGCGTGGGATGGCAAACGGATACAGACAATCTTGCGGCCATCGTTGCCATAGAACCCGGAGGGACTCCCGAAGTCGGATCTTCAGAATATCATAAGTTTCTTAAGGCAAAGCTCCCAATGATTATCTATTTTGGAGATTATATCGATAACGGCCCGGAAAATATCATGAGTACGGGATTCTGGAAGCAGGTGCGCGATATGGCGATTGACTTCGCCAAACATTATAACGAAGATGGTGGTGATGCAACGGTGATCGATTTGCCCAAAATAGGAATCACAGGCAACAGCCATTTCATGTTCCAGGAAATGAATAATGCCGAAATCGCAGAACACATTGAAAAATGGCTGAACGAGCGAGGATTGTGATGAAAACGTATAGGATACTCGTCGTTGCTTTGAATTTTTGTATGCTGAATGCATGTGGCAGTGTTAAACCGACAGAATCAAATAATACAAACACTGCCCAGGCGACAACTGATACAACCCTATCAGGGGAAGCCAATGATAGCCGAAAAGATATTACTTTTCCGCTTGGAGAGGATGTGAGTGCACGGTTTGAAGGAACTGTATATTTTAACAATTTAATACAAAAAGAAAGTATTTATAATTTTCCGGTGACGAATCA
Organism: Pseudomonadota bacterium; assembly: GCA_017464085.1. Lineage (GTDB taxonomy): Bacteria > Myxococcota_A > Bradymonadia > UBA4248 > UBA4248 > UBA4248. Next base: position 7,984 of record JAFUEE010000087.1, read on the forward strand.
TATTACTTTTGCGCCCGGTGCTCACAGTGGCTGGCATACGCATGGCGGCATGGAAATACTTGTGACTGGTGGAGTCGGATACTATCAGGAAGAAGGTCAAAAGGCGCAGATCCTCCGAAAAGGAGATGTCGTTCACATTCCTGCCGGAGTCAGGCATTGGCATGGTGCCGCAGCGGACAGTTGGTTTTCGCAGATTGTGATTTATGATGCAGACTGGAAGCCATCCTCGCCATCCGAAGATATACATGAGGATGTGCCCCGCGAATGGTATCATCATCTCGATAGTGAGGAACTCCATACAAGAAGCGATCAGGATAACCATTCATTTATGTTTGGCAAGGGGACGCTGTTTCCGTCTGAAAACTTCTCGGGCAATGTCTATTTATCGAATACGCTTGACTATCCAAACGAAGCTGGCGCACCCGGGCTGCATAATGTCGTATTTGATGCGGGCACTTATAATAACTGGCACAGCCATGCCGGTGGGCAGATTTTGATTGTTACGGATGGCGTGGGGTATCATCAGATTGAAGGTGGCAAACTTGAAATTCTGCATCCAGGTGATGTCGCATTTTGTCCGCCCGGTGTAAAGCACTGGCATGGTGCGACGCGCAATTCAAGTTTTGCGCATCTGGCTGCCAATGCCAACCTGGATCAACCCGGCGTTGAGTGGTTTGACAGACTTCCGGCAGATGAATATAATCGTCTGCCAACGGAATAGGATCGTTTCGGTTCTGGTGCATTCTTGCAAATCACGCTAACTACTATAAATATGCATATCATTATGGATTCACAATATATCCATAATTTCCAAGCCAGGCATGAAGGAGTTTTCAACATGAGCAAAAAAGTTCTTATTCTCTCGGGCAGCCCGCGTAAAGGCGGCAATTCTGATTTGCTTTGTGACGAATTTTTGAAAGGTGCAAAAGAAGCCGGTCACGATGTCGAAAAGATACGCGTCGCTGAAAAAAATGTCGGTTATTGCAAGGCCTGCTATTATTGCGTCAAATCCGGAGGTACCTGTGCCATCAAAGATGATATGTCCGAAATTCTGCAAAAAATGATCGATGCAGATGTTATCGTGCTCGCCAGTCCCGTCTATTTCTACTCTATCGATGCTCAGCTCAAAGCCGTGCTTGACCGTACCGTTGCACGCTGGAAAGAAGTTGAAAAAAAAGAATTTTATTATATTGCGACTTGCGCGGATGAAGCCAGAACATCGCAGGAAACGACAATTGCATGTTTTAGAGGATATGCAGATTGTGTCGAAGGTGCCGTCGAAAAAGGTATAATCTATGGTACCGGCGTTTATCAAAAAGGCGAAATTCTGAATTCGCCAGCAATGAAAGAAGCCTACGAAATGGGAAAGTCTGTATAAATTGATATTTGTAGGGCTATCACGCCAGCAGAGACGTGCGGGCCGCACGTCCCTACAGGCTCACTACGCCCTACGTATCGGGCTATTTACGGCGGGTTGAGACGTGCGATCCGCACGTCTCAACCGTCGTAAATACGCCCTCTTGGCACCCGCTATTTGCGCAAGCGCAAATACGCGTGTGCCATATTTGCCAAGCGAGCAAATCATTCGCAAAAAAAAAGTTGTAATAAAAATGTTGACATGTCTGTCGACGGCGTGTAAACGTGTGTCCGCAAGTTGTAATCATGATGGTTACAGTTTGTTAAGTCTACATTTAGGAGAATTGCTATGTCGAAGAAAGTTGCTGTGATTGCCGTTAATCCCGTCAATGGTTTTGGTCTTTTCCATTATCTGGAATCATTTTATGAAAACAAAATTGCCTACCGTGTCTATGCCATCGACGAGACGGTCGATATCAAAACCAACAGTGGCATCGAGCTCAAGGCGGATGATGTCATCGCCAATCTGAAGGGAAAATCGGCAGATTATGATGCGCTCGTGTTTGCGTGCGGCGATGCAATTCCTGTGTTTGCGCAGCATGCCGGAGAAGCGCGTTATCAGGACATGTTTGCAGTCATCAATGAATTTGCGGCCGCTGGTAAAATTCTCGTTGGACATTGCGGTGGCGGGCTGATTTTTGATATCGCCGGCGTGACAAAAGGAAGGAAGATTGCCACACATCCTTACGTCCAGGCAAATGTGAAGAATGGCATTGCAACGGGCAAAACAAGCGAGATTGATGGTAATTTCTATACAGCTCAGGATGAAAATAATGTCGGTGAAATCATTCCTGCATTGATTGAAGCTCTGAAATAATGATAATCATGCATTGGCCAAATCGGCCAGTGTATGTGTATTATTTTAGGCAACTTATAGGGTCTATGCAGATTACGAGTAAATTCACGGTGGCGGTGCACATTTTAACGTGCATTGAGGTCTTTGGCGGGCAGATGCGTGTGACAAGCGAATTCTTGTCGGGGAGTACCGGGGTGAATGCGGTTATCATCCGCAATGTTTTGGGGCTGCTGCGCGAAGCAGGTATCGTTGAGACGCGCCAGGGAAGCAGTGGCGCGCACCTTACGCGTTCGCTGGATAAGATTACACTCTATGATATTTATCTCGCAGTGGAATGCATTGACGACGATGGACTGTTCCGTTTCCACGAGAATCCGAATGCACAATGTCCCGTGGGACGGAATATCCATAAGGTGATGGATAGCAGGCTTGCTGCCGCGCAAACCGCGATGGAAAACGAGCTTAAGAATACGACACTTGCAGATATCGTTACCGAAACGCAACAACTCATAAATCATGAAGAAAAACGGTAGATAACATGACACAGACAGAACGCCGTCTTTATTTAATCAAATACTTGTTGGGAGAAGATCCACAATACGCCGATGTTGATATTCCGACGGATGAAGCTTCACAAAAGCATCTGTTGCGAGCGCTTATGAATGTTCGTCCCGCTATTCCGGCAAGCGACGAGTTTCAGGTTGTTCAAAATGCGTATTTACAGGAGGAAAACCAAGCGCGCGGAATTACGAAATTGTCAGATTTGTCGCCAAAGATATATCATGATAATGGAAATATCTATTTATGGCGAGGAGATATCACGACGCTTTGTGTCGACGGGATTGTCAATGCGGCGAATAAGGGACTGACCGGGTGCTGGCAACCTTGTCATGCATGTATTGACAATTGCATTCATACTTATGCGGGCATTCAACTCAGGGCAGCGTGTGATAAAATCATGCAGGAGCAGGGACACGAAGAGCCGACGGGATGCGCAAAAATTACGCCGGCATTTAATTTGCCCTGTCGCTATGTGCTGCACACGGTTGGCCCCATTATCCTGGGGGCGCTGACTAAGAAAGATTGTGATCTGCTCGCATCCTGTTATACGAGTTGCCTGAATTTGGCTGCTGAGAATGATTTACATTCGATTGCATTCTGCTGCATATCTACAGGTGTGTTTCACTTTCCGCCTGAAGATGCTGCGCGAATTGCATTCAAAGCAGTGATGGATTGGAAACAGAATCATTCCAGTTCGATGGATGTTGTGTTCAATGTCTTTAGTCAGAAAGATGAATGGATATATCAGTATGTTCTTGCAAAGGAGGAATATTGATGAATCATAACACAAACGATACTAAGCGCATTTTATCGTTGATAAATGAGGCCGAAGCCATTGTTATCGGTGCAGGAGCTGGCTTATCCACTTCGGCTGGATTTACCTATAGCGGCGAGCGGTTTGAAAAATACTTTGGCGATTTCGCATCCAAATACGGTTTTAGCGATATGTATTCCGGCGGGTTTTATCCCTTTGAAACACCGGAAGAGCTTTGGGCGTATTGGAGCCGTTATATCATGATAAACCGCTATATGGATGCGCCCAAACCGGTTTATCAGAAATTGTTGTCTCTTGTGCAGGACAAGAATTATTTTGTCATTACGACCAATGTCGATCACTGTTTTCAAAAGGCCGGTTTCGATAAAAAGCGATTATTTTATACTCAGGGTGATTATGGTTTGTTTCAGTGCAGCGAGCCTTGTCATCAGAAAACTTACGACAATGAAACGCAGATCCGTGCCATGTATAATGCGCAGAAAGATATGAAAATTCCTGCAGATCTCATTCCCTATTGTCCGGTATGCAAAAAGCCCATGCGTATGAACCTTCGCTCTGACGATACATTCGTACAGGATGAAGGGTGGTATGAAGCCGCTGAGAGGTATCATGCGTTTCTGATAGAACATCGCGTTGACGATGATGGCAAAGTATTATTTCTCGAACTCGGAGTGGGCGCCAATACGCCGGGGATTATCAAGTATCCGTTCTGGCAAATGACGGCTCAGAATCCAAATGCCATTTATGTCTGTATCAATTTCGGAGAGGCAATCGTTCCGGACGAAATATCATCCCGATCTATGGGCATTTCTGCAGATATTGGTGAGGTATTGGAAGCGTTATAATCGTGAGTCGCAGACGATGTAGAAGCCTTCGGTCTGCAAGTCTCTTATCGATCGAGTACATATCTGGGCGCAAAGGCGCGTATCGGCAAAGAGACGTTCCTTTACCATAGGCGCGGCTATGCTTTGCATACGCCGCGCATGGGCGCGCCTATTGCCTGCGGCAATACGGCGCGCAAGAGACGTTCGACCGAACGTCTTTACAACAGTTGCGGCTTATCGGTCTCCGAAAACACTCGCTATTTGTAGCAAGGCGAGTTATGGTGCGCGTAAAGCAGGTGGGCAGGCCTGCTTATGATGGCGAGTAAGGAGGGCGTGATGGGCAGGTTTCTCAATCCGGGCAACAGTGGCTTTCGTAGAATTGCGAATGAGAAGGTTTATGTCGATAAGACGGGGATTATTGGCTATCTCAACGAATGGATCGATACAGCGGC
>JAFUEE010000088.1 GCA_017464085.1 Pseudomonadota bacterium
TAAGTTTTGTGCGGGCGAGACGCCCGCATCCCCAGGCGGTTTTCGAATTGTTCAGAGGTTCCTTAAGAATGTCTTCCAGCAGATATAATGAAATAGCGGGCAAGGATGCCGTATGCCCGCAGGGCATAGCGCCGACAGCGATCTGATCTGTAGAGTCGTGTCGTGACATGGCTCAAAACGAGACGGAAATCGTAAGCGGAGGGCGAGATGGGGCGGTTTGTCTTGTGATCGATGAAGCGGATTTGCGCGATATTATGGTTGAAGATTATGCAATTGTTCAGTGTTTCAAAGGTGTTGGGGGCGTTGCAGATATGGGTAAGCCTTGTACGAGACAGAATGCTGTCGCCGGAGACGGCATCGAACAAGGCCGGCTTGAGTAAGGTAACGCAAGGTGGCGAGGAAAAAAGATGGTGCGGCGTATGCGCAGCATAGCCGACCCAATGTGCGGCGTATGCGCAGCATAGCCGCACCCAAATCAATTACAGTTACAGTCCGCTTTTGATTTTCCATGCATCATCTTCTTTGATGAGCGTGATGCGGTTCGTATCGTTTTTTGACTGCCAGTAGGACTGTCCGGCGACTTCATAGCGGAAGTTCCAGATGTACTGGTAATCGACGTGGTATTCCATGCCTTCTTGGGTGAGTTGCTTGACTTCGATGATATAGCGGATGTCCTTGACCGACTGTGTGAGGTAGTCGTTGAGGAGTTCTTCGATGCGCTCGTTGCCGTAGTCGTCGCTCTGGTCGTCGGTCGAGGAGGCATTTTCGTAATAATCCTTGGAGATCATGGTCTTGAGGGTATTGATGTCTTTGGATGCGATGGCGTCGCGGTATTTCTGGACCGTCTGAAGAATCTCCATGTTTTCGTCGGAATTTTTGATTTTGGCCTCTTCATCAATGGCGAAGAAGTAAGGCTGATTGAAGTCTTTTGTCCGCGCGATGCCAGCTGCGCATGCGGAGAAGAGGCCGGAAGTCAGAACAAGGAGTATGAGTAGTGAGATCTTTTTCATCGGATGCCCAACGGTAATCAGTGCCGGATTTGGCACATTGAGACCGGAGTATTAAGTTCCAATGTGGGATAAATGCAAGTTTTTAATGTTTCGTGATGCGCGGCCATGAGTGTTCGTGGAGGTCGCATGAGGAGGAACGCCGTTGTACCGACATACAATCCCGGAATATGGAGAGAAAAAGAAACGCCCTTCGTGTTGAAGGGCGTTCAAAGGGGGAGCGGCGGCATCAGATGGCTTTGAGCATGCGTTCGGCCTGCTGGAGCATCATGTCGTCATCGACATCCTGCCATTTGAGCGATCCGATGTCCTGAACGGCCATGCGTCCGGTCTTCATGAGCGTGGCGATGCCTTCGGAGAGGGAGCAGTCGTGGGCAGCAGAGCGGTCGGCAGCTTCCTGAAGGGCATTGAAGAGCGTCGGCGTGCAGATGAAGAGGCCAGTATCGACGGCGTTATACCCGTTGATCTGCTTGCCGATGGCGGCGACTTTTCCATTTTTGACGACGACTTTTGTCGCGTCATCCATGTCGAAGACTTCGGAGAGCTTGTAATCGACACAGAGGAGGGCGCCGTGTTTCGGAGGAATTGTGGCGGACGCGCGTCTGATCATTTCGGGATCGAAGATGTGGTCAGCCATAGTGAGGATGAAGTTGCCGCAGATTGCGTCTTTGGCGCAGAGCACGCTGATGCCGTTGGATTTGCGGTATTCGGCGTTGAAGACGAAAGTGAGCTTGACCGGGATATCGCGGCATTCCTCGCGGAGTGTTTTTTCGAGGATGTCTGCGTGGTATCCGGTGACAATGATGATTTCCTCGATGCCTGCATTGGCAAGGAGCTTGATGTTGCGCTGGATGAGGCTCATGCCGCCGACAAGCTTGAGCGGCTTGATATCGTCGGATGTTTTCGCCAGGCGGCTTCCGAGGCCGGCAGCGAGTATGACAGCCTGTTTGGGAGCGGTTGTGGACGAGATCACTTTTTTTGCGGTTTTTGTCAGTTCGAGCATGATTGCCTCGCGATTATTTTGGGGCCTGCGAAGTCGCAGGCCGTATTTTGTTCAGTCCGGAATTACTTGTCTTCTTCGGCGTAATAGTCGAGCCCGAGGTGCGTGATGAGATCTTCGCCCATGATGTACCGGAGTGTGTTTTTGTACTTCGTCTTCTGGATGAAGAGATCGTGTTCGGGATAAAGGCCTTCGCGGACTTCCGGGCTCTTGAAGAAGAAGGAGAGCCATTCCTGGATGCCGTAGAAGCCGCAGCGCATCGCGAGGTCCATGCTCAGCGCGATGTCGAGGGCGACTGGGGCAGCGAGGATCGAGTCTCGGCAGAGGAAGTTGATCTTGATCTGCATCGGATAGCCTAGCCAGCCGAAGATGTCGATATTGTCCCAGCCTTCTTTGGCATCGCCTCTGGGGGGATAATATTCGATGCGGACTTTGTGGCAGTAGTTGCTGTAGAGATCTGGGAAGGTCTTGCCGTCGAGGATGTGCTCGATGACGGAGAGTTTTGAGACTTCTTTTGTCTTGAACGAGCCGGGATCATCGAGGACTTCGCCATCGCGGTTGCCGAGGATGTTCGTGGAGAACCAGCCGTTGAGGCCGAGGCACCGCGCGCGGAGGCCTGGAGCGACAATCGTCTTCATGAGCGTCTGGCCGGTCTTGAAGTCTTTGCCCATGATCGCGACTTTTTCGCGCAGCGCGAGCTGGACGAGCGCGGGGGTGTCAACCGTGAGGTTGGGGGCGCCGTTCGCATAGGGGACGCCGCTCGTGATTGCCGCATAAGCATAAATCATCGACGGGCTGATGCGCGGGTCGTTCTCTTTGAGCGCTTTTTCGAACGCTTCGATCGACTGATGGCATTCTTCGCACGGCGTGTAGCATTCCGTCGAGCCGCACCAGAGCATGATCATGCGTGCGCAGTTGTTCGCTTCCTTGAACTTCTTGATGTCATCCTTGACCATCTGGACGAGATCCCATTTGGTCGGCGCCGATTTGGCGTGCTTGACTTCAAGGTTGTGGCAGTAGTTGTGGTCAAAGACTGCGTCCATCGGCTTGATCGCTTCGAGCTGAGCGCGGATCGGGTCGAGGTGCTTGTCTTCGAGGACGCCTGAACGCTTGCAGACTTCGTAAGCGTTTTCGCCGTGGATGTCCCATGCGCCAAACACGATGTCCTTGAGGTCGGTCAGGGGCACGAAGTCTTTGATCAGGGGATTGCGTTTTTCGGTGCGTTTGCCGAGGCGGATACGGCCCATCTGCGTGACTGAGCCGATCGGCAGGCCGTTGCCCGCAAGAATGTCGAACACGCCTGCGATCATCGTCGTGGAGACTGCACCCAGTCCAGGAATGAGAATACCTAATTTGCCTTCAGCCGGCTTAACATTAACACCTTTAGCCATTTAAATTGCCTCTCTATTCAATAGCCCGTCACCCTGGCGGGACTCTCTTTGTGTATGTTTGCAAGAAGATGCGCTCTGAATGAGCAGCAGCTTCCTGCAAGTCATTCCGGGCGGCAGTTTTTAGCAAGGAGTATGCCACATGTAAGCGTATGGTCATACCGCTACGCACATCATTGAAGATACTGGATATTTTGAACGCGTGCAAACATCCGATGCGGCAGGACGCTCCAATGTTCAGAAGGACAATTGGATAAAAGACACTCCATGTTTTAGGGGTGGATAAAAGACACTCCAGTCGGATGGGGCAGTGCCAGGGGCGCTTGGTTGACGTCAATAGTTTGTTCGTGTATTAGGTAAAATGTCAGCATGTAGCTGGATGTGATTTTATTTTTATTGTTTTATTGTTATTGAGATGTTGAGGTGAGTATGATGCATAGTCAGAAGAAGCAGGTGAGCGTTGCTCCAGAGCAGGAATATGTCGCTGATGATTTGGCATACCATAGCGACCCGGAAATCAAGAATGCTCAGATGACTCAAGCCTTTATGCGAGCAGAGCGTACCGGGCTTGAAAAGACATCAGAAATTCGGGATGTCGAGGCAAAGATCAGGCAAGCCACTGGGATGGATGTATCGGACACGCGGTATGTCGTTAGGTCAGGATTGGCGCGGGATCACAAGCTGGCTGTTGCCGAAGGCGGGCAGACGGTTGCATTTGCAATGTCTTCGGGAGCTTGTCAGCCGCAGCTGATCGGACATGAATTGCTGCATATCGTGCAGCAGCGTCTTGGCAAGAAAGATTCAGGCAAGCCATTGATTTCAGCTGCGCAAGCTGAAGCAGAAGTGGATGACTTGTTGCCAGGGCTTCTGGCTTCGAGCGGGATCGAGACACTTCATCCGACAAGTGAAGTCCGGCTATACCAGAAAAAAGATGAAGACATTCCAGGGGATAAGGATGAAAATGTACCCAAGGCAGATCCAAAACTTGGCACGGGCATCTGCGCTGTGTTTTATCTGGAAACGGATCTGATAGAGGATGAGGGGAATCCTGGCATAAATTTCGTCAATCAAAACATCGCTTCGGAGAATAAAACGTTTAAGGACGTTGCCAGGCGATATGTCAAGGTACGCTCCAATCGATGTGTTGGCATCAATGATGAAGGCAAAGTCGAGATGAATGCCATTACCAAATACAAAGATGGGGCATCGATGATTGAATCTTTGAGCAGGATCGGGGCATGGTTGCAGGAACACCAGATGGGCAAGATTGCTGAGTTCTATGTATTCGGGCACGGCACTGGGCATGGTCTGGTCGGGGCGTCGCCTGTTGACTGGCGCGGATTATATAGTGATTGCAATGAGATTCGCAATCAATACGATAATGTCAGTGACAAATGTCGTGATGTCAAGGATATCGCTGGGATAGCGCCTGATGTCTTCTCCCCGAATGTCAATATCGTTCTTCATGCCTGTAATGTCTCCGCCAGACCGGATAATGCATCGGCTTCATTCGGTACTGCATTGTATAAGTCATTGACCGACCAATTGAGCAATGCGGATGTGAGCGTTTACGGTCATAACAATAGTACAAAGGCAGGTTATAATTGCGGGTGGCGACTGCACGACGAAAGGGATAGAACAGGAATTAGTGCTTCTTCAAATCTTCAAGAGAGGAGCAATAGGCCAAAAATGCCGCTTCATCTGCAGCTTGGCTCACACGAAACTTGTGCTTCGGGGTCGCCCATTATTGGGGGGGGGGAACGCGATGAATAAATATATATATGTGCTTTTACTTGTATTCGTCATGTTTCTTTTTGTAGGTTGCGCGCATCGCGCAGATTTGCCCATATCGTCTTCTATGGTACAGGAAGAAACAGAGAATGTAAAGTACGTTGGACGAGGTTTTTATCAGACAAGTTATTTCTTTGATTGTTCATTATCAAAGCCAATTTTGGGAAAAATGATAAGCTATAATGATTATACCATAAACCATATGGAAAATTGTATTATGGAAGCTTGTTATTCATCCATTTTTATAGAAAATTACTCCGTATATAATGATAATATTTTTGTTTTGAGTAAGGAATCTACGAATTGGTTTAAAATAA
>JAFUEE010000089.1 GCA_017464085.1 Pseudomonadota bacterium
ATTCAAGCAATTCTGTTCTATCAATACCTCTCGCCATTGGTTCCTCCTGTAAGATGAGAGTTGAAGGCAAGTTCATCATACTGGATTTCCAATGGCTTTTTTAGCTTTTTCGATTTTGCGAACTCATGTGGACGTTATCCCGGATTTGCAGTTGCAGTTCGAATTCCTGTTAAGGATTGCCAGAACGGATGCACTAAAACATCCTTCTTCCTGATTGATGATGCATCTCGATTCGTTCTGGGCACATTCTTTTTGACATTTTCCCTGAATACATTTGGTGCCCTGCGCACATGCCTGGCCCTTAAAGTTGAGGCTTGCGGAATTCGCGTCATTGCAGGCTCCCTTTGCGCCACAATAGGTATTGTCTTCAAGCGGTTTGATGCATGTTCCCGAGCATGCCACTGTTCCAGCCGTGCACCCAAGTTTACATGTGCCGTTTTGGCAGGAATAGCCGCTTTCACATGCTTGTCCCTGATAGTTCGCGGACGACGGATTGGCATCATTACAGCTGCCTTTGGCACCGCAATAATTCATGTCGGTGAGGCTGGAGATGCATACGCCGTTACACAACACCTGTTGCGCGACACAACCGGCTTTGCATTCGCCAGCTTTGCATGAATACCCATCGGGGCATGTCTGTCCTCTGTTGTTGCCCTGGCAATCGCCCGATGCGCCACAATATGTCATATCGGTTCCCGGGGTGATGCATCTGCCATCGCACAAAATCTGTCCAGCAATACATCCCTGCTTGCATGTGCCCTGTTTACACGAAGTGCCATCGCCGCAGATCGCGCCTTTGTTATTTCCCTGGCAATTGCCGGAAGCGCCGCAATACTGATTGTCCGTGGCCGGGGTTATGCATTTGCCATCACACAGAATCTGTCCGGCAATGCATCCCTGCTGGCAGGTGCCCTGTTTGCAGGATGTACCCTCGCTGCAAGCCTGTCCTCTGTTGTTGCCCTGACAATTGCCGGAGGCACCGCAATACAGATTGTCCGTGGACGGGGTGATGCACTGACCATCGCACAAAATCTGTCCGGCAATGCATCCCTGCTGGCAGGAACCCTGCTTGCACGATGTGCCCATCTCGCAAATGGCGCCCTTATGGATATCTCGGCAATCGTCAGAAGCACCGCAATACAAATTATCGGTACCCGGGGTAATGCACTGGCCATCGCAAAGAATCTGTCCGGCAATGCATCCCTGTTTGCACACACCGCCCTTGCACGATGTACCGTCGCCGCATGTCTGGCCTTTGTTGTTGCCCTGACAATCGCCCGATGCGCCGCAATACAAATTGTCCGTGGCCGGGGTGATGCATTTGCCATCGCACAAAATCTGCCCGGCAATACATCCCTGCTGGCAGGTGCCCTGTTTACAGGATGTGCCGTCGCCGCAGGCTTCACCTCTATTGTTTCCCTGGCAATTGCCGGAGGCACCGCAATATTGGTTATCCGTGCCGGGAACAATGCATTGACCGTCACAGAGAACTTGACCGGCTACGCATCCCTGCTGGCAAGTGCCCTGTTTGCAGGATGTACCGTCACCGCAAGCTTGGCCTTTGTTGTTGCCCTGGCAATCGCCTGATGCGCCGCAATACAAATTGTCCGTGCTCGGGGTGATGCATTTGCCATCGCACAAAATCTGTCCGGCAATACATCCCTGCTGGCAAGTGCCCTGTTTGCAAGATGTGCCGTCGCCGCAGGCTTCGCCTTTGTTATTGCCTTGACAGTCGCCAGAGGCACCGCAATATTGGTTGTCCGTGCCCGGAACAATGCATTGACCGTCACAGAGCACCTGTCCCGCGACGCATCCCTGCTGGCAAGTGCCCTGTTTGCAGGATGTGCCGTCACCGCAGGCGTGTCCTTTATTGTTGCCCTGGCAATCGCCCGATGCGCCGCAATACAAATTGTCCGTGGCCGGGGTGATGCATTTGCCATCGCACAAGATCTGTCCGGCAATACATCCCTGCTGGCAAGTGCCCTGTTTACAAGATGTGCCGTCACCACAGGCTTCGCCCTTGTTATTTCCTTGGCAATTACCGGAGGCACCGCAATATTGGTTGTCCGTGCCGGGAACGATGCATTGACCGTCACAGAGGACCTGACCCGCGACGCATCCCTGCTGACATGTGCCCTGTTTGCAGGATGTGCCGTCGCCGCAAGCCTCACCTTTGTTTGCACCAGTGCAGTTCCCAGAAGCGCCACAATACTGGTTATCCGTGGATGGGGTGATGCATTTGCCATCGCACAAGATCTGTCCGGCAATACACCCCTGCTGGCAAGTGCCCTGTTTGCAGGATGTACCGTCGCCGCAGGCTTCGCCCTTGTTATTGCCCTGACAATCGCCCGATGCGCCGCAATATTGGTTGTCCGTGCCGGGGACGATGCATTGACCGTCACAGAGGACCTGGCCGGCTACACAACCTTGCTGGCAGGAGCCCTGTTTGCATGAGGTGCCGTCACCACAGGCATGTCCTTTATTGTTGCCCTGGCAATCGCCGGAGGCGCCGCAATACAAATTGTCCGTGGCCGGGGTGATGCATTTGCCATCGCACAAAATCTGCCCGGCAATACATCCCTGCTGGCAAGTGCCGCCCTTGCAGGATGTGCCGTCACCGCAAGCCTCACCTTTGTTTACGCCCTGGCATGCGCCAGAAGCGCCGCAATACTGGTTATCTGTTCCCGGGGTGATGCACTGACCATCGCAGAGAATCTGACCTGCGACGCATCCCCGCTGGCAAGTGCCGCCCTTGCAGGATGTGCCGTCACCGCAAGCCTCACCTTTGTTTGCGCCTTTGCAGTCACCAGAAGCGCCGCAATACTGGTTATCTGTTCCCGGGGTGATGCATTTGCCGTCGCAGAGGATCTGCCCCGCGACGCATCCCTGCTGGCATGTGCCCTGTTTGCAGGATGTACCGTCACCGCAGGCTTCGCCTTTGTTTGCGTCTTTGCAGTCGCCTGAAGCGCCGCAATATAGGTTATCTGTTCCCGGGGTGATGCATTTGCCGTCGCAGAGGATCTGCCCCGCGACGCATCCCTGCTGGCATACGCCGCCCTTGCACGAAGTGCCGTCACCGCAAGCCTTGCCCTTGTTTGCGTCTTTGCAGTCTCCAGAAGCGCCGCAGTACAGGTTATCCGTGCTTGGTGTAATACATTTGCCGTCGCACAAAATCTGCCCGGCAATACATCCCTGTTGGCATACACCGCCCTTGCACGAGGTGCCGTCATCACAAGCCTTGCCTTTATTATCGCCCTGGCAATCCCCGGAAGCGCCGCAGTACAGGTTATCTGTTCCCGGGGTGATGCACTGCCCATCGCACAGAATCTGCCCGGCAATACAACCCTGCTGGCATACACCGCCCTTGCAGGACGTGCCATCATTGCAAGCCTTGCCTTTATTATCGCCCTGGCAATCACCGGAAGCGCCGCAGTACAGGTTATCTGTTCCCGGGGTGATGCACTGACCATCGCACAGAATCTGCCCGGCAATACACCCCTGCTGGCATGTGCCGCCCTTGCAGGACGTGCCATCGCCGCAGGCTTCGCCCTGGTAATCGTCGGCATCCTTGTCGTCTCCGGTGCAGTTTCCTTTTGCGCCGCAATACAGGTTGCTCGATCCAGGGGTGATGCATTGTCCGTTACAGAGAATCTGTCCGGCGATACAGCCTTGTTTGCACACACCGCCCTTGCAGGACGTGCCGTCACCGCAGGCTTCGCCCTGGTAATCGTCAGCCTCACTATCGTCGCCCGTGCAGTTTCCTTTTGCGCCGCAATACAGATTGCTCGTGCCCGGGGTGATGCATTGTCCGTTACAGAGAATCTGCCCGGCAACACATCCCTGCTGGCAGGTGCCCTGTTTGCATGAGGTGCCGTCACCGCAGGCCTCGCCCTGGTAATCGTCAGCCTCACTATCGTCGCCCGTGCAGTTTCCTTTTGCGCCGCAATACAGGTTGCTCGATCCCGGGGTGATGCATTGTCCGTTACAGAGAATCTGTCCGGCGATACAGCCCTGTTTGCACACGCCGCCCCTGCAGGATGTGCCATCGCCACAGGCCTCGCCCTGGTAATCGTCAGCATCCTTATCGTCGCCCATGCAATTCCCTTTGGCGCCACAATAGGTATTGTCCTCGCCCGGGGTGATGCACTGCCCATTGCAGAGGATTTGCCCGGCAATACAGCCCTGTTTGCATTCGCCCTGTTTGCATGAGGTGCCGTCGCCGCAAGCTTCGCCCTGGTAATCGTCGGCATCCTTGTCATTGCCTACACAGCTGCCTTTGGCACCGCAGTACAGATTGCTCGATCCAGGGGTGATGCACTGCCCGTTGCACAGTATCTGTCCCTGCACGCAGCCCTGCATGCATTTGTAGGAGTTTGTGGCTTCATCCAATTGGCACGATGTGCCATCACCACAGGCTTCGCCTTTGTTTGCGCCCGTGCAGTCGCCAGAAGCGCCGCAATACATGTTGTCTGTTTCCGGGGTGATGCATTTGCCATCGCACAGCACCTGGCCGGTAACGCATCCCTGCTCACATGTGCCGTTCTGGCAGGATGTGCCGTGGCCGCATGATTCACCTCTGTTTTCGCACTTATCACCGGATGCGCCGCAGTAGATATTATCTGATTCCGGAATGATGCATTTGCCATCGCACAGCACCTGGCCTTCAATGCATCCCAGTTTACATACGCCCTTTTGGCATGATGTACCGGGTTCACAGACGCTTCCTTTGCTCTCACAGTTATCGCCGGAAGCGCCGCAGTACATCGGATTTGTATTTGGATCGATCAGCTCGCCATCACAACGGATCAGCTGCCCCAGGTCGATATCTTCGTTGGGCGGCTCTTCTTCGTGGTTCTGCGGATCATCCGCGCCACTGTCTGATGAACAGGCATTTGCACCGCCGAGTACCATCAGCACGAGGGCAACAACCCCGAAATGTCTTTTCAGACTTCTAAAATTTAGCCAAAAACTCGACGAAAAGGTCGAATTTGCTTGACAACTCTTAGAGGCTAGAACATTACTCTTCGCTCTTCGCTCTTCGCTCTTCGCTCTTCGCTTCCCATATTATACCTCGTTTGGAAAGGTAAAACAATAAAAAATGAACGCAGGTTCATTTTTTGGGGGGTACAATTCTGCCAACTGGATATCAGCCGACTGGATACAATGTGTTTGTTTGGTATCACAGCGTTTGCTTTATGGCAATGCTAATCATACTATTGATGACTCGGATAAACGAAGCAGAGTAACTGTATGTCGCCAAGTCCCCCTTTTCGTTTGGGCGGGGGAACTTGAAAATGTAAATTAAAGCCTCCAATGCACTCATCGTCCAGGGGGCTATCTGCTCAAAAATTCCAACCGCCTGCGATGTAATACGCGGGATGGGGGGGGTGGCAGTTTCTGCGTGAGTGTGTTATGGATACAGCTTGTGGAAATAATGGAGGCCTGTGCGAGATGACAGCGATTTATTTGGCGGCGATCATGACGGATGCGGTGGGGCGATATATTCTGCCGTTTCATGTGACGGCGGCGGTGCTGAGCTATGCCGGGTTTATCGCATGCGTGATCGTGTGCATCGGCGTTTCTGCGGGTAAATTCAGGCGTCCTGCGCTGGCGGTGTCTGCGTGCAGTGGCGGGCTTCTGGCGGCGTGTGTGACGCTTGTGACCGGGGCATTCTGGGGGTATCACGCCTGGGGGGCGGCGTGGGTCTGGGAGCCGAGGCTGACGGGGATGCTGCTGACGACGTTATTTTTTGCGGCTTGGCGCCTGGCCTGCGGCATACTCGGCCTGGAGGCTGTCCGTCAGGCGAAGCTGACGGCATCGCTTGTCGTGCTGGGGCTGCCAGGGATTGCGTTCACACATCTTGCGGTCAGGCTGTTTGGCGGGATACATCCCTCGAAGCTTTCGGGCAGCGGTTCGGTGCAGGTGCCGGGGTGGATGTTCGCCGTGGGCATTGTGCTTGTGGGCGGTCTGTGCGCCTTGGTGGCCTGGGCTGACTGGCGTCACTGGCAAAAAATGGATGACGGCCGTATCGCGCAGCGATAGGCCGGCGCCGAGAGCGTATCCGGCGCGTGATGCGCCGGATAGCGGAGGCTTGCATTTATTCCACGTTGATGTTCATGCAGCCGTGTGCGTAGAGCGCTTCGAGGACCCAGGCTGCTGTGTCGTAATCAGCTTTTTTGTGGATGGACAGGCGTGGGGAGGGCGTGCACAGGCGAGGAAGCATGCGGTCGGCATAGGCGGTGAAGTCATTGCGCGACATGGCGGAATCATTGACGATGAGCACATTGTTCTCATTGATATATATCGCGAGCTTGTCGACTTTGCTCTCTCCGTTTTCGCCAAAGTCTGTGTTCTGAAGGATGGATTTCTGGACTGAGGCGTAGCGTTCGGTGATATCGTTTGTTTTGGCTTCGAGCTGATCGAGCTGCGCGTCGATTTCTTTGAATTCGTCAGAAGTCTGAATGCTGGCGCGGTATTCATCGGCAGTTCTCGCATGGGGATGCTGCTGACTGCATCCGGCGAACGCGAGCGCCAGGGGGAGTATCAGTAAAGCGATGTTTTTCATGTATGGAATCCTTATTGGGGACTATGGCCTGAAGAGATTTGAGTGAAGCTTCATTTCGCCGCCATGCGTGGTGACCTGAAGTGTCTCAGTCCTGTAGCCATCAAGCTTGAGCTCGATGGTCATTTGAAGGGAAGCGGCGATATTGCAAGGTGTTTTGACGGGGAACGGCGCGCCGTCGACGGTGACATCGGCGCCGGGAGGATTTGTTTCGACGCGAAGCATCGGGCGCTCGGCGTGTTCCGGGTGAAGATTGACCGCGTAACCGGTGATATCTTTGGGAGAGTCGGCAATCAGGATCTTATGTTCGCTGCCGTTAGGTTCGCGAAATATGATCGAGAACGGAATTTTTTCTTCGAGCTCGACGCTGAGAGGCGTGGTGCCGAGCGTCTTGTCGCCCAGGACGATTTCGGCGGGCGTATCAGAGAAGAACTTATAGGTATGAAAAGTGGTCTGAGGCGTTTCCTGTGTCTGTGGCATGAGCGCGAAGACGGTGACGATGGTCAGTGCGATCAGGACGCAGAGGATGCCGCCAGCTATGGCGATGCGAGCCGGCGTGAGCGTGTGCAGGAAGTGGAAGACGGGCAGGCTTGGCGGCGTTTCCATCATGACAAGCTTGTCGTTTTGGCCGGAAGCTATCGTGTCGAGCTGTGAGAGATCGCGCAGGAAGGCCTGCATGGAGTGATACCGTTTGTTGCGGTCTTTCTGAAGGGCTTTTTCGAGTATCTTGTAGATCTGTTTCCACTGTTTGCTGGCGCGCAATGCAGGCGGAAGTTTGGGCAATTTTTCCTGCATGGTGGCCTTGAAGATATCGATGAGCGTGGAGCCTTCGAAGGGGGGGGCGCCGAACAGGCATTCCCAAAGGATGACGCCGAGCGCATAGATATCGGTGCGTCCGTCCACTTCGCCGCCGGAGATCTGTTCTGGCGACATATAGTAGGGGGTGCCGAGGGTGGAGCCCGCATTGGTGAGTTTCTGGTGTAGGGCTTCGGCATCCTCGTCGACTTTGGCGACGCCGAAGTCGAGAATTTTGACGAATTCAGGCGTGTTGGCTGTCTGAACGATGAAGATGTTGGCCGGTTTCATGTCGCGGTGAATGATGCCGTGGTTGTGCGCGTCGCAGAGGCCTGCGGCAACTTCGACCATATAGTGGATTGCCAGTTCCGGGGGCAGCATGTGTCGCTGCTTGAGGATTTTGTCGAGCGCGCACCCTTCGAGGAATTCCATTGTAAAGTAATGGATTCCGTCGCGTGTGATGCCGACATCGAAGAGCTGGCAGATATTTTTGTGCTTGAGGCAGGAGACGGCTTCTGTTTCGCGCTGAAATCTGCGCACGATTGTCTCGTCTTCGTTAAATTCGGGCCTGAGCATCTTGAGGGCGACGATATTGCCGCGCTTGACATCGTTTGCGTTATAGATGTTGCCCATGCCGCCGCGTCCAACGATGAAGTTGATGAGGTAGCGGCCGTCAAACAAGGTTCCGACAAGCGGATCTGTATCTACATGATTATACATATCACTTAATTCCCTTGCGTGAGCTCGTCGATTCTGGCCTGAATCTTATCGCGGGCTTTGTCCAAGCCATATTTTTGATAGATGGCTCTAGAGATTCGCAGGGCGTCCAGGGCGGCGGCATTTCTGTGTGCCTGCAACAGGAAATCCGCGAAAACAGGCATGAACCTGGCTTTTTCGATCTGCATGTTGTGCTGATCGAAGATGAAGATCATGCGGAGATAGATCTGTTTGGCTTTGAGCGGGTTGTTCTGCGGGCAGTCACGGTCGCCTTTGGAGCGTGCGAGGAGCGAGAGCGTGCGTATCCAGAGCGGGAGGGCGCGGAGCGCGAGGGCGCTTCGGTGAGCTTTGCGCAAGGTACGGAGCGCTTTTTCATGCTGGCCATTGGCATACTGCAGATAGGCTGTATTGGCAAGGCAGCGTGCGATCAGAGATTTCTGGTGTGTCTGCTGTGCGAGACCGAGGCACTGTTCTGTCGTCGCGCGCGCGGTCTTGCGCGCTTCGAGTGCGAGCGCGCCATCGGAGATATCCGCAAGCAGTTTGGCGTGCAGGATCGTGTCGTTCATTTCCTGCACCATGCCGAGCGCATGGTTCCACGCCTCAAGCGCGCCGGCAAGATTGTCGAGGGATTCATAGAGATGCCCGAGGGAATGGTATGCAGCGGTGCGCATGAAGATATCACCGGTCGATTCGGTAATCATGATGATATCCTTGAAGAGCTGCATCGCGCGATTGGGGTCGCCGCTCTGCGAGTCGATTTCGGCATCTGTCCAGTCGAGCAGGAGCTTGTCGCGTGACTTGAGCTTGGCCTGCGTGCCGAGCGCGCGGGCGCGATCGAGATAACGGCGCGCTTCCGCAAATTGTCCCACGAAAAGCGCGCGGCGGCTGAGCACATAATACAGATGGCACTTTGTCTCGCTGTCGCCTTCGCGGTTGAGAAGAACCTGCGCGCGAGAGACATAACGGCTGATATGGCGGATGCTGCCCATATCCAGAAGCATCATCGCGATCTTGATGTTGGCGCGGGCTGCCTGCGTATAGGCGGAAATCTTCAGCGCATTGTGATGCGCATAGTGGCAGAGCTTGAACGCTTCATCTACCTGGCCCAGGCGGAATGCGACTTGCGCCCCGTCAAGCGAACTCTGGATGCGGAGCGCGAGACGCTCTTCGGGGAGGCATTTCAGAAGCTTGCGGAAAAGCGTCCATGCAGCCGGAAGCTGCGAGTTGTTAAGCGCACGGTAGGCTGCGCGTTCATAGTAATGGCAGGCTTCGCCCTGCCGGTCGAGGTTGCGCCACAAGTCCCCGATGACTTCGTCATAGATGCCGGTCGCATTGTTCAGGCTGTACCACTGCGCCGCCATCCGATAGATGTGCCGCCGCATCGACTGGCTCACGCTGCTCGAGATCATCTGGCGCTCGCAGTTGTGCTTGAAGATGTAAGTCGGCGTGTTCGTGCCGAACGATTCTTCGGCATGCTCAAGAAAACCGCAGTCTCTCAGGTGACGCAGCATGGCTGTGCACTGAAAATCCTCGGGAAGCCTGAATTCCGGCAGCGATGCGAGCAGGCATTCGATCGTCGAGACCGTGAACGGCGCGTTCAGGTGGCTCGCAAGCTGCAAAATCGTGCGGTCGGTTTCCGGAAATGTCCGGAAACGGCGGATCAGATGAAGTCCGAGCGGTTTCGGAATCGCTTCCCGGTGAAGGCGCTCGATCGATTCATTCCAATGAATCATGTTGTCCGGATTGAAATACTTGAGCGTCAGGGCGATCGCACGTTTCGGGCTTCCGTAAGACTTCTGCGCGATCAGCGTGCATACGTCTTTCGGGATGATCAGCTTCTCGCGCTTGACGGAAAGCTTCTCAAGGATGTGGTACGTCAGCCGCGCGAGATCGAGGTCGCTCAGCGCATGGAGCTCCATATAGTCGAGCGCGCATGTGGAAAGGCATTTCGGCAGGGCTGAGGCGCGGTCGGTCGTCATGATGATCGTCAGGCGGCCGGACGGCAGAGACTCGAAAGCGCGTCCGAGCGCCTCGATTGACCATGGGTCAAAACGCTCCACGTCATCGAGCATGATTACCAGGGCATTCCGCTGAAGATCGGCTGCAAGAAGTTCCGCGAACGGGCGCTCGATTTCGGACAGAATCCTGCGGTATCTGGCATCGGACGGATCGGGCGGCGCAATCTCATCCAGCGCCATATCGAGCGTGCCCTCGAGCGGTGCGTCAATCTGCGATTCCTCTGAAGCGCCCGCACCTTCCGCGACTCTCGGCGGAAAGCCGATCATCGTCTTCTCGTCCTCATCATCTTCCTGCGAAACGTCCTGGGCCCTGGCCTTTTCCTCGGCTGATGACATCGGAATATCTTCGGCCGTGTGTATCAGTTGGGTCTGATACATAAAATTCATGGTCTGCGTGACGCGCGCCTTCGGGATATCCGCAGCCTGGGGGGGGAGTGGCGTCTCCGGGCCGTCGGCTTCTGCATCTTCCGTATCGGGCTTTTCTGCTTCTCTCTCGGCTGATGCGTTCTCCGCCGCAGGCTGCTCTCCGGCACAGCCCGAGGCCTGTTCGAACACTTCTGCGACTGCCTGCTCCAGGCTCTCCAGGGGGGCGGGCGTTTCGGATGCCTCTTTTCCAATATCTTGCTTGTCCTCGTGGTCGGGACGCCAGAGTGCTAGCAGGCCTTCACTCACCTCGTGGGCGCGCTCTGATGAGAGAATCGTCGAGACCGCGCCGGATACATACTGTTTCACGCAGTCAAAGGATGCCTCTTCGGATATATAAAAACGCTGTTCCAAAATCCGCTTGAGCGCATAAAACGGCTCGTCGACGGGCTTGTTCGGCGCGAGCGTCAGGACATTGTGCGGTGCATGCTCCAGCATCGCATAAAGTTCGGATAGAAAGGCTGTCTTGCCCATGCCGGATGGCGCGCCAAGCGCGAGCATGCGCTTGCGGCCGGCATTCTGGTCGGCTGCGATCTGCCAGTAAAGCTTGCGGCACTGACGGGTACGCCCGGGGAGCATCAGCGGCTCAAAATCAAACCATTCAGGGCGGCTTCCAGAGTGCCGTAACGACAGGTTCGTCAGACGGGAACTCACTTCTGGATTGTCCGGCTCATGCAGTTTCGGACGTGGCGCTGGATGAGCGTGCGCGACCGGCTTTTGGGGGGCAGGGGCGGCTTTTTCCTTGCGATGTCTCAACGGGTCTGGATGTTTCAGCGCTTTAAACTTCATGATTACCTTTGCTTGAATAAGACAAATTCCCCCCTCATTATATGCCTTATTGCTCTAAATCGCAGAGTTTTATTCTCATGCATCGTATTTTTTTCGCGCGCTCCCCTATCCCTTGCGGGATACGGCTCGCAGGCGCGCCTATCCCTTGCGGGATACGGCTCGCAGGCGCGCCTATCCCTGTTCGGGATACGGCGCGTCTTCCCACGACCCTGACCACAGTTCCTGCGAGACCTGAAAGTCAAGATGTGCGTGGAGATAGGCGATGTACTGGTCGCGCGGGATGAATGTGGCGCCGAAGCGCTCGAGATTGGCCGTATGGTCCTCGCAGTCGATCATGTCGATGCCGAAAGCAGCCGCTCGCTTGACAAAAGTTGCCAGGGCGGCCTTGCTCGCGTCCGGCACTCTGGTGAACATCGATTCGCCGACAAAGACTCTCCCCAGCATCAGGCCGTAAAAACCGCCCGCAAGCACGCCGTCGCAATAGCTCTCCACGCTGTGGGCGACACCGCGCCGGTGAAGCTCTATGAGCGTGCGCTGAAGTCCCGTAGTGAGCCAGCCGCCCGAAACGCCTCGGTCCATCGTGGCACAGCCGCGTATCACGCCTTCAAAATCACGGTCGGCGCAAATGCTGAACTTCCCGTGCTTGAGCGTCTTCCTGAGGGAGTGAGAGATGTGCAAAGACTCCGGGTACAGCACGAAACGCGGATCCGGACTGAACCACGGAATCTCGTAAAATGGCCCCTGATCGTGCTCCGTTTCGCAGTCCGGCCACGGAAAAATCCCCTCTGCGTATGCCCGACAGAACAAATCGGCATCGTATGCGCCGCCGAAACACAGGAGCCCGTGCCGGTCGGCTTCCGAGACGGGCGGAAATTCGAGTGCGGGCCGCCAGGCGCGCGATCCCTTTTTGCGATAATAGAACATCATGTCCGGCAGATTCTCCTATGCTCGAGACAGGAACACTATGCGCGAAGCGGTGCAGCGCGTGAGGGGGGGGAGTGGCGAGGATTCAGGGTTTGGGAAGCGCGGCCTCAAGGGCGGCCTGCGCGGCGTCTGCTTCGGCTTTTTCGGCGGCTCTGGCGCGCTTGATGTGTCGCGCGATCGAAAGAAGAAGCTCCCTGATCCCTTCGTGATTCTGGCAGCTGATCGCATGAAATTCGTAGCCCATGGTCTCAAATTCCGCGCGGAGCTCGTCTTTTCTCGCCTCGACCCATGGCTCGTCGCACTTGCTCAGGACGACGATCTGCTGTTTCTCTGAGAGCGCTTCGCTGAACGACTTGAGTTCGATGTTGAGCTTTTTGAAATCTTCCAGTGGATCGCGTTCGGTCTCTGCGCCTTCGAGCTGCGGCGTGACTTCGATGAGGTGAATCAGGATGCGTGTGCGTTCGAGATGCTTGAGGAAATCAAGGCCGAGCCCCTTGCCTTCGCTTGCGCCGACAATCAGGCCTGGGACATCCGCGATGACGAATGCGAAATCTTCAGTGACTGGCACGACACCGAGATTCGGGACGAGCGTCGTGAACGGATAGTCCGCGATTTTCGGCTTGGCGTTTGAAACAGTCGAGATGAACGTCGATTTGCCGACGCTCGGGAACCCGAGCAGGCCGACATCCGCGAGCATTTTCATTTCAAGCCGCAGTGTCTTTTCCTCCCCGCTGCGACCGCGTTCCGCCAGGTGCGGGGAGCGGTTCGTTGCTGTGGCGAAATGCGTGTTGCCTCTGCCGCCTCTGCCGCCCTTGCAGACGATGACCTTTTGTCCGTGAGCGGTGATGTCCCCGAGCTTGTCGCCGGTCTGATCGTCAAAAATAATCGTGCCTACAGGGACTTTGACCGTGCAGTCATCGCCATTTTTGCCGTGCATTTTATTCTTGCCGCCCGGCACGCCGTTTCTGGCATGCCAGAAACGCTTGTATCTGAGGTGGCTCAGCGTGGTAAAGCCGTCGTCGCCCTCAAGGATGACATCGCCGCCTTTTCCGCCGTCACCACCGTTTGGTCCGCCTTGGGGCACATACATTTCCCGGCGGAATGTCGCGGCACCGTCGCCGCCTTTTCCGGCTTTTGTCTCTATTTTAATTTCGTCGACGAATCGCATAAAAATTGATCCTTGGGGACGTGGTTTCCACGGGGGGATTTGGATACAAAAAAACACAAAAAGCATTGCGGCGTGATGGCGGCAATACTTTTTGTGTCAAGCCTTGCTGCCTGATTGTGCAATCAGACAGACTATCAAGATAGATTAACCTTCTGCCGGGATGACGCTGACGCGTTTGAGACCACGACCGTATGTCTCGAAGCTGACGGTGCCATCGACGAGGGCGAAGATCGTCCAATCACGGCCAACACCGACGTTTTTGCCAGCATGAACCTGTGTTCCGCGCTGACGGACAATGATGTTACCAGCACGGCAGACCTGACCACCATAGATTTTGATGCCGCGATACTGCGGATTGCTGTCGCGACCGTTACGGCTTGAACCTTGACCTTTCTTATGAGCCATTGTTTACTCTCCTCTCGCTTTTCGCTGTCCGATTAGGCGATCGAAATGCGAACTTCCGTAAAGGCCTGACGATGACCGCGTTTACGGGAATAGTTTTTCGGACGGAATTTATAAACAGTCACTTTGCGTGCGCGGGCATGACGGACGACCGTCCCGGTCACATTCGCATCTGCAACAACGGGCGTGCCAATGCGGAGGCTCTCCCCTTCACCGATTGCAAGCACTTCAAATTTGACTGAAGAACCCACTTCTGCTTTCAACGATTCAACGCGAAGGACATCGTCCTGGCTGACTCGATACTGCTTTCCACCTGTGCGTATCACAGCGTACATTTTCCAAACCTCAACTTGAAAACTGAAAAACGCCTGCTTACTCGCAGGCAAAATCAATCGACGTAAATTTTTACGTCGCGAAAAGACGGCGCAAACTAGCGTCATAGTTCCCGATATGTCAAGCAGTTTTTATTGCCGGAGGTCTTTTTGATGACTTTTCGCAGTCGGGAATTTTATATTTGAAGCTCTTGAAGCGCGCAATTTCGCTCAAACACGTGATCTTGACTGAATATGCGAAAGGAATTGGAACAGCATGTCTTTTTTTCTAAGCATCGAAGCATATTGTATGATATTTTGAGGACGCTTTTGGCACCTCTGGGTGTGTTTGCAGTGAGGAAATGGCATGGCTCGTATTGTTTACCGTGATGAGAATTATCAGACGTTTTATGTTGATGTGAATGATCAGCACCCCGAGGTCACGATTGGCAGGAATCAGGGAAACATGATTATGATTCCCACCAAGTCGCTCTCCCGGTATCACGCCAAGATTATCTACCAGAATCACCGATATTTCCTGCTCGACCTCAAAAGCTCGAACGGCAGCTATGTCAATAATCAGCGCGTGACGCAGCAGGAAATCCACCCTGGCGATAAGATCCGCCTGGGGGATGTGGGGATCGAGTTTATCGACGATAACAGGGGGATGGGAGGGCCGTCATCCGCGCCGATGCCTCCGCGGCCTGCACAGATCAACACGATGCCGCAGCCGCAGCAGAACATCATCGGGGCGCCGCCGCAGAAACCGCTCAATGCGCCGAAGATTCAGTTTGGTGCTGGTGCGAATATGCCGAATATGGCTGTGCCAGATATGCGCAGCGTGAATATGCGTCCGATTTCTGGCGGCGGCACATACCGGCCGACGATGCCGAATCAGCCCGCTTTTGATGACGATATGGCGAAGCTCGCGGCCAGTCAGGTTGCTTCTCCTGTCATGCCTGATGCCAACGCTGCCCCTAACACATTCAATCCGATGGGCAGTGGGTTTGCGCCGAATATGCCTGGAATGTCTGGCGGTGGCAGAGCGCCTTCGCTTGTACAGCCGCCTCCGGCCATGGGGCCTCAGTCGGGGGGCATGGGGCCGCAGGCTGGCGGCATGGCGATGCCGCCCAAGCCGCAGCTTCCTGATCCCAATGTTGCACCCAACACTTTTAATCCGATGTCGAGCGGTTATGTGCAGCAGATGAATCCCGCCATGGGGCAGCCCAATTCGCCTCGTGTGAGTCCAGCGCCTCCTGCGCTCGGAAGAGGCGGCGGCTTGCCTGATGCCAGTGCTGCGCCCGGCTCGTTCAATCCGGCTTCTGGCGGCTTTGCTCCGTCCAGGCCTGCTGGCGAATTTTCTGGCATGCCTACACTGCCGATGGCATCGAACATACAGAAGCCTAACGCTGCGCCGCAGAGCTTCGATCCGATGGGGAGTGGCCTCGTGTCACAGATGATGCCATCTGGAGGCGCGCCACGTCAGCCGTCCGGGGCTCAGCCTGGTCCTGCCGTCGCTGGAATGCCTGGCACGCCAGGCTCTCAGATGAACATGAATCCGGCAACGTCCGGGCTGCCTGATCCGCATGCTGCGCCGCAGAGCTTCGATCCGATGGGGAGTGGCCTCGTATCACAGATGATGCCCTCTGGAGGCGCGCCACGTCAGCCGTCCGGGGCTCAGCCTAGACCTGCCGTCGCTGGAATGCCTGGCACGCCAGGCTCTCAGATGAACATGAATCCGGCAACATCCGGATTGCTTGATCCGCATGCTGCACCGCTGGGCTTCGATCCGATAGGGGGGGGGCTCTCAGCGCAGATGATGCCGTCTGGAGGTGCCGCGCTTTCGGTTGGCGGACTCCCAGATGCAGGACCGGCTTTGAATGGGTTTGATCCTCTGGCAAGCGGCGTTTTGCCGAAGTTCTCTGGCAATGCTTCTGACTCCATGGATGCTCTGATCGATTCTGGGAGTGAGACAAATCATTTCCAAAAATCAGAACAGAGCAGCTCTTCTGTGAATGCAGGCCTGGATCAGGTAAAAGAAGATGCCGGGGAAGAAATTCCGCCCGCGCGACGCGCGGGCTCTGCGGCCGCGTTTGCCAGACGACCGTCCCGGGCAAATAGTGCATACAACCGCGCTGTCTCTTCCGAAATCAGTCATGCCGTCTCGGCAAATGCGGCTTCCTCTGGGAACGCTCAGGCTCAGAACAATGAGGCATCCCAGATACCTGCACCGCTGCATAACCGTGGGCGCGCCGCGCCGCGCGGACGTATGCCGATGGCTCCAAAGAACTCAGAGGCTCAGGATAAGTCGGCGCATGAACACCCCGCTTCACAGGATGAGGCGGCTGTGTCCTCTCCCTCAGGGGAGGTCATTGCGTCCGCCTCGCATGAGCTCGATGGGGGCGCTTCTCCGGATGTGCCGGCGCTTGAGGAACATGTTTCGGGGAGTGCGGCGATTGAACCGGATCGAGATGCACAGCCGGTGGATGAACCTCTCGACTTTGAGGATGATGCGCTTCGGCCTTCGGGGGCGGAAAATGTTTCTGAAAATCTGGACAGCAATGCGCGCGAGCAATTGGACGATATCGGCATTGGTCGGGCTGATGCTGAAATTGTGAATCCAGAGGCATCAGCTCTGGCGAAAGAAGCCTTGGCTGCCGCAAACAAACGCGCAGATGATGCGGAGAATGAATTGAATGCTCTGCGTGCGGAACTCGATTCGCTCAAAACTGAAAATGATACGCAGATCGAGCATATCCGTGCGGAACATGCCAAGGAAATCGCCGAGCTTAAAAATGAACAAAACAAGGCTTTGGATTCGCTCAAAGCTGAATACGCCAAGGAACTCGATTCGCTCAAAGCCGAACATGCCAAAGCGCTTTCTGAGGCTAAGGAAGAACAGCTTGAGGCGCTCTCCCAGCTTCGGGCTGAGGGCGATGAAATCGCCGATGACCTGCGAAAAGATAATGATGATTTGCAACATCTCTGCGACAAGCAGCAGGATGAACTTCAAACTCTGAAAGACAAGCTCAAAACAATTGAAGATGCGGATTTAAAAAAGAATGAATTTTTGCCGCTTTGGAAGAAGAGGTTTGAGGAAATGCTCGATTATGCCAATGCTTTGGAAAATGCTGTCCTCGACCTCAATCTCAATGCTCAGAATCCACAAGCTGAAGAATACGTGCATTCTATGGCAGATGTCCTCAGATTCTGCCTGGATGATCTTCACTAATTGCACGATGTGCATCTTTTAAAGGAGAAAATTTATGCCAAAATTCCTGATCTGTAAAAAGTGTGGAAATCTGGTGGGTATGATTCACGATTCTGGTGTGCGCCCTGTCTGCTGTGGCGAAGAAATGCATGAGATCGTCGCCAATACGGTCGAAGCGAGTCGTGAAAAACATCTTCCGGTCGTCCATGCTGAAGAGCACGAACGCGCTGTCCGCTTGACTGTGAATGTTGGCAGTGTGGATCATCCCATGACTGAAGCTCACCTTATCAACTGGGTGTTTGTGGAGACAGAAAAGGGCGGCCAGCGTCACAGCTTCAACGCTGGTGACAAGCCCGAGGCTGTTTTTGTTGTCGACAAAGCTGATAAGGCCGTTGCCGTCTATGCGTACTGCAACCTTCATGGCCTTTGGAAGACCGAACTCTGATCTTCTTCAGATTTGACGAAAAAAGCAGGGCATATACCCTGCTTTTTTTGTGCATGCTGTTTTGAGTATTTTCTGACAAAAACTAAGGCGTCATCGCGAGCGTGAAGATTGCGCCGCCTTCGGGGTGATTGTCGACAGAGAGGTCGGCATTGTACTGCTTGGCGAAATCCTTGACGATGGAAAGCCCAAGGCCGAATCCGGGAATGCCGGATTCTGTCGTATTGAAGCCGCGTTCAAACGGTTCGAAGATTTGTTTTTGCCATTCCTTGGGGATGCCTGTGCCTTCGTCACGCACAGAAAATACGCATTTGCCATCGATAGACTTGAGGCTGACGTGAATTCTGCCTGGACCGCCATGAGTGAGGGCGTTCCGGATCAGATTGGATGTCGCGTTCATAAAATCATCTTCATCGATGTGGAGCCTGGGCAAATCGCTGTCGATAGCGAGGTCGATACGGTCTTCATTTTCTGGCGCGTCCAGGAAAGGTTTGAGGGCATTTTCGAGTGTTTGGGCGGGATCAAGCGCGCTGACTTCATCGGGGTCTTTGGCGATCTTCTGCTGACGTGCTTCCAAGATCTGTTCGGTGAGACGTTCGAGGCGCAGAATCTCTTCATCCATGTGCTGTATGAGTTCGGCTTCTTCGGCCTCGTCTTTATAGCGGTGGAGCATCAGCGTGTCGGCATACATGCGGATTGAGGTGATCGGCGTGCGCAATTCATGCGAGACTTGCGCGATAAAGTTGGCTTGTGACCGGTTGTATCGGTTTTGACGGACGATAAATATGAGCGCAAGCACGGAGCCGGAGATGCCCCATACGGCAAACACGACGGTCAGGACGCCGAGCGCGATGTCGCCGCCTGACGAATTGGAAGCCAGAAGGATGATGCCGGTCGTCAGGTTCGCAAACGAGGAGAGCAGCGCGCAGAATGCGATGATCCAGGGAATGCTTGAATATGTCTTTGGTGGCTGGATGCGTTTCATGAGAACAAATTCAGCAGATCATTCTTTGGTGACGGACGTGAGGAGCAGGTCGAACTCCCCGATGCCAGTGCTGACGACGAGGCGGACCGGAGTCTTGGCGTCATCCATGGCCAGCCAGGCGTCCGCGAGGTGATAAGATTCCACGTGAACTTTGCGCGCGGGGTCGATAAAGACACCGCTGAGCGCGCCGCGCGGGGCGATCCCGTCGCTGCGTTCGCGCCAGATCTCGTATTTCTGGCAATGGAAAAAGCCGTTGTTCGGGGTCCAGACATCTTCTTCGCCGACAACTCTGAGTTCGACGCGGTTGATTGTCCATCCATCGAAAGTATAGTTCACGTATGTTTTGCCCTGTTCGAGATTGAGCGTCCTGACATGGTAAACCCATGCGACGGAGTCCATTGTATCATTGGGCAGCGGATAGTCGCGTTTGACGACGTTCCCGTTGCTGTGACGCTCGACAGAGGCGATCTGGTCGTCGGGCCAGAACCAGACATAATATTCGCGGTCGCGGTCATTTTCGTTGAGGTGCTTGTACCCGTAGATCGTTTCCCATGTGTCGGGATCGAGGTAAGCCTCCGTGCGATCGTCGATGCGCGCAAACAGGCGCACGATGGATTTGGATGCCGCCGTGCCCACAATCGGGATATAGCGGGTGCCGTCTTCAAGCGTGCTCTCATGTCCGACCTGGACGATTGCTTCGGCGACAGTTGCCTTTGTCGCGACGTGGCGCGCATCGAAAGTGATGGTTTCGCCCTGGAAGGGAAAAACGCCGCGTTTCTGATGCCGCAGGGAACTCTGCGGGGACTCGACCATGCTGTTCTGGTTGGATGTGGACGCACACCCGCTCAGCCCGATGGCAGCCGCGAGGGCAAATATGGTCAAAAGCTTGGTTCTCATAGGCTTACGAAGAGGGGAAGGGGCTGATGGGGAGGAGCGGAAAAATGGGCCGGGCGTATGGCGAGAGCCATAGCACGGCCAAATGGCGGCCGTATGAAATAGGCCGCCCCAGACAAAATGACAGGTGATGCGCGCCTTAGTTTTTGCACACGGAATCGAAAGCTTTGACGAGCTTCTTGACGCGCTCGACATCGACCGGATTGGCCACATTGCCGTCCACTTTGATGGAGGTGCCGACAATCGCGCCTTTGATGAAGCTGGCGTAATTGGGGAGCGTTTCGGCTTTTGTGCCGGAGCCGATCAGGACTGGGCGGCCGTCTGCGGCGCGGGACACCTCTTCGAGCGTGCGGCGGTCAACGGGTTCGCCGGTGCCGCTGCCAGTCACAATCACAGCATCGGCATGACCGCGAAGCAGCGTGTCCTTTGTCGCGTCTGTGGCGTTCAGCGGTGCGAGCGGCGTCGCGTGCTTGACGAGGACATCAGCCAGAACCGCGATGTGATTTGCGCCGAGCTGATGGCGGTAGCGAAGGAGGCCGTAGGCATCGCCTTCGATGAGCCCCTGGTCGGTCACGTATGCGCCCGTCAGGACATTGACGCGGATGAACTGCGCGTTCACGGCGACTGCAATCCCGAGCGCCGTATAGGCGTCGTTGCGCAGGCAGTTGATGCCGAGCGTCAGATCGGGATGCGCTTTGCGGATCTCGTGCGCGACAATGGTCATGATCGCGGTGTGGTGAGCGGGCATCGGCTGCTCTTTCGTCCCCTTCGGGAAGGGCGCGGAGCCAAAGTTTTCGACGATTGCTGCCTGGATTCCGCCTTCGCAGAGCGCGTCCGCATCGCGAAGGGCAAATGCAAGAATATCGTCAAGCGAGCGGCCATCGTAGCCGGGGTCGCCGGGAAGGGCGGGAAGATGAATGACGCCGATCAGGCCTCGGGGATTCCACTTTTCCATGTCTGTCTCCTATATCGATTCACACGCCAGATATGATTCCAAGATGACGTGATATTTCGGGTCAAATGTCAGAAGCTGGTTGTCGAGCGGCAGAACGCTCAGAGGCGCGTATTTATATGCGGATGAAAGATTTTCCCAGATGCCGTTGAGACGTCTGATGATGCGCAGAAAATCTTCAAAATACTCGCACAGAGATTCATCGTTCGCAATCGAATACGCAATATTTTTGAGGAGTTTGATGCTGTATCGCACGAAATAGGCGACGAACTGGTTGGCTGGCGTCAGCTCCCGGCGCACGATGCGCCGGTCATAGACCTTCAGAAACCGCCATTTCTGCTTGTGGCTGACGAAATGGCTCATCCTGTCGGTCACCGCCAGCGCGCCTGGCTCAAGCGCGGACATGCCGAGCAATGCCGCGTCCATGGCCTGCGCCTCCCCGACGCCGACGAACGGCGTTTCCACGCGAAGCTCGTGCTGCGGCGCTTCGCAGATCGAGCGCAGCGATACCCACAGCGCCGGACGGCGCTCGAAGATGTCCAGATATTTTTCGATCTGAGACTGATCCATCAGAAGAAACTCGCTAGGCCAGTCTCCAGAAGCTGGCGTGTCATTCGGAAAAGCTTGTCGGCTGAAAGCGGATAGGCCGCGCGCTCAAGCCCCATGCGCGCGAGAATCCCGGGCATCTGACGGCCTGCCAGAACATCGGCCACGAGATCGGTCGCAATCGCGTGAAGTTTGCCAAAATCGTGTTCGTCTGTCAGCGCAAATGCCCAGAATACCGGCAGGATTGACCCGAGCTTGTCCTCTCCGCCGCGAAGCTTCGGAAGCACCTTCGACGCGATGCAGAAGTCTCCCTGCGACTGCCAGCCGCTCTGCGACTGGCCTACATAATCCAATATCTCTTTGACCGTCCGGTAGCCGAAGTGGAGATTTTCGGGCCTGAGGATCTTGTGCATCGTCACGAGCGCGTCGCGCGCATCGGCAAACCCCGGCCAATCTCCGCATACACGCGTGTAGTCCATCTCGTTGAACTCCATCACGAACGCGCGGTCCAGGACTTTCGGGGAGAACGAAAATGTCGTCTCGTCGACGTTCACGGTGCCGATGATCGTCAGATTCGGCGTGAATGTCAGCTTGGGCGGAATCACGCGGTGCCAGTCTGCGCCATTGATCACATCCTCAAGCGCCACCGGCATCTTGTTGAGCATCATGCCGGCATTCGAGGCCGAAAGATAATGGTACGCGAGCGTCCACGACTGGTCCATCTTTCCGATATACAGCTGCTCGTGCACGCTGTCTTCCTTGCCGATCTCGCTCTTGGGCGCGCTCACTGTCCACAGCGGTCGGTTGAAAGGATGCACGGACGAAAGCTCCCCGATCTTGATCTTCGAGCCCACAATCGTCGTCGGGCACTCCATCAGGCTCAGAATATCGGCCAGATAATACTCGACACGCGCGAGGTTGAGCTCGTCCAGGATGATGAAATGGCGCGGCGCCGATGCGCCATAGGCCAGGAATTCGAGATACGCATGCAGCGCCACGAGCGTCGCGCTCGTCGGATAATAAAGCCCCGTCAGCGGATTGTAATATCCCCAGATCTTCTGCGGGTCTGTCCAGTCGGGGCGCACGGGCAGAAATGCCACACGGTATTTCATCACATCGTTCAGGTTGGAGCCTGCAAGCGCCTGCGGATCCAGGACATCTTCCGGTTCCCGGATGTCGATATACGCCTCCCCGTCATCCCCGAGCATGTCGGGCACGATGCCATTTTTTGCAAGCGTCACCTTGAATGCCTGCGCCGTGCCTTCGCTGCTGTACGAAAGGCCCGTGTAGCGGCCGTCCTGATACATGCCTGCCGCGATTCCAGCCGCGATCCTGCGCGCCAGCTGGGTCTTGCCCGACCCGCTGATTCCGCTCAGAAGCATGAACGGCTTGGTCACCAATGCGGTCACAAGGGACTGAACTACGCCTCGTCTCTCTCGAATCATTTCGCCCTCCAGAAAAAAGACCTCGCTATCTTAACATATCTTTTTGCATTTGGGGACTGTTTTGGCCGCCTGTTTCACACGGCGTCCGGCCCTGCCTATGCTGCGCATACGGCAAGGCTTCGGATTTGTGGCCGCCTGTTTCACACGGCGGCCTGCCGCCCCTGTGCTGCGCATACGGGGCGGCGATGCAATCAGCCGGAGAACCAGAATTCCGGTTCGATCCACGGCTTTGTGTCGCTGCTCAGGGCGCACCAGGCGGTGCGGCTCTCTCCGGCCCGAAGCGTCAGAGGCCGGTCTTCGCGCCTCGTGCGCTCGCTCTGAAGCTCGCAGTACTGGCGTTCGGCCTCGTCTGTCGCGAAAACAAGCCCTGTGTAATCGCGCGCGCCGCGATTTGTCAGCGTCATTTCAAGCACCGTGTAGCTTCCGCCCGCGCCGGGCGCGATGAGCTTCTGGCGGATGTCCGTGATGCTCACGTCTCGCGCGAAGCGCGCGGCCATGTCCCGGCGGAATGATGCCGTGGACGCGTAATAGGCTTTCAGATCGTCACATGCAGGATGCTCCTGCACGCACATCACGGTCAGCTGCTCAAACGCTTTCTCAAACTGCCAGAGATACATGCTCTGCCAGAACTGATTTATCCTGAGCGGTTCCGCATACGATTTCAGGATATTTGTCCGCACGATGTAGCGCGCGTCTTCATCGGGGGCTACGGTCACGGAAAACGCGCGCGTGTATGTCTCCCCGTTCAGGCTTTCGCGTTCAAAGGCGCGCAGCCAGGCCATTTCCTGCGCTTTCGGCGACATTTCTTTGAGGCCGTATGGCGGAGGGACATTGGGGACTTGGGGAAATGTCTGTATGAATTTGAAGCTGATGGCGCCCGTGCTGTCACGCGCGATCACAGGCTCCCCGGACTCGATACCGAGCGCGCAGGACGTATGGTTAGCGATGAAGCGCGAAACAGCCAGATGTTTGGGGCGGCGGCGCTCGGGAATCTGTGACAGCAGGCGCTCGCTGACATATTGGATGGCGCCGCGCTCGTGGTCAGGCAGATAGTCGATAAAATCCGGCCATAGCGTCCAGTTTGGGAACGAGCCACGGCTATACCGGCAGATCAGCTCTGCAATCGCCTGAGGATCGCTCAGGCGCTCTGGGGCTGATGGGGCCTCGATATCTGCAGCCCGGTCTGCTGATGGCGCCTGCTTCTGGCAGGCGCCTGTGCATAATACCGCGAGACCGGCTGTCAGGCATAAGGGGAGACGGCTGAAGATCATCAGGGAACGACGACATCGACGGCATCATAATGCGTGAGCTCTTCAGATGTCGCTTTGACTGTGCCCATGCAGAAGGTCGTCTTGCAGCTGTAGATGTCCACTTTGCGCTTGAGGCCGCGCAGATAGGCTTTATAGCCGGGCTTGATATTCTTCTGCGAGCCCAGGCCGCTGATCTTGACATCCGCGAGATCATCGCCGCGAGGCGTGACAAGCACGATCGTGCCCTTGACGGTCTTTTCGCCCTCTCCTATGCCGTCCTCATCGGGGGCCGGGGGTTTGGGCTTGCAGCATCTCTCGCCTGGTTTGCACTTGTCTGCAGGGACGCAGCGCTGTTTGGGCGTGTTATCATTGGGCACCGGATCGGGCTCGTCGACGATATCAGGCTCGGGGGGCGGCGGAAGCTCGAAATCTGCGCGGATCGTATAGTTGCTCTTGCCATCGGTCGTCTTGAACGCGATGAAATAACGGTCTGCCTCGACTTCGAACTTGTCGAAAATATAGGTGTTCTCTGACTTGTTCGTCGTCTTGCTGTACAGCGTTTTGCCAAAGCCGTCCATGATGTAGATGCTGACGATGAGGTCGTGGGGCGAATCGATGAACGCGCTGACGGTGATCAGGCCTTTTTCGGGAGGCATGAAATAGAACCAGTCTTCATTGTCGCCATCAGGCGCTGAGATGTCTTCGATGTGATTGGTGTTGACGAGGAGCTGAGTGGCTGTGTCGCGCGCGCCATTTGTGCCAGAATTGGAGTTGTATTCGATTGTTTTGTCACATGCAGTGAATGTTAGGGCGGCAGCGACGGAAAGCAGGAATGCTGGAATCGAATGCCTGGACATGATTTTACCTCCTGAGTGGAATGGCGTGTCGGAACGATGATTTTTTGTACATGCGTTTTGCATGGCTGTGAATGGATACGCGTGAGAGAATGAATTATTCTGGAGATTTTACGACGAAGCGGTTGGCCTGCTTGACCTCGCTGGCGGAAGCATTGGTCACGGCCAGGCAGTTTTTCTCAAAAATCTTTTCGACTTTGAAGCGACCGCCCTCGAGAAGCTTTCCGCCGATGTAGATCTCCCCGACGGCCCCGAGCTGAAGCCCATCTTTTTTGCCGACATTGAGCTTGATCTGCGAGCCGGTCTTTTTGGGGGTGACCGACATCAGTTCGGCTTCGATCTTTTTATGCGGGCCTTTGATATCTGCGCAGATTGGCGTGAGCGCGGCTTTCTGGTTTGAAACCGTGCCGCTTTGCTGGCTGAGCGTCTTGACATCAGATTTTTTGTATCCGCCGGTAGCAGCTTCCGGTTTGACGACTGTAGGGCCGGCCTGCCCCGTGGCGGCTGCGATACCGCCAGCTGCTGCTGTGGGCAGAACTGCGCCGCCTGCTGCGGCCGTTGGAA
>JAFUEE010000090.1 GCA_017464085.1 Pseudomonadota bacterium
ATGTACTAAATACATAAATAATAATTCTCCCTTATACATCTTGGCATTCCTCGGCATTCCCACACGGGGCCGCCAATCGCTCCTGAATGAGCAGATCGATATCATCAAAAGCATTTTGCAATCTTTCCGCATGGTATATCTCGTAGAGGTCATAGATGAGATCTGTCAGCTTAAGCTCATCCCATTCCTTCAGAACCTCTGGCGCTGTACGGGATTTATAATCGGCATAACGTTCCAGCAGATAGATAAAGAATTCCGTTTCTTTCGTCATAATAACTTTTACACCCTGATATATATGGAATTTCTCGGATCATGGGTGATTTGTTCGCATTCCCACATATCAAAAACGATTTCCGGACTCATCAAGTAAACCTCAGTTTCCCTATCGATAAGCATTTGATAGGTCTCTGACCTCAGGAATGACTTTAGTGCAGCCATTTCATCAAAGCCGTACTTTTCAACGATACGACGAGAAACATAGAGATCAAACAAATCTCGAAGACGCGCATCAGGCATATTCATCGATTTCATACTCCCTGAAGTGAAGATGCGACAAGGCATCGGCAGACAAAAACGCATACTGATCTTTTAAATTTTGCGGCAAAAGATGGTTGATAGCTTCAGTTTTTGTATATCTGCCTAGCATATAGTCATCAATCACTTGGATGGTTGAATCATTGGCAATCGGACCAATCACCAAGTCAAACGGAATGATATGCTGCGGAAAAGTGCGGTTCTCAACTACAAAATCTAACCATGCTTCGTCAGGACTTTTGAACAGCTGAACGCTCAGGGATGCCACAGCTTGTTCGTCAAACTGATAGATGTTTACAATCGGTTGCCCATGCCTTCGGCGTCTTGCCACTGCACGAGCCCACCGCAATGCCTGATCGAGCGAACTGGTCGTGTAAAACGCCGGACCAAAGTCCATCGCTCTTAAGCCATGCCCAGGCTCTGGTGCCTCCACAACCACATTGCTGCCATGGTACAATATCATAAACTATTTCCTGAAATCGTACGCTTTCAATGGTAATCAACTCATTACACGAACAATGAATGCCGTCTGTATGACGCTCAAAATTCAACGCCACACAGCTAATTTATTATCACAATTCGTCAAGCGCTGACAATAACAATCCCCTTGGAATACGCAACAAAATATCCCCATCACTAAAACAAGTAACTCCCATTTGAATCACCTATCCGCCATATATCTTACCCCCCTCATATTCCTATCGTATCCGACAGGGCACACCTCCAGTGAATGGCATCCGTGCGCCGTATGCGCGCACCCTGACATGTGCCGGCAGGCGCATGTCAGGGGAGCACATAGGCGCGCCCGCGAGCCGTATGAAGCGGAGCGGAATAGGCGAGATAAAAAATTTATACCCAATTGACGCGCATTCTGATAGTATATTTGGCGTTTTTTTAAGACTTGGATCTTACATCATCCTTGCTGCAAAAAAAACGAACACCTACAACTTTTTACATGAGAGAGAATATGGCTTACAACTGGACATTCTGTAAAATCGGCGGTGTGACCCGCGTCAAAATCACATCTGGCAAGGACATCGCACACCTCGACGAGCTCGATCAGAAGCTCTGGACAGTCCTCAGCTGCCCGGTCGCCGGACTCGAATTCGACGAAAAAACACTCGCGCTGATGGATACCAACAACGACGGCAAAATCCGCGTCAACGAAGTCAAGGCCGCCGCCAAATGGCTCACTTCCGTCGTCAAAGATCCCGACCTCATCCTCAAGCAGGAAGACACATTCAAGCTCTCCGATTTCAACCAGGATGACCCCGAAGGCAAGAAACTCTACGACTCTTCAAAGCAGATCCTCAGCAACCTCGAATGCGACAAAGACGAAATCACGCTCGCGCAGGCCAGCGACAGCATCGCGATCTTTGCAAAAACAGCACTCAACGGCGACGGCATCGTCACCGAGCAGTCCACGAAAGATGAAGCGCTCAAAGATGTCATCGCATCCGCGATCGCGACCGTCGGCTCGGCTGATGACAGAAGCGGCCTCAAAGGCATCAATACGGATCTGCTCGACAAATTCTATGCCGCTTGCGCCGATTACAAAGCCTGGAAAGACGCCGGCACCCCCGACATCTTCCCGTTCGGCGATGACACGGCCGCAGCGCTCGACGCCTGCAATGCCGTGAAGGACAAAGTCTCCGACTACTTCATGCGCTGCAAACTCGCCGCATTCAACGACGCGAGTACTGCCGCGCTCGATATCTCCGCTGAACGCATCGGACAGATCAGCTCAAAAGATCTCACCGCTGCAAATGACGAGATTTCCGCTTATCCCATCGCACGCGTCACCGGTAAATCCACACTCCCGCTCGACACGAAAGCCATCAACCCTGCCTGGCAGGCCGCTTTCGCAAAAGTCCGCTCGCTCGTCCTCGACAAAGAATTCCCCGGCGCATCCGAACTCTCCGAAAAGCAATGGAACGACACGCTCGCGAAATTCTCCGCCTACACCGCCTGGAATGACGGCAAGAAAGGCAGCGAAGTCGAATCACTC
Organism: Pseudomonadota bacterium; assembly: GCA_017464085.1. GTDB lineage: Bacteria > Myxococcota_A > Bradymonadia > UBA4248 > UBA4248 > UBA4248. The sequence continues at coordinate 2,543 of JAFUEE010000090.1, forward strand.
GGCATCGAGAAAATTGAAAAGCTACTCTCCGATGACAGAAAAGCCGATCTCGCAAAGCTCATCGAAGAAGACAAAAAGCTCGAAGCCGAATCAAACGCCATCGATTCTGTCGAAAAATTCCTCAGATATTATAAGAATTTCTACAAACTCCTTAAAAACTTCGTCACGCTCACAGACTTCTATTCGCGCGATCCGCTGAACCTTCCTGTCTTCCAGGCCGGCACGCTCTTCATCGACCAGCGCAGCACAGAGCTCTGCATCAACGTCGCTGACATGGGCAAACAGGGCGAAGTCAGCGAACTCAGCGGCATGTACATCCTCTACTGCACCTGCACGTCAAAGGTCAAAAACAAGACCATGACGATCGCCGCAGTACTCACCGAAGGCGATGTCGACAACATCCGCGTCGGCAAAAATGCCGTCTTCTATGACCGCGAGGGGCACGACTGGGATGCCGTCGTCACCAAGATCGTCGACAACCCGATCAGCATCCGCCAGGCATTCTGGTCGCCCTACAAGAAGCTTGCGCGCTTCGTCTATGATAAAATCAACAAGACCGCGACAGAGAAAAACTCAAAGGTCGACGCAGACCTGACCGCCAAAGCCGATAACGCCAAGCTCGAAAAACCGGCCGATGCCCCAGCAGAAGCCGCAGAAGCTGCCCCCGCCGATCCCAACAAGGTCGCCGGCTTCGACATCGCAAAATTCGCCGGCATCTTCGCCGCCATCGGCATGGCCGTCGGCTTCATCGCGAGCGCACTCGTCAGCCTCGCGGAGGGCATCACCGCAAAGTGGTACAACCTGCCGCTGCTCATACTCGCGATCATCATCCTCGTTTCCGGCCCCTCCATGTTCCTCGCATGGCAGAAGCTCCGCAAACGTAACCTCGCGCCTGTCCTCAACGCAAACGGCTGGGCGATCAACTCCCATATCCTCGTCAACATCCCGTTCGGCGCGACGTTCACGAGCCTTGCCAAATATCCCAATGTCAATCTTGAAGATCCTTATGCCCCCAAGAAAATGTCTGTCGGCACAAAGATCCTCATCGTCCTCCTCATCCTGGCCGCCGGTGTCGCGGGTCTCTATTTCACTGGCCATATCAATCTCATCACCGATCACCTCGGCTTCCTCAACCCGCCTGCAGCCGAGTCGACTGAAGCGCCTGCCGCCGATGCCGCCCCCGCTGCTGACGTCCCCGTCGACGCGCCTCAGGAATAATCCCCTCTAGCCCACAATGGCCGGTCTTCTGATCGGCCTTTTCTTTTATACGCTCCCCTATTTCTGACGAAATACGGCTCGCTCTGCCGGCTATCGCTGCGCGATACGCCGGCTTTTTCTTTTCTCATGCACCTCTTGACATTGCCTGACATACTGTCAATACTCCATCATCCCGCATCACGCGGATCCCCATGACTGCAATCAAGCAGCACATCCCCAATAAAGGAGCAACTCAATGAAAATTCTCGTTCTCACCGGCAGCGCGCGCAACGGCAATTCCTCAAAACTCGCTGACGCCTTCATCGAAGGCGCCAAAGAAGCCGGACATGATGTCAGCCGCATCAATTGCGCAAAACTCAAAGTCGGCGGCTGTCTCGGATGCAATTATTGCTATAAGCACGACAGCATCTGCTGCCAGAAAGACGATTTCGCCAGCCTGCGCGATGACCTGGTCGCCGCCGATGCGATCGTATTTGCCTCTCCAGTCTATTACTATGGCTTGTCCTCACAGCTCAGAGCCGTGATCGACCGCTTCTATGCAATCGACGGAAAGCTGCATGCCCCCAAACGTACCGCACTTCTCCTCTCGCTGGCGGATGATGCTGAAAAAACTGCAATGCCCGCACGCGTGCACTACGAGGGCTTCACCAGCTATCTCGGCTGGTCAGATGCCGGCCAAATCATCGCCTATGGCTGTACCGAACCAGACGATATCCTCAAAACTGACGCCATCGCGAAAGCACGCGAACTCGGAAAGAATATATAATTTTAGCACTTCTCGCGTACTGCATGATCTGTGCTCCACATATCTCACGTGTGTGGAGCGCAAGATAAAGATATTTACATTTCACTACAAGCGTTAAACATCAAAAAAAATAGTTACGACTATATCATACCACACATCAATCCCATACAATCATATATAAATTGTATTTTACAGTTAAAAGCATATACCAAAATAACATTGATTGTATATGCTATTTTTCATAAGATAAAATATCTTTATGATATTCATAAAGACTTCATTTGACGTTTACTGATTATCTGTCTTGTACATTCATAAATATTCACACGACATCCCATAAAGATGCATGAGTCGGAGGTTACATGAAGCGCCTCGCAAACCTGCCAGTTCTCCTTTTTGCACTTCTAGTAACGGATTCCTTCACCGGCTGCGCCGATGAAAGGCCTGTCAAAATACCGAACAGCTGCGGGAACACTCAATGCACTGCAGAGCAAATCTGCCAAAACGATACCTGCGTGCCCAAAGAAGCACCCGATCCAAATGTTTGTGATCCGAAATGCCCGGATGGCCAGACATGCCAGAATGGCGAATGTACAGATCTCGATATCGAGCCGGATCCCGACCTGCCCAAGGTCTGCGATCCGGCATGCGCAGAGACGCAGTACTGCCAGAATGGGGAATGCAAAGACATTTCTTGCCCAAACGGGGAAATGCTCTGCAAAGGCGGCTGTTTCGACCTCAAAACCGACAATCATAACTGCGGTGAATGCGGCAATGCCTGCGGCGCAAAGACGTGCACCAATGGCGAATGCCGCCTCGTGTGCACCTCAGGTCTGACCACTTGCGGCGAAGAATGTATCGACCTGAATACGGACGCTCGAAATTGCGGCAAATGCGGCAACGAATGCACTGAAGGCCAGTCATGCCGAAATGGCAGTTGCACCGTATCATGCGCCGCTGGCGAAACCGTCTGCGGAGATTCCTGCACAAACCTGAAATCAGATGCACAGAATTGCGGCGAATGCGGCCATAAATGCGACCTCCAAAACCATGAGACTTGCCAGAACAATGTCTGCAAACTCACTTGCGATGCCGGCAAAGATCCCTGCGGCAGCACATGCGCCGATCTCGACAATGATCTTTCAAATTGCGGCGCCTGCGGCATCGCTTGCGATACTCAAAACAGCGAGGTCTGCCAAAACGGCAAATGCAAAGCCCTGTGCAGACCGACCGAAACGCTCTGCGGCAATGCATGCGCCGACCTCAAGTCAGACAAAGCAAATTGTGGCATTTGCGGACATGCTTGCGAAGCGGGCGAAAAATGCAATGATGGCACATGCAGCAAGGACTGCGGCAGCCTTCTGGACTGCAGCGACAGCTGCATTGACCCGCAGACAAATGATTTCTATTGCGGCGCCTCAGACGCCTGCACGGATGACACTGCTGGCCAAAAATGCGCCGAAGGCTTCAGCTGCAAAGCGGGACAATGCGCATGTACAGATCCCGGCGCAAAGCAATGCCTCGTCAATGGTATCGCGATATGCACGGATCCGAATACTGATAACGCACATTGCGGATGTTCGCCCGATGGCGCTGGCATGAACTGCGCCGCACTTGCGGGCACTGCAACGACCAAGTGTGCTGCAGGCACGTGCGAATTTACTTGCCTGGACAATTTCAAAGACTGCGACGAGGATCCCGCAAACGGATGCGAAGCAGACATCACCGCGCTCGACAACTGCGGTGCCTGCGGCAACATCTGTGAAGATCAAAATGCCAGTCAAGCGATCTGCCTCGCAGGTTTTTGCGTTTACGAGTGCAAAGAAAACACTGTCCTCTGCGAAGGCCATTGCCGCAACCTCAGCGAAGACTCAAAAAACTGCGGCGCATGCGGCAACGCCTGTGGCGAAGACGCCGTCTGTCAAAACGGCTTTTGCACAATCCCGCTTAACAAATGCGTCGAAGGCTATGTCACCACCAAGATTGACGACAAGCCGATCAAGGCCTATTGCGTGCGCAACGAACTCGAACTCGAAGCTGTTCGAAACAATATCAATGCTGGCGGCAAATATCCCGCCGATAATGCAGACAACGCCTATATCCTGATGAAAGACCTCGATCTCGGCACGCGAGACTGGGCTTCCATTGGCAACAGCGCTCATGCTTTCTCGGGCACATTCCTCGGCAATGGCAAAACAATCTCGGGCAAGCTCACGACTTATGGCAGCAATGCAGGCCTATTTGGCTTTGTCTCAAATGCTTATTTTGAAAATTTATTATTAAAAATAGATCTGACAGCCATGGTTCATGGTTCGCAGTACATCGGTGCACTGATTGGCCAAAGCAATGCCTCTGTCATTAAAAATTGCCATGAAACAGGAAATATCTCCGATCCACAAAATTATCAGTTCGGTAATTGGGTAGATCTGGGAGGACTCATTGGAGCTCTCATAGATTCAAAACTTTTAAATAGTTCCAGCCATTCCAATGTCACTTTTTTTAACATCTCTACTTCAGGCGGTCTTGTCGGCTCAAGCGTAAACTCTGAAATCGATCAATGTTTTTCAGAATGTAAAATCAGATCAGGACATAACAATGAATATATTGACGCCATCGGTGGATTGGTCGGTAACTTCGGGCCGGGGAAAATCAATAATTCTTATGCAATCGGCGATATAAATCTATCCAATCACAGCTATGCATATTATCAATATTATATACCTCAACAGATTGGCGGTCTTGTTGGTGCCGCTAAGGGAGGAAATATCACGAATACACACGCATCCGTCAATATCACTGCACCATCAATCAATATGGTAGGCGGGTTGGTTGGGGGATGCAATATCTCTCTAGCAAGTGAGATTACAATCACCAACAGCTATGCCACGGGCGACGTCTCTTGCCGTGAAGGATGCGGCGGACTTGTCGGGAGCGCAAATCACCTTAGCGTATCTCACAGCCACGCGACAGGAAAAGTATCTGCAGTTTACACAGCTGCAGGTGGTTTATTAGGAAGTGGTTATAACAGTCAATTTGAGGGTTGCTACGCCACTGGCGACACCACAGCGGGCGGATATACGACGTATGGGCATGTCGGAGGACTGATCGGATATCTCGAAAACAGCACCGCAGAAAATGTCTACGCCACTGGCAACGTAACCATGACTTCCCCTGAAGCCTATAGCAATGGCGGCGCAATCGGGCGAGCAGTCGCATGCACGCTGAACAATATATACGCCAAAGGTAATGTTAATGGCGGCGTGAATACAGGCGGATTGATCGGTATCATCAACAGATCCACAATCAAAAATTGCGCGGCCCTCAATCAAAAAGTCATCTCGGGATGGGGGGGCGCTTTATTTGGCGCTATATATGAGGATTATCGCGGTGAATGGTATCGCGGCAATACAAATATCACAAACTGCATCACCACAGCCAATTCAAACAACGGCACTCTTGGCGCATACATCAGCATTGATCATGTCACGCTCAAAAATATATTCACTACAGGTTCTGTATTAGGCACTGGTGACCAGGCAAATGCATTTATCGGACTTTTCGATAATGCAAATTTACTTGGTATAGATGACCGAAATGGCGGCTCGCTGGTCATCAGAAATTCCTATTATTGGTCAAAAGCAGGCGGTAAGGGCGTTGTCGGCGGCAACACACCAGACGAACCCTCCATTTATGGTATGATTTATAACCAAGATAAACAAGCAGTTCTCGAAGATGATCCAACCATGCCGCTTATCGATGCGCTTGGCGAAGACTGGACAGAAGTGACCTGCAAGCTATCCAGCGGCCCAGGCACTGAAAAAGAGGAAGAATATTTACTTCCCGTCCCCAAAGTCTTTGGCAAAAATATATGTAAATAAACAGCGCTGTATGCCGTCAGGCATAGGCGCGCCCACAAAGGCGGCTGGAAGCCGCCGTACACCTAACCGAGGGTGTACGCAGAGCGGACGCCCTCGGTACACGCGCGACGTATGCCGTCAGGCATAGGCGCGGACCACGCGCGACGTATGCCGTCAGGCATAGGCGCGCAAAACAGTCTCGCTTCAAAATATGCTTGCGATGTTTTGTTTAAGGAAGGTCTGAACAATTGCCGTTTTTTGGACAATAGTATTTCAGACGCATAAGTTTTGTGCGGGCGAGACGCCCGCATCCCCAGGAGGTTTTCGAATTATTCAGAGCTTCCTTAACAGTTTAATATTTACAACTTAGTTGCATGAAATTTTATACCACTTTTACATACACATAACCACAACATCCCATATTCACCTCAGCAAATCGTTCAAAATTCACAGAATCCGTCCACTTTAGAATTTTAATTACGCGCAATTCGTTATATTTAGCATCTACGGATGGGTTGGTTTGACAACATCATTCAGTTCAGAGCATTGCAGCGGTCTGATGACGGCTGTAATTTTTTCAGGGGAAGGAAATGAACAAGATCCGATGCATGATTAACGATGTGCAGTATGAGATCGAAGGTGTGCCGCCGACGATGTCGCTGCTCCACTATCTCCGCGATGTACTGCACCTGACCGGCACCAAAGAAGGCTGCAACGAAGGCGACTGCGGCGCATGTACAGTCGTTTTCAAGGATGCCGCCGCCAAACCGGAACCTCGCTATCGTGCCATCAATTCCTGCCTTCTGCTCCTGCCGATGATGCATGGCAAGAAGTTTTATACGATCGAAGGCCTTGCCAAAGGAGACAAACGCCATCCGGTGCAGGATGCGATCCTGAAGCATTATGCGTCCCAATGCGGCTATTGCACGCCAGGCGTTGCGATGAGCCTCTTTGAAGCGACATATCGCCATGACATGACCAAGCCCTGGCAGTTCACGGAACAGATGGCGGGCAACCTCTGCCGCTGCACAGGCTACCGCCCGATCATGGAATGCGTGCGCGAACTTGCTGGCACAGGCAAAGACGAATTCGCCGACAAGCTTCGCGAGCCAGAGCTTCCGCTTGACACGCTCGACTACGAGTATGATGGGGAGCGATTTTATGTGCCCTCGACGCTCGATGAAGCATGCGACTTCAAATCCTCGCACCGCGATGCCGTCCTCGTCTCCGGCGCAAGCGATGTCTCCGTGCTCATCAACAAGCATGCGCGCAAAAATGACGTGTACATGAGCCTGATCAATGTTCCTGAGCTCCGTGAAATCACGATCGATGACTCCGGCCTGCATATCGGCGCGATGGCACGCCTCGCAAACCTCGAGAACATGTGCCAGGACAAGTTCGTGCCCTTCGGCCGCATCCTCCGCTATTTTGCTTCTCACCAAATCAAGCAGATCGCCTGTGTGGGCGGATCTGTCGGCGGCGCATCCCCGGTCGGCGATTTCGCGCCAGTGCTCATGGCTCTCAACGCATCCGTGCGCCTGATCTCATCGCGCGGCATCCGCTCGCTGCCCATGAGCCAGTTCATCCTCGGCTACAGAAAAACAGCCATCGAAAGCGATGAGTTCATCTATGCATTCGATGTCCCGAACATTCCGGAAAATGCGCGCTGCGCCTCCTATAAAGTCTCGAAACGCCTTGAGCTCGATATCAGCTCTGTCTCTGGCACCTGTTATGTCGAAACTGACGAAAACAACATCGTGACTGTCGCGCGCCTGGCTTTCGGCGGTGTCGCTGCTGTCGCCGGCGCACGCGCAAAACTCGCGGAAGCCGCTCTCATCGGCAAAGAATGGAACGAGGAGAACGTCGAGATCGCAGCTCAGAAGATCGCCGATGACTTCTCCCCTATCAGCGATTTCCGCGCAAGCGCATGGTACCGTCAGACCGTCGCATGCAACATGCTCAGAGGCTTCTATCAGGAAACGCTCGAAAACCACGTCCCTGCAAGAATGTATCGTCCCACCGCAACCATCCAGCTGGAGCAGTAGATCATGAAAGATCCCAACCGTACGAGCCCGCTTCATGAAAATGCCGTCCACGAAAGCGCGTGGAAACACGTGACCGGACGTGCCAAATTTGTCAATGACATGCCGCTCCCGCCGCACTGTCTGGTCTCAAAAATCGTCGTCTCCCCTGTCGCGCACGGCATCATCAAGCTGATCGATGCCTCCGAGGCCATGAAAGTCCCCGGTGTCGTCGCCGTGCTCACTGCCAAAGATATCCCGGGTGTCAACGACGCTTCCTCCTGGGCGCATGACGAAGAGCTGCTCGCTTCCCATGAAGTCAACTGCATCGGACAGAACATCGCGCTCGTCCTCGGCGAAACTTACGAAGCATGTGAAGAAGGTGCATTAAAAGTCAAGGTCGACATCGACCCCCTGCCTGCCATCATTGACATCCGCGATGCCGTCGCCAAGAATTCCATGCTCCCCGGATGTCACATCATCGCGCGCGGCGACCTCGAAGATGCCTGGAAAAACGCTGACTTTATCCTCGAGGGCGAAGTCGAATCACCGGGCCAGGAACACTGGTACCTCGAGACGCACTGCGCACAGGCCGAAATCAACGAAGACAACGATGTCGTCATCTATGCCTCCAGCCAGTGCCCCACGGGCGTTCAGGAAAAAGCTGCCGAAGTGCTCGGCCTCGATTCCTCACGCGTCGTCTGCATCATGCCGCGCATGGGCGGAGGCTTCGGCGGCAAAGAAACTCAGGGCGCGCAATACGGCGCGCTCGCTGCCCTCGGCGCCTGGTGCACGCACAGGCCCGTCCGTGTCTGGCTCAACCGCGATGACGACATGAACTGGTCGGGCAAGCGCCATCCGTTCTACTCCAAATACAGAGCGGCGTTCAAAAATGACGGCTCAATCCTCGGCCTCCATGTCGTCAGCTATGCAAACTCCGGCTGGGCAGAAGATCTCTCGATGTGCATCCTCGACCGCTGCCTCTATCACCTCGACGGCTGCTACTATATTCCTGCGCTCCACTTCGAAGGCTATACCGCCAAGACCAACCTGCCTTCCAATACGGCATTCCGCGGCTTCGGCGGCCCCCAGGGCTTCATGGTCACCGAAACCATCATGAACCGCGCCGCACGCCATCTCGGCATGGATCCGCTCGACATCCGCATCAAGAATTACTACGGCGACGCGCCGCGCAACATGATGCAGTACGAGACGCCACTCACAAATTTCCGCATTCCCGGAATGACCGACGCCATCATCAAGAACGCGCGCTATTGGGAGCGCAAGGCCGACATCGACGCTTTCAATGCAAAGAGCCGCTACGTCAAGCGAGGCATCGGCTTCATGCCTGTCAAATTCGGCATCTCGTTCACCAACACGATGCTCAACCAGGCCGGCGCGCTCGTCCTCGTCTATAAAGATGGTTCCGCTGCAATCAATCACGGCGGCGCAGAAATGGGCCAGGGCCTTCACACCAAAATGATCACGATCGCAGCCCATAACCTCGGCATCAAGCCAGAGCATATCCGTCTCATGAACACGCGCACGGACAAGGTCCCCAACACATCCGCAACCGCAGCCTCCAGCGGCACGGATCTCAACGGCGCAGCAGTCAAGAATGCCTGTGACCAGATCACCGCGCGCTTGCGCAAAGTCGCCGCCGCGCACCTCGGCATCGACGATGCCGATATCGACAAGATCATCTTCGACGATGGCCGCTGCCTTGCGCCCGGCAATGATCCGATCGATATCGTAAAAGTCATTCAGTGGGCATACGCAGACCGCGTCCAGCTCTCCGCATCCGGCTATTACGCCACGCCCGATATCTATTATGATGTCGACAAAGGCAGAGGCAAACCATTCGCCTACTATTCCTACGGCGTCTGCGTCCTCGAAATCGAGCTCAACACACTCACCGGGGAATATCAGCTCATTGATGTCGAAGCTGTCCACGATGTCGGCGACGCGATCATCCCGAGCATCGACAAAGGCCAGGTCGAAGGCGCGTTCGCACAGGGCTACGGCTGGCTCAGCTGCGAAGAGCTCATCTGGGGCGCCGACGGCTCCCTCAAGACGCACTCCCCGGCCACCTATAAAATCCCGACAATCGGCACAATTCCCGATCCCGAGCATTTCCGCATCTCGCTGCTCGAAAATGCCACTGCCGAAGCCGTCCACGGCTCCAAGGCCGTCGGGGAGCCGCCCTTCGTCCTCGCGCTCGCGCTCGTGCAGGCCCTTGAGCATGCTGTCTGTGCCTGCGGAACAGATGTCAAAAAGGATCCCCAGATTCACTGGCCGGCCACACCGGAATCAGTCCTTCGCGCCATCTATGCACAGCGCGCCTGACGCTTAAAATGCTCACTGAATAAGCCATGCTTCATGCATGGCTTTTTTGTTTCCGTTTCTCGAACACTGAACGACTAATTTGATATCACTTTAATTATAATTATTATATTGTTGTATCGGGGGACAGGATTTACTTTCTCACGTAACGAAAAACCATGATATCTACAGAAGTTGTTTTAGGCATACTCATTCCATTTCTAGGCACCACGCTCGGTGCCGCGATGGTCTTTTTTCTCAAAAAAGAGATTTCCAGCACACTCCACAAGATACTGACAGGCTTTGCCGCGGGCGTGATGACAGCCGCTTCATTCTGGAGCCTGCTTCTGCCTGCCATCGAGAACAGCAAGGACATGGGATCGCTCGCGTTCGTGCCGGCAGCCGTCGGCTTCATGGCCGGCATTCTGTTCCTGCTGCTGCTCGACGTGGTCATTCCGCACATGCACCTCGACAATCAGGATGAAGGGCCGCAAAATCAGCTCAGGCGCACGACGAAGCTCATCCTCGCGGTCACGCTCCACAACATCCCTGAGGGCCTGGCAGTCGGCGTCGTCTATGCAGGATGGCTCACAGGAAATTCAGGGATCACGCAGGCCGGCGCACTTGCACTCGCGCTCGGCATTGCAATCCAGAACTTCCCGGAAGGCGCGATCGTCTCCATGCCGCTTCGCGCAGAGGGCATGCCCAAGGCCAAGACGTTCCTCTATGGCACGCTTTCTGGCATCGTCGAGCCCATCGCCGCAGTCATCGCCATTCTCGCAGCCGCCGCTGTCACAGCAATTCTGCCCTGTTTTCTGGCCTTCGCCGCCGGCGCGATGATCTATGTCGTCATCGAAGAGCTCGTTCCAGAAATGGCCGCCGGCAAGCACTCCAATGCATCCACAATCTCATTTGCGCTTGGCTTTACGCTCATGATGATTCTCGATTCAGCCCTGGGATAAAGCTGCAATATGCGCTCTGTGTTTTATAAGATTGCCGCCCTGGCATATCCATAAAACACAGGTCACGCTTTATTCTACCTTTACATCTGCTATTACAAAATATAACATATCAAATGTGAGCAGCTTTTGTGAGTAGCTTTCAAAAATGAGAACTGGAGGAAAAGAGAGATGAACAAAAATACTATCCTGATTTTACTGAGCATGTTTTCATACGCAGCCTGCAGCGATACATCATCAAACACGCCCTCCAGCCAATCCGACGCACCTGACACGCAATCTTTCATGACCCGGCAAGGCTATGTCGATATCACCTGTGATAAGCACGGCACATGCACCGGAATCTATCGAGAAACCGGACAGCCCGCGCCCGAACTCATGGTCAAATCCCTTCTTGAACAACTGATTGTCGACAATGAAGATGTCATCAATGAAGCGCTTAAAGATTGTGTGGGAAAAACAGTCGGATTCAACGCCAGCCTCAAAAACGGCATGCCCGATGAGACCAGGTATGCCGACTGGTGCATGCCCACTTCCGATTATTCAGAGATGTGCGGCCCTGAAGGCTGTGTGACAACAGGCGGATATAAATGCCCAAATTCCGATGAACTCGTGCAATACGAACAGGCAGACACTTATAATTTAGAATCATATAAAAAATTTCATCAAAAACAGCTCGCAGCAACGCTTGAAACTTTCAAAAAACTCTATGCAGATCATCCCGAAATCATGAGCCGCGAAGAATATGAATCGCGCGTGGCATTCTATGAAGTTAATGGCATTTATGGCCTGGAATTTATTATGAATGTCTGCGATTATCCTCAGTTCATTCAAGATTTTGGCGACTATTTCAGACAGATTGATCTTCCAGGGAAAGTCATCACCTCAGTCAAAACATCGACCTGTGATACCCCGATATCCTATGAAGTCATTGCCGACATTCAATCCTTATCTAACGGTGATTATAACTGGAACAAGCAGACAGCAATTCCCATTCATTCCGAAGAAGATCTTGATTCATGGCTTGATGCCGCAATGCTTCATGACAATTATATGTGGGCACTGTCAGATGCACAGATCAGCGAATTAAGGCAAAAAGCCAGCCAGACTGATTTCTCAAAAGACGAATGGGTTGTGCTGGAAGGCGGCACCCAGCCTGCGGATACTTATTATGTCACAGTGAACAGCGCCTGCGGAAATGAGATTATATATAATGTCGAAGAGTGTTTAAACACAGGACATGGCGCAGGGATCGGTTATCCATATATGATTATTCGCCTTCCCAAGGCAGAATATACATTTACAGGCGGTTTCCAACAGATTTTCTGTACATGGGACGGCAATGACGGTGTAATTCATTATCCTTTTAAATCATGATATTTTAATTTTCATATAAATCATGATATAATTTTTTCATATTTTCGGCCGCTATGCCTGACGGCATACGCGCCCGACTCGCCGCTATCGGCAACGCCGATACGCGGCGATTTACATTTCAGGCTCCCCCAAAATGCCGTGCGCGATGTATGCCGTGAAACGGCATAGGCGCGCACCGTGCCGCGTATCGCCGGATGGCGATAGCGGCACCCCAGCGCACCTCACAAGAATACGTATCAGATTTGCATCATTCAGAATTTTTCACTACACTGCATATCCTAGCGGATTTATAGCCTCTATAAATCTTTATTCCCCATGACAACAAGGAGAAAGCAATGAATCGTTTATGGAAATTGAGCCTGTTGTTTTCATCCCTCGCGGCTGCGAGCTTCGTATCAGCCTGCGGCGAAGAGGCAGGAAGGGCCATCGATGACAAAGAACCCGCGCAGGAATGCAAGGACAGCAAAGTCCTGTGTGGGGAGACCTGCATCGACCTGCAGTCGGACAGTGCGCATTGCGGCGACTGCGAAACAGCATGTGACGTTGAAAATGGCGAAGTCTGCCAAGCCGGATCGTGCGTGAAAAACGAAGTCCTGACATGCGAAGGCGAACAGACAGCCTGCGGCGATACCTGCGTGGACACACAGACGGACATCAACAACTGCGGCAACTGCAATATCCACTGCGACACTGAAGCAGGCGAATCATGCATCGGCGGCCAGTGCATCGTTGAAAATGTCCCGGAATGCGAAGACGACGAGCCTGCGACATGTGACGGCAATGCCGTCAAAAAATGCGTCAACGGCAAGTTTGAGACAGAGGAGTGCGGCGATCAGGTCTGCGAACTCGGCGCATGCATTGATGTGACCGAATGCGACAACGACATGGCCCCGATCTGCGACGGCAACGCCATCAAATCCTGCGATAATGGAAAATACAAACTTGAAGAATGCGGCGACAAAACCTGTGAAGGTGGCGAATGCACGGAAGAAACATTTGTCAAGGAATGCGAGGACACGGCCGCGCCCGACTGCGATGACAGCAACCGCATCCGAACCTGCAAGTCCGGGAAATTCGAATATCAGTCATGCGGCACGCTGACCTGCGCCGAAGGCGAATGCCTGGATATCGTCATTGCGGAATGCGAAGAGACATTTGAGCCGGTCTGCGAAGAAAACGGCCTCAAGAAGTGTGTCGAAGGCAAGTTCGTGACCGAGACATGCGGCGATGGCAAGCTCTGCAAAGACGGCGCGTGTATCGCAACGGCAATCGAAGACCTCTGCCCGGATGATCCCGAAAAAGGCGGCCCTGGTGTCTGCGGCTGCGGCGTTCCCGATGTCGATCTCGACAGCAACGGCGTCGTGGACTGCCTCGAAGCCGGCGACCTCTGCCCCGACGATCCCAACAAAACCCTACCGGGCATCTGCGGATGCAATATCCCTGATACGGTCAACGAAGCTTCGCAGAATCCTTATTGCCTTGAAGCCGGTGATTTGTGCCCGCAGGATGACAAGAAGACTGCCCCCGGTGTCTGCGGCTGCGGCATTCCCGACACATTTGATGAATGGACACGCATGCCCTGGTGCAACGGCACTTCGGCTGTTGGCGCGCCTTACCTCGCCTGCACCGTCAATGCCGAAAGCGACGCTCCGAAATATCTGCCCGGATTCTGCGGCTGCGAGGCGGAAGACAAGGTTGATGAAAAAGTCGCCCCCGCATGTGAGTCTGAAGTCAAGCCGCTCTGCGACGATCCGACCGATACAGACAACGACGGCGTTGCCGATTGCTTTGACCAGTGCCCGCAGAACAAGCGCAAATTCATCCGCGACATCTGCGACTGTGACCGCATCCGCGTAAAGATCGAAGGCAAGGAATACTGCGCCCTGCCGATCGAGACAGCCGACGAATTCGTCAACGTCGTGGCCGATATCAATGCCAAGAAGATCAACAACACCGTCAATGAAGCCTACATCCTGATGAACGACATCGACCTCGGCAATGTGTTCGAAGGTGCCGAGCAGAACTGGACAGGCGTTGACAACTTCAAGGGCAAGATCATCTCCAAAGGCTTCAAGATCAGCTATACCAAGGGGAACAAGCGCGGACAGCTCAACTGCACGGGCTCAAGCTGCGGTCTGTTCAACTCCCTTTCTGAAGCTTACATCAACAACATCAAGGTCGAGCTCAATCTCAAGGGCAAGACGGGAGAAAGCAACACGGGTGTCCTCGCGGGTTCTGCGGCCAGCAGCCACATCCAGAACGTCGACATCAAGGGCGATGTGACCGGCAGCGGCATCTATACCGGCGGCGTGTTCGGTTCGATTTCCGCGACCACGCTCTCACAGGTCAAACAGGAAGGCGATATCACTTCCACTGCCAACTATGCTGGCGGCGTGATTGGCCGTGTTTTCAAAGGCAGCACGCTCACCTCGATCGAATCCAAGGGCAACATCAAGGGTAAATCACGTACCGGCGGTGTTTTCGGCTCCGTGGAAGAATCAATCGTGGCCACCATCCGCAATAATGGCGAAACAAGAACGGACGGAGAAAACGCATATACAGGCGGTATTTCAGGCTATTCCAGCTCCGCCATGACCGATATCGTGTCGGAAGGCCTCGTCAAAGGCAAACAGTATGTCGGCGGCATCACCGGCTATCAGAACCAGCCGATGACCAACATCACGAACAAAGCCAAAGTCCTCGCGCACAACTACAACACGAACGACCGCGGCTATATCGGCGGTATCGCCGGTTATATCAGCGGCGCGAACAAGACATTCAAGCAGATCAAGAACAGCGGCGATGTCGTCGTGACCTGCGAGCCGTTCCAGTGGCACAACTATTCGGGCGGCATCTCGATCACGACATGGGCATGCGCGAACGTCGGCGGCCTGACCGGCGCTGGCGGTCTGACAATCCTCGAAGATATCGAAAACACCGGCAATATCACGGTCTCCGAAGGCGATCGCGGTACCCAGATCGGCGGTATCATTGGTTCCGGTTATCCCAAATCGATGAAGAATATCCGCAACTCCGGCAACATCACCGGCGCTGGCGACACGGGCGGCATCATCGGTCTCGCGACATACTCGGTCAACACGACTTATTCGAACAAAGTCGATGTGGTCGAATACGAAAACATCCGCAACAGCGGCAATGTCGGCGGCAAGAGCGGCACCTATACCGGCGGTTTCATCGGCCGCTTCGAAACGGCTTATGAAAAGACCGCACTCACTGTCAAAAATGTTGTCAACGCCGGTAACATTACGAACGGACAGTATGTGGGCGGCATCTTCGGCATGACGCACGAAAACGGCAACAGCACGCAGTTCACGGATCTCTATTCAACCGGCAATGTGACGGGCACCAACCATGTCGGCGGGCTCTTCGGCAGCTGGCTCGACAACAGCGGCGACTGCAACGGCTACAATATGGTGTCCACAGGCGAAAGAAAACTGACCCGAATGCTCAACCGCGCGTATGCGATCGGCAATGTCAAGGGCAACAACTATGTCGGCGGCCTCATCGGTTCGCTCTATACCTCGGCGGTCGCGCGCAACATCACCTATACGA
Source organism: Pseudomonadota bacterium (assembly GCA_017464085.1). Classification (GTDB taxonomy): domain Bacteria; phylum Myxococcota_A; class Bradymonadia; order UBA4248; family UBA4248; genus UBA4248. The sequence continues at coordinate 18,615 of JAFUEE010000090.1, forward strand.
CGGTTTACTGCGATGCCGACAAATCCCAGCACACCGCGCAGCAGACCGGCCCGTATTTCAATGCCACGATGACAACCAATATCTACAACGTCTATGCGCTCGGCAATGTCACCGGTGCTGCTTCCGTCGGCGGCCTGTTCGGCTATGTGAACGGCGCATCCAAAGAAGACAACGCCTGGAACACATACGCCGTGTCTTATGTCGAATCCAATGGCAATCCCTGCTCCATCAAATCCGTCGCGACACCTGCCGGAACTTATACCAGATACAGCAAGCTCGTCCTTGCAAACGCTGGTTCCGCAGGCACAGTCTCGGGCACATCAAATCTCGGCGGCTCCATCGGCAATCTGGACTATGCGAACGGCCTGACATACGTCTGGAACTTCATCTTCAACAACCTCTATACGACAAACAATGTGCCGCAGGGCGGCGGCTTCCTCTTCGGTGCAGCAAGCAACCCGACACATATCGATTACAAGAACATCTTCTACTGGTCGGAAGCCGGCCCTGCCAAGCTCATCGGCTCCGGCAACCTGAGCAGCGACCGCATCAAGTCGTTCAAATATGAAACGGCCACGCCGGTCCTCGAAGATTCCAAGAAACTTCTGGACAAACTCAATGACAACATCACGAACTCGACCACACCGGAACTCGATCCCAGCATCAGCTCTGACTGGAAAGAGAAAAAACACTCCCTGACCGAAAGCATCGTCGTCAATCTGCCGATTCTGGCAATTGAACCGCCCGCCGAGCTTCAGAACGGGGAAAATGAGTAATCTTCTGTCATTCACGAGCTTTTCGTGAAACAAAAAAAGCGCGGTGTATTGCCGCAGGAAGACGTGCCATCAGCACGCCGCCTGCTGCAATAGCCGCGCCGCGAGCCGTATGCGCCAGCGGCGCATAGGCGAATCGACAAATGTAAAGACCTTCTAGGAAACGTCTCTCGGCAATGTTCAGAACGCCGCAAGCATGCGCTCAAAAAAGGCGATCAGGTCTTCATCCTTGTCTGGAAAAACCGGCAGGACCACGAGTTTGCTTCCTGTCAGATCTGCAATTTTTTTGCTCGCGGAACGCGGCTGCCAGACTTCCTGGACAATCCACGAGGGCTTAGACACACGCATCTGCGCCACAAGTGTAGAGACATGCGAAGGGCTCGGGGAAATTCCCGGCTTAGGTTCAACGGTTGCCATCTGATCGAGTCCCAGCCAGTCAAAGAGATAGACCATGGAATCGTGATAAGCCACAATGCTTCGCTGGCTCTCAGGCAACGAGGCAAAGCGCTTCCTAGCGGTTTCGATCGTCTGATCAGCCTTCTTTTTGAATGCATCATAACGCGCCCGATAGGCATCCGCATGCTCCGGATCAAGCTCGGAAAGCTTGTCGGCAACCCCCTTTGAGACGCGCAGGACACAAGGCAGGCTGTACAAATAATGCGGATTGCCAAGCGCATGGATATCCCCAAGACTCCTGTCGATCTTTGTCTTGGGCACATTTCTCGGCTCGATGAATTTTGAAGCGTCGAGCGCGCCTGTGCCGCCCTCCAAGACTTTGGAATTGCGCGCACCTTTCTGAACAGGCGGCAGCCATCCGATTTCCAGCTCCATGCCGTTATAGACGAGAAGATCCGCACGGCTGAGTTTCAGGATATAATCCGGACGAGGATCTACAAAATGCGGATCCTGCGTGGGCAACGCCATTGTCTCGACTGTAACATCCGGACCACCGATCTCGCGCACCACAGCCCCGAGCGTCGGCAACGAAGCCACCACGCGAAGTTCAGCAAACGCCGATGACGGCAAACAGAGCAGCATCAATAAAAAAGCTGTTCCCACACAAATCGCACGACAAACAGCCCTTATATTTAATTCTTTCATGATATGGCCTCTTCCTCTTTAATCCGCTTTATGGCGGACGAAATGAAAACGGATATGAACACAAAGACAAGCGCGACACCAGTCTGCACCGGCCCGACAGGCAGGTCGAACACAAATGCCGCAAGATAGCCCAGCATACCCGCGCATGCGCCAATGCCAAGCGCGGCAAAAAACATCACGCGAAGGTTTGGCGAAAATGCTCGGGCAGCTAGCGCTGGCAGGCAAGAGAACGCAAACACAGGCAGCGCGCCCATCACGCGCGTCGTGTACGCGATTGCAACAGTCAAGGCAATCAGGCGAACCATATTGAGCACCCCGACGGGAATGCCGGCCACTGACGCGGTCTGCGGCCAGAATGCCGCAGCCTCGAACCCACGATGACCGAACGAAAACATCGCAAGCATAAGCGCCGATATCACGCCCAGGCCGATGAAATCTTCATGTGCCACAAGCACTGCATTGCCAATCAGAAGCTGCTGAACATCCTGAATCTCATGCACAATCTGCGTGCCGATCAAAACAGTCGCCGCAGCACCGGACAAATACAGCACCGCGAGCACTGCCTCCGGACTGCGCGAACGCCGCATCGCGACATTCGCCAAAGCCATCACGGAAATCGTAAACAGGATACTGAATACCGCCGGGGAAAGCAGCGCAGAGATCACCGGACTCTCCGCATGCTCAGCCACATTGCAGTGGACATGACCGGCATGCTCATGCGCGACCGCCGCAGTTCCAGTCAGAGCAGGAAGCCAGAACGACAAGGCCACGCCTGCACTGGAGACCTGCGCAGTCGTCACGCTCATGAACACCAGGCGACCGAGCAGAATATAGACACCGAGCGCCCCCAACAGCGCACCCGCAATGCCGCTTCCGAGCGCCGCGTCCCTGAAGAATTCCCAACTGTCAAAAAAAAGTTCGATCCGTTCCATCACTTCGCCCCCTTTTTGACAGCAATCTGCGTGATTTTGCCCTGATCAAAACGCAAGACATGCGTCGCTGCATCACCGACCGCATCCAAATGGTGAGTGATTGCAACGACTGCTGTCCCGCAGGCAACGACTGCTTCAGCCATTTTCTCGTATGATTTTGAAGCATGAAGCGGATCCATCGCGGATGCCGCCTCATCCAGAACGATGAGCTCAGGTGCGCTCACTGCTGCCTGTGCCATCAGCACGCGCTGACGCTCCCCCGGCGATATCTCCTGAAACGCCCTATCCTTGAGCGCTTCAAGCTCAAACGCCGAAAGCACCTCATCTACAGATGCCCTTTTCCGGTAGCGATAAAATGGCAGAAACCAAGTCCTGCGGCGATCCAAGCCAATCCGGATCACATCCGAAACACGCGCTGGCGCGTCAAGCAGCTCGTCTGCAAGCTGCGCCACATACGCACATGACTCCGTACGCTCGAACGTTCCAGACACCGGATCCAAAAATCCAAGCACCGTCCGCATCAGCGTCGTCTTGCCACACCCATTCGGGCCTGACACCGCCCAGAACTCCCCAGGTTTCACTTCCCAGTCAAGAGGGGATGTCAGCGCCGCCGTATGGCCAAACGTCAGCTGCATGCACTTGAGACAAACTTCACGCATCGTTCTGATCCTTCAAATCGTTGCAGCCATTCGCGTCAGTGATCGTGATCGTGGTGATCGTGATCCTCCCCCTCAAGCTCAAGCTTGGCATGTCCTTCCACAAGATCCGCAAAATCAATTTCCTCTGATGTCGCAATCTCATTAAAAAATTCGCCGTTAAGCTCCAACACGAGATTGACATGCGTATGCTCAGAAGTGCTTCTGTCGATCGTCATCACAAGCGGATGACTCAGCACGAGCGACTCGCGATGAACCTCACTTCCATGATAATGCTCATTTTTCAGCGAGATATTCTTGCTCTGTGTCACGTTGACAGCCTCAAGCGCAAATCTGTCAAACGTCACCTGCACCTCGCTGATATCCCCATAATCCAAATCCCCTTCGGCAAATTCCTCAAGCGAGACTTCCTTATTGAACGCATTCAGAGTAATCGTCTTGTCCACCGCAACCGTCAGCACGTCTTTCGCAGTCACCGTGCCTCCGCCAAGCTCCGCCTTGATCTCATCATATGTCTTGGTATCGCTCGACCCCTTGATATGGCAGTGATTGGCATGGCAGTTCTCGTACGGCTCTGGCGGATTTGACGGATCAAATTCAACATTTCCGCCACCGCTCGTCGTCTTCGAGATGATCTTGACCTCAGAGAGATGCAGCGTCATCTGCTTGAATTCAATCTCATCCTGATTTGCTGCCACAAAATGGTTCCCTTTCAGCGCAGAAGCTTTAGCTTCCAGCTTCGCCTCAAGGCTGAATTCCACAGTCGTGCCTGAATTGCCATCGCTTCCCGCGCATCCGACTGCACCCAATGCAGACGCCAGAACAGAAAGTGAAAGGATTGCCAATGATTTAACATGATTGAACTTCGTCATTTTTTTACTCCTGTTTAGGAAAAAGTTTTTGTCTTAATGTTTTTTTAATTTTTTTTTGGGGGGAAGACTCCCCCCCTCCCCGCTATGTGCTCGCTTCGCTGCGCGCATACGCGGCGCCCCCCTCGGTCAGCCCCAAATCCCGATCAATAACTGTGCGCCGGGTGAGTTCCCGCAGTAAATTCCAGCGCAAGCATGAGGGCATAGATGGGATCATCCTGCCATTTCGGGATATCGATCGAAGCCTGTGCTCGCAGTCGCGAAAAATGCGACGGCGACCACGTGACCTGAACTGCCGCACGCCCGCGTTCTGTTGTCCAGAACGGATCCAATGGGTCATCTTCCACCCCTGAACCGAATTCCCCTCGCACGCCAGTCGCCCACTCACGGTTAATCTGCAAAACGATCTGCGCATAACCGGCACCGTCGAACAGCAGGTCGTTCGGCACCTGGCGCAACCGGAACATCGCTTCTGCCTGAAAGACAAGCGCCATATCCGGCCGTTGATGCGGCGAATACTTCAGAAACAGATCCGTACTAAATATATTCGTACGATTCCCGCGCCCCGTACTGTTCGGCCCAGTCTGCGCATTAAGCCCCCAGAACAGCCCGACATCATCATGGAGCGGAAAAAACTGGCGGATTGCAAGCGTGTACAAAAAATCCTGTGCCCCTTCAGTCTCCCCGCTGCTGCCGAGATAGCTTCTGTTCGACGCATTAGATGTCGCCATCTGTGCAGATCCGATGACCTCCAAATACCACGGCAACGGCGCAAGCCAAGAAAGCTCAAGACCCAAGCCGCGATTGCCTTCAGCACCGAAGAATTTGCCGATCACAAATGGCTGATCCACAAAGTCCCACGTGTGCGGATGCGTCGGATTGATCCTGCCAAATTTCGACAAAAACTGCCCAACGCGCACCTGAAGATTCCACGGCAATCCAAGGGTCGTCACATAAGCCTCTTCAAGCTCGACGCCACCTAGCGAAAACACGAGATTCACGTCCATGCGAAATAGGTGATCCACACTCGCCCCTAACGTCATCTCCAGCTGCTGCAACTGAAACCCAGTTGCAGTCGGATCGTGAGCGCCAGACTGATAGTTCTTTTTCTGAGAGAACCAGGCGAGTGCAAAATCCCCCGTCACAGCCATATCCGGATTCATCGACTGAATGGCCGACATAATTGCGCCAACAGGACTATCTTGAGGCAGTTTCGATGCATCGTCGGATACATCACTCGCAAGCGCAGCCCTCAGTTCAGCTTCTTCCTCTGGAGAAAGCCCTGTTGAAGCATTCTCATCCGAGTCAGCAACAGCATCTGAGGACTGTGCTGAAACCGCCTTATCCACAGTCTCGCTCACCATCTCCGATGCCACAGACTGTACCTGCTGCGTTTCCTTGGGATTTTCAATCGCTGCAAGCCCTTCCTCAGTCTGCACAGGCTGAGCATACACAGATGACACAGCCATGAAGAGCGAGAGCAGGACGCAAGATCTCCTAATCAATATACAAATCCCTTTGTTGATATATTTATACATCACTTCCCCAATATACAGATTCGGCTTATCCAGACCATACACTACAATTTCCGCATTCATTCGCCATATATACACGAGCCCCTATCCGGCATGTACACAGACTGCCCCTCAAGACGCAGCACAGACATGTGCCGGCAAGCTGTATGCATCCCCGAACGGTACACTGCAGGCTTTCCGTATTCTCACGTTTTTCAATCGACTTCTGGCTCAGATCGAACACCTTTTCAGGCTGATATTCGCCAGTTCTAGCCTTTCAAAAACGCGCATCCGCAATTTCTGCAAATCCCCATCCAGGTTTGTGCAAAGATGAATGCACACATTCTGAACACTTTTTTCCGATATAGCCGATACACAATCGCAGCAAGGCGTTCAGGGCTTGCAACAGCACGAGTCTTCCCTCAAGAAACGAGTCTTCCCTCAAGAAGCAGCTCACGCCGCTCATTCGCGCAAGACCTCCGCCGAGAATCCACGTTTATTGCGATTCTGGCGTAAAGCTCAGCAATGCCAGCGACAGCAATCACCGGCCATCGAAAAAAGCGCAAAAATGCTCAAATTTTAGTCTGATCCGATTTCACATAAGCCAAAGCCGTTAAAGAAATCACAGGAAAAGGGCAAATTTGCCCAAACAAAAGATACAACTATCCTGCGATTAACGGCGGAGACTGTTTCGGGGCCTGATAAAGTGCTTTATTGGAGAGATAGACAATCTGCAGCTGGCGAACCTGCACATCCTTTGAGATCAATATGATCTCTTTAGGGGGTACACAAGCTGCGCGAATAGACGGAGCAAATACAGATGCGTGCGCGAGCAACCCTATCGCAGGACAATCATCGTCATCCGCATTCGGAAAACCGAAATCGTACGTATCGACTTCATGAAAATGCTCGCTTAAACAATTCGGTGCCAAGTGAATCACATCACCTGTCACAGACGAGTGCACGTGCTGAGCATCACTGAGATGATGGTAAAACAGACCAAATGATATGACTTGGAATACCAGCAACACCCCAGCGAGTTTGCGAAGACACAGCCCTCCGCGCTTCAAAAAAGAAGCGAAAAAAACTGTCATAAATTTCAATCCACTCTTCACAAACATCTCAAAATCTCACACACGCTGAACATGTTCAGCAACATTCTTAGACTAGCTATTTGCTATATGTAATGTCAATCAAAAAATTACAAAATGCATAAGCATCACATACTCTTCATGCGACCCATAAATGTCCCCCCCCCAAAGCCTGACCTATCCCTGTTTTGGTTGACACTTCAAACACAGGGAGAACAGAAGTGATCACCAACGAACAACGGGAAAGAATACTGGCAACTTACCGTCAATGGATTTATGGTTACAAGAGGCTTGCTCGCGAACTCGGACTTAC
>JAFUEE010000091.1 GCA_017464085.1 Pseudomonadota bacterium
CGATATGCCGGTCAGAGTGATGCAGTACGATGCGCTGTCGTATGCCGATCAGATCAAAACATGCGAAGCGCAGCATCGACAAATGGCCGATCTGACGGATGCTGCATCATTTTTGTCGGGAAGCACTCGGGATGACCGATTCATTCCAGTCGTGACAGTCGTGCTCTATTTTGGTAAAAATCGCTGGGATGGTGCCTTAAAGCTCAGCGATATGCTGGTCACAGCACCGGGCATGCGCGCGCTGATTCAGGAGCAGATGATGCACCTGATCGATCCGCATCGCCTGACAGAGCAACAGCTGCTCATGTTTGAGTCGGAATTTCGGGAAGTGTTTGCGTTCATCAAATATGCAGACAACTGGCAAAAGCTCACGCGTTTCCTAAAACTGCACAGCAAAGACAGAGCGATTAAGGGCGATGCCATCGACGTGATCAATGTATTTACGAAAGCTAAGATAAAACGCGTACCGAGACAGGAGGAGGTCAAGATGTGCCAAGCAATTATTGATATTCAGCAGATCGCTAGGAAAGAGGGCAGGAAAGAAGGCTGGAAGGAAGGTAGGAATGAAGGCAGGAAAGAAGGCGAAAAAAGAGGCGAAAAAAGAGGTGTAAAGCTAGGTGAAATGAAGGCGTTGGTCGCAAGCGTTCGAGCGATTATTAAGAGGTTTGAGGTGAGTGAAGAGGAGGCGATGAAGATTTTGCGTGTGCCAAAGGCCAAGCGCGAGGCAGTGCGCGAACAGCTCTCGAAGTCATGAGCAAAAGCTCACGCGTTTCCTAAAACTGCACAGCAAAGACAGAGCGATTAAGGGCGATGCCATCGACGTAATGCATTTCGAATTTTGTGTTTTATCAGAGTGGATATGAAATAATGGTGTCAAATCAGAGTTTAGCGCCCCAATGGGGCGCATACATTTTGCGCTCCGACGGGGCGCTTGAGATTAGCCCGGGGTAAGCCCGACGGGCGCAACCTCGGGAAATGGTGCGTATCCCCGGGAAATGGTGCGCAACCCCGATACGGCGCTTGCGCCGCCACACATCAAGCGAGGATTAGTCTTGAATTTCAAGTATTGGCGTGAGCCTGCCATCTGCTTGGCCGCTGATGCGGAAATGCGAATCATTCGGTTCCTGAAGGTTCGCAATGGCGTTGGCTTGGAATTGTTCGTTGCCGTTCTGGCTTTGATAATCGAAGCGATAATAGAAAGACCCGCCCAGTTCAAAACCTAGGTCTAGCCAGGGATTGACATGCCAGTTCTGTGTGTCTGATCTGTATTTTTCGCCGACATTGCCATTGTTTGTGGGGATAAAGGTTTTGGCCGCATGCGGATAGAGATATTTGAAGCGCTGGAGCGCATTGGCTTCGAGGTGTTCGGTATTAAAATAGATCACCGCGCCGTCAGAGAGCGCCTTGAGGTGTTGCACGCCTTCGGTCGTTTTGGAATGCATGATGTATGCGCTGACGCCTGGAACTGCAATGGCCGCGAGCACGCCGATGATGGCGACGACAATCATCAGTTCAATCAGTGTAAATCCTTTCTTTGAAACAGAACACATACGATGCCTCCCAAAAGACTGCGCCCGAGCACTTAGATTACGAGATTTTTCGCTCAATATCAAAACCTCTGTGTGCCGGAATGAAAAAATTATGCATTTTTAATGCACAAGGCAGATGCTGCGATATGTGGTGCGCGCGAGGGGGTAGCGGCGTATTTCGCGGCAGCGAAATAGCCGCGCAGGGGGAGGCTTACCCCTGCCAAAAAAATCAAACCGAACGCTTGGCTTGGCGTTTGAGCGCGCGGTAACCGCGCAGAATTATACCATTGCGCGACCAGCGGTCAGGCAGGGCGGTGTCGTCCTGAGCGTCGCGGTATTTGAACTGGATATAGGCGCGCATCCAGGCTTGAAGTTCGGCGCATTCTGGGGGGCAGTCGTCAGACCACCAGTTTTCGAGGGAAAAGTCACGGCATGAGGCGTATTGCGGCGCATTTGCTTGAAGCGCCTCGACTTCGGGGTATAGGCGTTCGTAGAGCGCGTGTGTCGGGCGCAAGCGGCTGCGGATATGGCGGATCGGCAGGAGAGTGCATAGCGCGAGTATGAGCAGGAAAGCGACTGAGAGGAGGATCTGCAGGTAGTATTTTGCGATGAAACGATAGAGATCGCGGGTCTGATAGGCGGCGAACCAGTCGTCGATGGCCTGGATCCAGTCGACTTCGACGGTCTGAGCGCCGGACGGCGTCGGATCGTAGATGACCCATTGGCCGTCGAGATAGACTTCTGTCCAGCTGTGCGCGTGCGCCGAGCGCACCTGGTGATAGTCGTCGCGAAATTCGGAAGACACGAACCCCGTGACGTTGCGCACTGGCACGTCGAGGAGCGCGAGCAGGACGGCCATTGTCGTGGAAAAGACTTCGCAATGCCCGAATTTTTGGCGATAGAGAAAATCTTCGACAATGGGGCCTTCGCGGACGGGGCGGTTCAGGCTGTATTGGTAGTGCGTTTTGAGATAATCCCGGACTTTGTCGGCTTTTTCGCGATCAGTCTGCGCGTTGCCGACGATGCGGCTTGCGAGTTCGGAGAGGCGTTTTCGGCTCTCTTTGTTGTGCCGTCTGCCCGGCCATATCCAGCGCGAATAATTTGTCTGCATTTCTGAGACGCGGAGATTGAGGCTGAAATAGCGGCGATAGATGTCTTCGACGCGTTCGAGTACCGTCGACTGCGCGTCTTCGGGAAGTGTGTCCGCCAGCCAGAACTGGTAGCCCATGAGCGGTGCGGAGCGGCGCCAGCCGTGACGGTGCCATGCGCCGAGCCTGTCTGCATAGAAAGATATGGCGGAGGTGTCTTCGGCCTCGGGGAGATGTGATACGCCAGCAGTGCCCGCGAGCGTCGGGATGCGGTGGTCGCGCCATTCCCGGACGAATTCGAGCCGGTAAGGTTCTGCGTCCGATGGGGCGTTGCTCAGGCGCATGGACTGGTTGCTGTAGCTTCGCCAGCGCGTGCCGTCGAATATCGTCTGTATATCGATGCGCCAGTACAGATTTTCTGCGGTTTTGGGCATCTTGACGCGAAAGAGCAGGGACGGGTCTGGGGAAATCGTGCCTGTGCGGTCGAGCGAGACATCGGGGAACACGCCGCGCTGCTGTTCGATGCCGGGCACGCCTGCGGCGTTGTCCGCGCCCATTCTGGGAACGACGAGAAAGAGGATGGCGCCGATGCCGAACGCGAGTGCCGTCAGGGCGGCCGCGCGCCGCCAGAAGCGCCAGTCGGTCATGCGGCGATAATGATGTTCGTGATGCGCGGTATAGGCCTCGCTGCCTGCGGATGGTGCGCCGAGGGACTGGAGCATCAGGCTGCCGAACAAAAGCCCGATATAGACGATTAAAAATAATATATATACGGTCGGCGGTATGCTGACGGCCACGCAAGCGAGCGGGAGAAGCGCGAGAATGGCGACCTGCGCGCGCTCGGAGCTCTTCTCGTGGCTCAGTGCGCGGTAGCCGATCAAGGCCCAGACGATATCCAGAAACCCCTGGATGAAGACTGTACGAAATCCGCCGCTCAATGAAAGATCAATCCCAAAGAGGATAAAATATAAAATAACGCCGAGGAATTTATTTAATAATGGTTTCTTAATCTGCTTATATTCGCAAATGATGCCTAATATAATATATATTAAAACGCAGATAAATGAGGGAAGCGTGCACAAGCCGCTCACGACTGCAAATATCATGCAAACTATTAGTATTGAGAAAAACTCAAGCCACATCATACAAGACTCGATGTTTTTCTGTGTGTGAATATCTTTTCTGCGAGCTGATTGAGATACATCACGGCAGGCGTCATGAGAACTGTGAGAATCAGATCTTTCCAAAGATGATTCACAAATATCATAAAGTAGTGAAAATCTTTATAGATTCCGGCATAAGCGCAAGCGAGCAGCAGTTCAAATACTGCCGTCATCACGGCAGCCCAGATCATGAGTGCGATCATGCGTTCGGAGCGGAAGCGCGATAAAAGCGCATGGGTGATGCCAAAGACGAGCATCAGGCAGAATGCATAGATGCCGATCGGGCCAGACACGAAGATATCGCAGAGCAGCGCGAAGATGAGCGTGGCCACGGAGGAAGTCACGAGGTTCATCGATGTGGCTGCGCTCAGTATGATTGCGATCACGCCATATTGGCAGAGCGTGTCGATGCCAAAAGCCGAAGTGATGTTCATCTGTATGAGCATACATATAAAAGCAGTGACCACATTGATGATGACACGTTTCATATCACAATACTCATGCAGGAATTAGCGGCTATCTTTTGAGGGTCTGATCTTTGATGCCTGTAATGATATAGACTTCTTCCAGGCGCGAGAAGTCGACGATGGGCTCGACAGTGACTTCCTGATAGAGCCCAAAAGACTTGGCGTTGACAGATGTAATTCTGCCCACTGGTAATTCTTTCGGGAAAGTGCCCGCTCGCCCGCTCGTGACGACGAGTTCGCCTTCCTCGACTTCGTCGCGCCGGAGGAGATAGGCGATTTTGGCTTCATATTTGGATTCGTCGCCGGTGCCCGAGAGAATGCCGCGCGAGCGGTTGAGCTGAGTCATGATATCGATTTTGGATCGCGGATCGACGGAGAGCATGACATCGCAGTACCGACCGTCCACGCGCTCGATGCGTCCGACGACGCCTTCGGCTGCGACGACGGGCATTTCCGGCTCGATGCTGTCCGTTTCGGTTTCGAGGCGCAGTCGCAGGACGCGGAAATATGGGGACATGTCAGCGGCGATGACGCGCGCGGGTTCGAGCTGATAAATCGGGCGCTGCTGTTTGAAGCCGACGAGCTTTGTCAGGCGAGCATTTTGCTGCAGGATGCCCTGAAGCCCGATATTTTCTTCGCGGAGCTTGGCATTTTCGCGCCTGAGGTCTTCGTTGTCGCGCTTGGTATGCACGAGGTCGATGTAAGAATCCCAGATATTTGAGGCATTTCCGACGACATAGTCGTTATGGCTCTGAAGTTTTCCGATGCCTGAAATCATCGGGCGTTCGAGGAGCCCGGGATCTTGTCTTTGATCGCCAAAGAGGACGAAAATGAGCACGGGCAAAGCGATCGCGAGCGCGACAACGCCCATCGTCTGATAGCGTTGGATGAGCGCTTTCATGGACTAGCTCACGGAGGTCACTTCGCGGAGGAGCTCGATTTCGTCGAGCGCCTGGCCGCACCCCATGACGACACACGTCAGGGGGTCATCGGCGATGATGACGGGAAGGCCGGTTTCTTCGCGGATGAGCGTGTCGAGATTTTTGAGGAGCGCGCCGCCGCCAGTGAGCACGATGCCTTTGTCGACGATATCGGCCGAGAGTTCCGGCGGCGTATGTTCGAGTGCGGAGCGCACGCCCTGAACGATCTGTCGTATCGGTTCGGAGAGCGCGTCGCGAATTTCGTCGCTGTTGATTTCCTGTGTTTTGGGGAGTCCGGCGGCCTGATCGCGCCCTTTGATGGTCATCGTGAGGACTTCGTCGGAGGGGTAAGCCATGCCGATGGTGCATTTGATCTGCTCGGCGGTGCGTTCGCCGATGAGCAGATTATATTTATTTTTCATGTGCATCATGATGGCTTCATCCATTTTGTCGCCGCCGACGCGGACGGACTGGGAATGGACGATGCCAGCGAGGCTGATGACAGCGACTTCTGTGGTGCCGCCGCCGATATCGACGATCATGTTGCCGGAGGGCTGAGTGATGGGGAGCCCTGCGCCGATTGCGGCGGCCATAGGCTCTTCGATCAGATAGACCTCGCGCGCGCCGGCGCCTTCGGCGCTTTCGCGGACGGCGCGCTTCTCGACTTCTGTGATGCCGTATGGCACGCAGATGATGATGCGCGGATGTACGAAAGTCTTTCGGTTATGCGCGCGAAGAATGAAGTACCTGAGCATGGCGCCGGTGACTTCGAAGTCGGCGATGACGCCGTCTTTCATGGGGCGGATTGCCTGAATGCCGCCCGGCGTGCGCCCGAGCATCTCTTTTGCCTCTTTTCCGACTGCCAAGACATGCTTTTCCCCACGGCTTTCTTTCTGTACCGCGACCACTGAGGGTTCGCGCACGACAATCCCGCGGTTTTTCGCATAAATCAATGTGTTGGCAGTCCCAAGGTCTATCGCCAGATCGCTCGAAAAGTAACCAAACAGACGGTCAAATATCATCCCTCACCTCAGGACTGTTCACTGGACACTCGGCTTTTATCGCTCACGATAGGTGATGCGGCCGCGCGTCAGATCGTACGGAGAGAGCTCGACCGTCACTTTATCGCCGGGAAGGATGCGGATGAAAAATTTGCGCATCTTGCCAGACACATGAGCCAAAACGATATGCTTGTTTTCAAGTTCCACGCGGAACATGGCGTTTCTCAACGCCTCGACTACTGTCCCATCGACAGTAATTCCTTCTTCTTTTCCGGCCACAACGACTCCTCAAATTCTTTCTTTTTGCAATGTCTGATGGTGAATTCCTTTTGGAATTCAAAACCAAGTCGAAGATTATAGCTCAAATGCACATGTTCCGCAATACTCAAATGTTCTGCCTGTTCATCGCGGGCCCAAAAAGTCGGGCCGAGCGTATCGGCTGGCCGATAGCGAGGCCTTTGGCGGACGTATCGCGAAGCGATAGGACGCGCCAGCCAGATGCCCAGGGAAAACCGGGCGCGTCGTAGAAATTTTGGGGTCGGGGGGAAGCCTCCCCCCGCGCGGCTATTTCGCTGCCGCGAAATACGCCGCTCCCCCCTCTGCGGGGCTCATCCGCCCCGCAACGCCCCTGCGCGACAAAGGGTTTCACGATACACATAATCTATACAAATAAAATGTTTGCCGAAGTGGTATTTTTTGCTACCTTATGCGACAAGTCGCGGTCGCGTACACACGCAACCACATCCGGAATTTGGAGAATAATTTATGAAACTCAACATAATAGCGATTTTTTGCGTTGCCGCACTCAGCATGACGGCTTGCGCCACAGGGGAGGATGATGCGTGCATCTCTTATTGCAGGAACAGTAATCTTCTGATGTCATGCACGGAAGACGGTGGGAAGCTTGTCAACTGCCCGAACGGCTGTGTCGATGGCGCCTGTGTCGGCGGTCAGGTGACGCCCAGCGAGCCGGGGACGCCGTCGGGCAATGCATGCAGCCATCTGGGGCAGGCTTGCGTCGGCGGGGAGCTTGTGACCTGTGTTGCTGGGAATATTACGGAACGGCAGCCGTGCGCCAACGGCTGCGTGGAAGGATCGAAAGCCTGCAACACATCCCCGTCTGATCCGCCGTCTGGAAGTACGTGCAGCCACCAGGGGCAGGCTTGCGTCGGCGGCAAGCTTGTGACGTGCATTTCGGGGAATATCACGGAAAGCTTGCCGTGCGCCAACGGATGCACGGAGGGCTCGACGGCCTGCAACACCACCCCGGATCCTGGGACCCCGGATGCCGATTGCCAGCATGGCGGTGAAATGTGTATCAATGGCGCGCTTGTGATGTGCGTCTCCGGGAAGATTACCAGCCGGATCCCTTGCACAAATGGATGCGCCGAGGGAAGCAGGTCGTGTAATGCTGCGCCCGAATGCACGCATCAGGGGCAGGTGTGTGTCAATGGCGCGCTGGTGACGTGCGCTTCGGGGAAAATTACTGGCACGATTGCCTGCGCGAACGGCTGCGCGAATGGCGCCACATCATGCAATGCTGCGCCGGAACCGGCAGATCCCGTGCTGCCGACGGTCGGCGCGAGCTGCGATTATAAGATTTTTGAGAATGTCTGTCAGAAAGGCCAGTTTTTCTACTGCAAAGACAGCAAGGTCGCTTCTTTTGCCTGCAGCAGCAATCAGATCACATGCGCGCAGTTCAGTGGCAAAGATGACTGCGTTTATATCCTTGAAAGCAGTGCAAAAGCAGGCGATATCTACACGCACAATGAGACGTGCTCATTCTATGCGGATTTGGCGGCTCAATATAACGGGCGTAACCCCGCCGATTTCATCGTGGCCACAAAGGCGGATGATGGAAAGATCTATGGCGTAGAAACTGTAGATATGGCTTTTTGTGATGGGAATTACTCTGTCTATTGTTATAATGGGGAAAAACGCGAAATAGAATGCGGCATCTCGTGCAATTATCAGCCAAAAGATGACCAGTATTATGGCAAGGCGACATGCACGACGCCGAGTTCAAATCAGGCATGTACAAGCGCGCAGATCGCTGCATGCAAAAAGAAAGATGCGCAATATCCGCTTTGTTATATTGATAAAGCTTATGGGGAGGTCAACTGTACGAATGCTTGCGATGCGGTTGCTTCCGGCTCGATCTGCGCAGATTTGGATTCAGGTTCAGCATCTGTGAATTATGCGTGCGAAAACATTGGCGGCACTCTCATGGAGACATTTGATTATTCGACATATAAAAAGTGCAGTTCTACATGCAATAGTTCAGGTACGGCATGTAAGTGATTTTGATAAAAAGGCACCTGCGGGTGCCTTTTTTAGTTTCTATTTAATGGAAAGAAGATATGAAAACATCAGAAATACTTATCAAAGATCTCAAGTTTTATGGATTTCACGGCGTATATCCGGAAGAGCAGGTTGTCGGCACGACATTTCGCGTCGATGCGCAGATTTCTATAGATCCGGAGTTGAAAGGCTTTGGGAACGACCAGCTCGAAGACACGCTCAATTATGAGCTTCTTGTCGAGAAGCTATTGGAAATCGGCACAACGCACAAGTATCGGCTGATCGAGCGCCTTGCAGACGAGATGGCGCGCGCGATGCTCGGGTTTGCGCATGTGCGCGCGGTTGATATCACGGTGTATAAGTCAGTGAACCGGCTTACGCCGGAGCCGCAGTGGATCGGCATACGGCGCAGCCTTGAGGCTTCAGATGTCTAAGTTTTATGAGCTTATGCCCGGGGCGCGGCGCCAGCAGCTGGGGGATATGGAACTGCTGGAGCGCCTTGCGGGGCCGATCACCAGCGAGACATCTTGCCTGGACCGCATGAGCGAAAATGTGATCGGCGCGTGGCGCTTGCCGCTCGGCGTCGTGCCTTCGCTCGTCGTGGATGGCAGATCGCACAGGATCGCAATGGCGACGGAGGAGCCGAGCGTTGTGGCTGCCGCATGCCGTGTCAGCCGCCTGGCAAATGCTTGCGGCGGCATCACGTCGCATGCCGATAGGCCGGTCACTGCGGCGCAGATCATGGGCTGCGCATCGCCTGAATGCGCGCGTGATGCCGTGCGCTGGATCGGACAGAATGTGCAGATGCTTCTGGAAACGGCAAATCGATGCGACCCGGCGCTGTGCGCGTCCGGGGGCGGCGCGTTCGCGCTTGAGGCGCAGATTCTTGAGCCTGCGCCCGATTGGCCCGAGACTTTTGTCGTCGCGAAACTGTTCGTGCACACGTCGGATGCGATGGGGGCGAATGCAGTCAATACGATGGCGGAAGCGCTTCAGGGCGAATTATCGCGATCGCTTTCGGGCTATGTGCCCGGTATGGCTATTCTGACGAATGACGGTGCCGGACGCATGGTGCACGCGCATCTGTCCATCCCTTATGCGCAGTTCGGCGCTTTCGCGCATTGCGAAGGCCGCGATATTGCCGTGCGCATCGCACGCGCCTGCGCATTTGCGCAGCGTTCGCCCGAGCGCGCAGTCACGCATAACAAGGGCATACTCAATGGCATCATCGCGGCGGCTCTGCCCCTGGGGCAGGACACGCGCGCGCTCTCAGCTTCGATCTTGCACGAGGCGCACAGAACTGGTGCCCACAAGCCGCTCACTTGCGCCGAGCTCCGCGAGGATTCGCTTGAGTTTGCCATTCATCTGCCGCTCCCTGCCGGCTTTGTCGGCGGTTTCAAAAAGAACCCATCCGTTGCTGCCGCATTCGCATTTGACGGTATCACATCTTATGACGAGCTTTGCGCCCTTTTGTCGGCCATCGGCCTCATCCAAAATCTCGGCGCGCTCTGGGCTCTTGTCACCGAAGGCATACAGGCCGGCCACATGCGCCTGCATGTCAGGAAGTAGGGGATTTTAGTTTGTGGTTTTTTGTGGGGGGAACCCTTTCTTTTGTGCCAAAAGAAAGAGTTCCCCCCCACACCCCCTTCCTAAAGAAAGGCAGTGTGGGGAAGGCTATTTTATTGGTTAGTTTGAGGAGGGGATGGGGAGCTTTTGCTGACGAAAATCCGCTTCTATTGGTTTTGGCTCTGTTCAACAAGCGTGGATATGGCTCTAAAATGCCATGTATTATCGGCAATCAGGTATCGCTGGTCTCTCCGCATGAAAGCAATTGCCTTGATCATGCGCACTACTGCCTAACCTTCTATTGCCTGCTGCCTTGTATTTCATATCCACAGATGTTGAACACAGCCTTGAGGTTTTTAGTTATTTGCAGACAGGCGTTGCAAATTCATCGAGGTTGGAGGTTTTGTCGAGGTCCATGCGCGCTTGGATATCGACGCTCATGCGCCCGGGCCAGGGGCGAAGATCGCTCGATTTGAGCTTGCCATGCGTATAGCCTTTGGTGAGCGCATCGCGGAAACCGGCAAAGTCGAAGTAATCGATTTTATTGCCGCCGCAGGAAATCTGAAGCGTGTCGATCGCGTCGTAATTCAGGAAGAGGTTATCGACTAAGTTATTGTCATAATCATAACCGCCTAAAACGGCATCGCATTTATCGCCGAATATATTTTTATATTCGGATTCGCTGGCCATCGGTTCGCTGCAGACGACGAGCGGCTTGCACTGCGCGAGCATATAGGAGCTTTCTGTGGCGTGAGCGATATCGAGGAAGCTGAAATAATATGCGCCCGGGACTGCAAAACTGCCTTTTTCATTTAATATGGAAAGGTTGCATGCGCCGACATCAAAGGGTTCATCGCCATAATAATTGATGCTGATCGCGACGCCTTCGGGCGTTCCTTTCTCATCTTTCAGGACGATGAATTCGTCAAAGACGAGATCTGTATTCGGCACGCATGCAGCGGGTTCGACTTTGCAGCTGTCACACGTGGCGCGCGACTTGTCATACGTGGCGTTCTGGCATGAGGCGGCGGCAGCCGTGTGATCGAACAGGTCGCCGTCGCAAGCTTCTTTGTTATCGAGTTTGTGATTGCCGCAAGCGAGTTCGCATGCCTTGTCGGTAAGGATGCCTGAGCAGTTGGCGTCACAGAGCCATTGCGGGGATGCGATGGGCACATAATCTTTGGGGCAAACTTTGAGATCTTCCGGGATGATGTCGCCGTCGCAGACCTCGCTGTGGGATTTGTCAATTTTATGATTGCCGCATGCGACTTCGCAGGCATTTGAGACATCGACTTTGAGGCAGGAGCTGTCACATGCCCATTGTGGGGCGTCGAGGGCGACCATATTGGCGGGACACTTCTTGGCTGAATCTGGAATATTTGTGGAATCACAGACTTCGCCTGCATCTACCGTCCGATTGCCGCATGAATCCGAGGGCTTTGCACAGGCATTCAGCGTGCTCAGCATGGAGCAATAGCATTTGACTTTGCTCGTGTCATAGACGATTTCGCCAGGATTTTCGCATTCCAGCGCATCCTCGATAAAGTTCATGCCATCGCAGACTTCGCTCGCGGAAATGATGCCATCGCCGCATGTCCCGCCTTCGTCGTCATAAGACACCGTGACGGTATTGCGCTCTGCGGCGTTATAATTATTATAATTTGAAATGATGCCCTTGGGACCGCAGAACACGCGCGTCTGGCCATGGTCAAAACTTACGGATGCATCAAATACATACGTGCCCGCATCGGAATAGATAAATCCATCATATAAATCCCAGTTCCTGAATGTGCCGATATATTTGTCAATGCCGTCTGCATTCGACCAGGAAGTATCGGGTTTTGCGGATATCAGGTGTATAATCTGTTCTTTGACAGTCTTATCGTTGAGCTGTCCGGTCAAGAATTGAATGGTTGTCTCGGAACTGGAATCTGTTTGATTTGTTTTATCTGTAATTCCAGGAATCTTGACTTCAAACTCGACATCTATTTTTTGGCTCCTGTCTGTCAGCGTCGTTCTGCTGATAGTATATTTGCAGCTTTCCACGCGGGAGCCGATATTTGTGCAATGTGTTCCCAGACCGTATTTGGGTGCGCCGGACGTATCAGCTGTAATCGCCCAGCCTTCGCCGAGAAGCGCATTCTGAGATTCGGTGACAGGTTCTGCGTCGCAGTTGCGCACAAAATCGACGCCATAGTTTTGAATGGCTGCAATGAATGAGTTTAGATTAAAGAGATCATAAACTTTATCATTGGCGCAGACAATTCCTAAATAATACATGCCGGACATATTCTGGAGAATGCCGTCTTCCGAGATCGAAGCATCGCATGCGCCTTCGAAGCGGTCATTTCCGGTCTGTGAGCAGATGACGGATGTCTGGCCGGCAGAGAGGGACGCGATGCCGAGACCGGCAAGCTCAAAGCGTTTTTTGACACCGCTCTCGTCGAGCAGCGCGAGCGCGCATGCGTTCATATCCATGTGATCCGCGCCCATGTTCGTGATTTCGACAGCCAGCCCGTCGATCGACATCGACTCCCCGGAGATCAGGAAATGCGGCACGACTTCGGAAATCAGGACGCCCGTCGTTGCAGGCGGTTTGGGGGTGTCAGGACCCGGATCATCGGGACCAGGATCGTCAGGGCCGGGATCCTCGGGACCGGGATCGACAGGGCCGGGATCGACAGGGCCGGGGGTGACGTGTCCATTATTCGGGCAAATGCCCGTATCGATGATGTGGCAGCCCACGCACTGCATTTTGCTCATATCCGGATTGTCGCATGGCGCGGCGACTTGCGGGAATGCGGTGCCGTCGCATTGCTCATCGCCTTCAATGATGCCGTTTCCGCACACAGGGCGGCAGGCTTCCGCTGTGTTGAGCGTGCAATTCGTCATGCATTTCAAGCGAGTATTATCGGGGACGGCGCCATTAAGGCAAAGGACGTGAAGTTCGGAGGCAAACTGCTCCCCATCGCAAATCTCGTCGCTCTCAAGCTTCCCATTGCCGCACGTATATTCATATTTTTCATTACAGCCAGCTAATATAAAAGGTAATATCGCAATACACAAAAATGTCGATCTTTTCATAAAATTCTCCACGCACGGGCAAAATTGCCCACTTTAATCTAAACAAAGTCGTGAGATATTTCAAGGATTCAAGCTATGGCGCAAGAATTGTGTGGATATGTGGGCGCGGCTATGCGCGTTGCGCATACGCCGCGCGTGTTGCGCGGCTATTGCCTGCGGCAATACGACGCGCAAGGCCCCCTTTGTTTTTGCGAGCCGCGATGGCTTACAGACAATCGAGTGGGACGTATAGCCGTGCGCCTGCACACGGCGCGGCGGAGACTGTGTTGCGGATGTGGAGCGGTGCGCCGTCCACATCGAGGTTCACTTCAAATGCGACCGATATCGATGGCTGTTCGAGCCAGTCTTTGTCTGAGGCGTGCGTGACGCCGGTGATGGTGACCCAGCCCGATTGTGCGCGGATAACCTTGTTATCTTTCGGGTTGCGATAGAGCAGGCTGGCTTTGAGAGCGCCTTCATTGTCGCAGCCAAAGGCGTTTGGGGCGGTGATTTCATACGTGCCGTTGTCAAGCCGCGAGAGCTCGACAGTGAGCTGCATGTCCTGCATAGCCGTTGCCGGAGAGACTTTGTCTGTGCAGGTCATTGGTGTTTCAGACAGAAAAATCTGGGTGCCTGCCGGGTTGGCTTTGCCGCCGGTCAGAAGGCCATAAATGCCATCTGAAAGCTGTATGTCCGAGCCGCACATCGGCTGAATGACCGGGGTGTCTTCGGGCTGTGCTGGGCTGTCCGAAGGCTGGGCTTCCTCAGCTTTGTCCGAAGGCAGTGCATCGGCTGTCTCATCGTTCTGCTGTTCGAGCGCGGATGATGTCAGGGCGTGATCTGGCTCGGCGCTCTCTTGGCAGCCGCCGGCCAAAAAAGGCAACACGCACATCGCGAACCATGCTGTTCTTTTCATAACGACCTCCTTGTTTGAGAAACATAAAGAAAAACTGACTTGCAAAGGCCTTTGCAGAACTGACTTTATGTGAAATTTTTTAATCCGGTTTTTTATTTCAAGTAAAGTGTTTTAATGCTGTACATGTGTGCTTTGGGATAAAACATTTGTGGCTCGTGAGCGCATGACTCAATGTTGTTTTACGCTTTTGCAGCGCTGCAAAGTTGTAAAACACTTTTGGGGAGTTGACAGCTTTGTTTGAGTTTTGCAATTGTATCGCAGGTATTTTAGGGAGACGCTATGCGTGGATGTCGTGTTTTAGAGTTTAATGCCTTTCGATTTGATATGTGTTCGGAGGCATTAAAGATGAAAAATGACGCAATGCGCTATCAGCGTCATACATTTGGTGGTCTTTTGGACATTCTATGTGGCGGAGCTCTGGTCATCACAAAGGAGCAATCATTTATATATTCAAGCGAGGGTAAAGAAAATGTGTGGAATCAAGAAATTTAATATCAGAGATTTCAAGTATGCGGAATTACTTGAATTTTCTGAAAAAGTGATCTCGCTCATCCCTGAGGCCTATCGTCAGGAAACACCTTTTGTCAACTTTTATAATGCTTATGAAAGGTTCAAAGGGGCATTGAATGTACCCGGGAAAACGGCGTATCGTCAGGCAGTGGCGGATGCGGATGCGAATGTGTGCAAAGCGAGCCGTGCGTTCCGCACGATGCTGGCAGCGGGCATATTGCATCCCGATCCGCGTGTGGGGAAAGTCGCTGAACAGATACAGCAGATTGTGCCGCAATTGGTCAATCCCAGGCGGAGTGATCGCAAGTCGCTGCTCGATGCTGCAAAGGTGACGCTTGAGGGATTGCGCGCGCTTCCCGAAGAATTGGTCCAGAAGTTTTCACCATTGCAGCCCTATCAGGAGAATTTTAAGTTTCATATCAATAAATTATTGGAACTCCATAGACAGAATGTTCGAAACGGTTTGAGAACAAAGCTCAATAATTTATATTATCGCGAATTGAGCAAGGCTTGGCAATCGCTTCGACAATATATCAATCAGAAAGAAACTCAGTCGCATAATCCAGTGCTTGAAAAGATTTCGCACTCCATCAATGAAGTGATTGAAAAAATGATATCTGGTTGATGCGTGCATGCTTGAAGTGATTGCTATGGAAAGTCTGATCAATTGGCCCCTAACCCCCAGCCCCTTTCCCCAATGGGGCAAGGGGAGCGGATTTGCGCGATATCATGAATGAATATTATGCAATTGTTCAGAGGTTTCCTAATTGTCAAAGACGCATCTGAAGCCAGTGACTTCGAAGCGCATCATTTAAGTGTGAGCAAATAAGTCTGGCTCATTTTCAATAAGATCTTCAACAAGATATTTGGGATCTAGGTTGTCAATGCCATAAGCTCCAATATATATTTGTTCGGATAAGCGGCTTTTATAATAAATCTCCATTGATTTTCTAAATGAGATACATTTTTCTTTCGCCAGAAATGCAATGATTTTTTCTTCCAATATTTCTCTATATAATTTTTCTAGTTTTTTGGGGGTCATAATGATGTTACCTTATATGAATTTACAAATGATAACGTTTCGTCAATGATTTTTTGGGTGAGCAGGGCTATTTGATCGTTCTTTTTATAATATTTAAGTTCTTGGAGGGTGCGTGAAATATCCCAGATGCCGTCTATATACATATTTACACATTTAAATACATCATCATCGGCTATATTCCCGATGACTGCGTCATAAGCTTTATAAGTCTCAGAGCCGTTTCTGCAATCACAAACAAAATTTAACCAATCTTCATCCATTCTATCAAATTTTTTTATGTTGAAATTTTCATAGTTGTTAAATTCGTATACATTTACAATCGCCGGAAGTGATTTTCGCATTGCTTTTCTGTAAGCCCATTTTTCCGCCTGTATGGCAAATGAGGTAACATAGAATCCTATACCGAAATCGACAAATCTTTTGGAATGTAAAATATCTGGATTTAGAATTTCAAGTGTAGAACCGTGATAGACTAGCATATTGTATATCCTTTTTCTTTTAAAAATTCAGTGATGTCTTCAATAAGGTATAATTTCCCTTGTGTGTGTAAGACATCGTAACAGGGAAGGATATAATTATCTAAAATACCAGATTCATTCAGCACCTTGTATATCGATGCGGGGGATTTTCCCGAATAATCGGAGAGGGCATGGATTAAAAAAACGACAAATTTGAGTTCACGTTCATCCATAAGAGATCACCAGAGTGAAGCCATGTGCACAGTGCCCATGGCTATTTGCATTGTAGTAGGAATTGCCATAGCGTGCAAGTGCGAGGGCATGTTGTTGTGGGCAGTCGATGTCATTGCTTGCTTTGGTAGTTGAGCGTGTGGAAGAGGATAAAAAAAAGCGCCGTATGCGTGAGCATAGGCGCGCGGTCCGGCGTGTGAAACAGCCGGACATATTAAGGAAGGTCTGAACAATTGCCGTTTTTTGGACAATAGTATTTCAGACGCATAAGTTTTGTGCGGGCGAGACGCCCGCATCCCCAGGAGGTTTTCGAATTATTCAGAGCTTCCTTAATGAATCGATATGGGTTAGAAATCGATCCTTGGACAATAGTATTTCAGACGCATAAGTTTTGTGCGGGCGAGACGCCCGCATCCCCAGGAGGTTTTCGAATTATTCAGAGCTTCCTTAATGAATCGATATGGGTTAGAAATCGATCCAGTGGAGGGTTCGCAGCAGAAGCGGCATGAACGCGACGAGGAGGAGGACGATGCCTTTGACGGCGATCGGGAGCATGATGCGCTCGTGGCGGAGCCAGAACTTCTTTGGGCGGTTTTCATCCTGTTCGTAGGCATAGCCTTTTTCGCCGACGACCTGGCGCGTGAGGAGCTGGTTGAGGGCGACAGGTGGCGTGAGGTAGCCGAGTTCGAAGGCGCAGAGGACGACTAGCCAGAAGTGGACCGGGGAGATGAGGTTTGCGCTTGCGACCTGTGTCATGGTTGCGGAGACGAGGATGACGGCGCCGTAGGGATCCATGATCATGCCGATGACGACGAGGATGAGGACGAGGACGAGCATTGCCGTCCAGTAGGATGAGAATTTCTGTGGGAATATGGCCGCAAGATTTGCGCGGTCGAGGATGCCGCCCAGGCAGACGGACATGCCCATGAGCGCGAGGAGGCCGCCGGATGCGTTTGCCGTGGCATCTGCGCTGTCGAGGAGGCTCTTGCGGATGCTCGGTGCGGGCTTGTCGGCCTTGTCTTCGTCGGGGAGCTTTGCAAATTCGCGCTTGGCCATGATGCGGTCATAGATGAGCATGACGAGCAGCATGAACGGGAGGATGTAGGGGACGGTATATTCGTTGAAGCTGGTGCCGAGAATATAATTGAAGAAGCCGATGACGGCAGCGCCGATGGCGACGTATGGCACGAGCGGGAGCATGTTTTTGAGCATCTGCGGGATCGCGAGGATCGGCGAATTGCAGTGGAACTTGTCGCGCGCGGTGGCAAAGAGGACGAGACCGAGGACGGCGATGTTCACGCCAAAGACCGCGAGGCCTGCGTGATAGAGTTCCGGGGTCGTGACATCGTTGTTGAGCGCGGCGATGATGACGACGAGCAGGCATGGGCTCAGGACGATGCCCATGGAGCCGCTCATGGCGGTGCCGGCGAGTGCCAGCGAGTCGCGCATGTTGGCCTTCTTGAATTCTTCGTAGATGATGGCGCCAGCCGCGATGACGAAGATGCCTGATGCGCCGGAATAGGCGGTCGGGATTGCGGACGCGAGGACGATGACGAAGACGAGGAGCTCAGGGGAGAGCTTCCAGGGGCGAATGATCGCGAGGAATTTGTCGGCGATCGAAGTGTTTTTGAGCATCATGCCGCAGAAGACGTAGAGCGCGACATTGGTGTAGAGGTCGGCATTTTCGGTCATTTTGTTGAGATAGATCGCGACGCCGGCCGGATGCAGCTCGATGAGCATGAAATAGAGGCTGCAGATGATCGCCATATAGGCGTAGAGGGGGATGCTGAGGAACGCCAGGCCCCAAGAGTCTTTTGGCGTGTTGCCGTTTTCGTCTTTTTCTGGTGTCTGTAGCGGCTTGGCGATGAGCCATGCGTTTGCGATCGCCATGCCGGCGAAGACGAACATCCAGAGGATGGGGAGTTCGGAGACGTTTTCGACGCCGCTGGTGAGATCCTGGTAGTAATAGACGATGAAAGAGATGAGGACAGCGATGTTACCGATGAGCTGCGCGATCTGGCTGGTGCGGTCAGAACGTCTTGTGCGCGGGGAGCGCAGGCCGAGGTGCTGGCGGTTCAGGGTTGCCGCGAGCGTGCAGAAGAGGAAGACGAGGATGAGGAAATGCGCTTTGATTTTGACGGAGTCTGTGGCGATTTTGCCGACGGCCTGTTCGATGGCCGTATAAATTTTGAGGCCGGTGGAGTTTCTGCGCTCGACGATGGAGTCGTAAGCGGCAATTTTTTCCTGGCATTCGGCTTTTGCGGCCGCGAGCGCTTCTTCGGAGACAGTTTCTTCGCCGAGGAGGGCGTCGAGGAAATCATCGCCTTCATCGGCGGCTTGAGCGGGATCTTCTTTGGGCTGTTCCTGCTTTTGTTCGGCAGCCTGTTCCTGGTCGCAGGTGGGGCGTTCGGGCTCGGCGCGGAGCTCGGAGTAGCCGGTCCAGTTGTTTTCTGCGACGCTTAGGAGCTTGCTGTGGATGTTGCCCACTGTCGCACACAGGACGATGACAATGAGCAGAAGCACGAGCGGCACCGTGGTGATAAGTGTCGTAAGTTTTTTCTGAGTCATGGGAATTGTGGCCGCATTGCGAGGCGGCGTATGCAAGTTGAAGGATGCGCCGCTTGAGTGGCGGCGATTTGGGGTGATAAAAACAGCAAAGCCGCTGTACCTTTGGGGCACAGCGGCGTGAAGCGCGAAAGAGGTTGATTATTCGCGTTTTTGTGCGCACTCAGGGCGCGTGTTGTCGGCTTTGCAGCGCAGTCTTCTCATGAGCGAGAGCATTTCTTTGTCGTAGATCTGGTCTTCATCGCGGAGCTTGACGCGGACATCCTGGAAGAGCGCGTCATATCTGGCTTTGGCATCCTTATCGATGTCGATCCAGTATTTTTTGTCGATGGAGGCATCTGATTTCGTGGAGAGCGCGAGGATGTTCGAGAAGTTGTTTGCGCCGTATTCCCTTGAGGATTGGGCGAATTCGGGTGTGAATTTTGAGGAATGGATGAGGACTTGTCCGGTGAGTTGTGCGATGGGGTACCGGATGATGCCGCCTTTGGCTTTGACGCCTTTTTCGAGTTCGAGAGGTTTGAAAGCCGTCGCCGGGGCGTAGCAGATATCGGCGGCACCGTTGTTGAAGATGCCGCCGAATGTGGAGATATCAGCGGCGACCATGGATGCGCCCGCGAGTTTGACCATGTGAGTGGCGGCGGCATCGAAGCCGATGGTGGCGATTTTCTTGCCGGCGATGGCTTCGATGGAGTTCCATGATTTGTCGCGCACCATGATATAGACGGCGCCCATGGGCATGACCATGGCGGTCTCGTAGTCGCCGGTCTTCAATTTTTTGGCGACTTTGGGCTGAGCCATGAGCTTGATGGCTTCGCCGAGGAGCTCATAGCTCGGGGTGGCGCCGAGTGCTTCGGTGGTTGCTGCGAATTTGGTGAATCCGCGTGCGCGGACACCAGTGAGGAACGCGGCATCGCACTGCCCGGCCTTGAAGTCGTCGGCGGCTGTTTTTTCATTTGTATAGGGCTTGAGGGTGAAATCAATGCCCCAGGCTGTCGCGGCGATCTGGTAGTCCTTCATGGCGGCATAGGCTTCGCCGTTTGCGCCGGAGGGATCATAGACGCAGAGCGTGCGAGGCTCTCCAGCGAGTGCGTTTCCGGCGATGCAGAGCGCGCCGAAGGTGCCGAGACAAAGCGAAATCAGCTGTTTTTTCATGGTGATGTCTCCTGTAGTTGAGAGGATATTCAGGGAAAGTCTGATTATTTGGCCCCTAACCCCCTGCCCCTTTCCCCGATGGGGCAAGGGGAGCGGCGCACGCGCTCTTCGGGGAAAGCCGTCGCAAGCCCTTTCCCCGATGGGGCAAGGGGAGCGGATTTGCGCGATATCATGATTGAATATTATGCAATTGGTCAGAGCTTCCTTAGAAGTAAGGGGTTGTATTGTGTTTTGTTTTTTTGCGACCGCAGCCATGAGGCGCATTGGATCGCCTGCGTGATGCCGGTTATTTTTCGAGACGGCGTCACGGGGTGGTGCGTTCTGCATCAATCGTGCCGAAATTTTTGCCTGTGAGACAGGGCAGGTGGATTCGGCGTGTGTTTCTGATGCCTTGTGCGCGCAGTTTGTGTGCGCGTTGTTTTGAACGTGATCTGGCGTGGAATTATTGCGCGGGAGTCTGCGGCGCGGGTGCTGGCGTTTCGTCTTCTTCGTCGAGCAGCCCGTCGAGGAGGTCGTCGACATCCTGATCGCTGAGCGGTGCGCCGGTCTGTTCAGCCGGGCAGGAAGGTTTCATGAAGGGGGCGCGGTAACCGAATTTGTGTGCCCAAGCGAGATCGGCCTGATGCGTCATGAGGCCCATGGCATAAGCGTTGAGCATGTCGTAATCGTGATTGAGCGTATCCGCTGCCGGGATAGCCGCAAGCGCCTCACAGGCGGCATCGGGCCTGCCGACGTTCGTCGCCATCATCACGAGCATGGCGCGCGCGAGCAGAACGCCTTGGGCATCGCCTTTTTTTGCGGCATCTTTCATGGCCTCGATGGGATCGACGCCTTCGGGGCCTGCGCCGGGGATGCTCAGCCAGATCGAGGCGCGCAGAGCGGTGGGCATGCCCCACCAGTCGTCATCGCTGAAGCATGCGGCAGATTTTTCGATGATGCCGGGGACATCGAGCGAGATGCCGACAGATTTTTCGCTGTTGAAGTCGTGCAGGAGCGCGAGCGCGCCGCTCGCGAGTCCGAGCAGCGAGAGGAGCGCGTCGGTCTTGCTGTCGAATTTTCGGCAGCTTTCGCTGAAGTCGCCGAACGTTCTGACGGCTGCTTCATAGCCTTTGATCATGCGCTGTGCCGCCAGCCTGTGGCCGTATTTTTCGCGTATGATATCATCCTGTGCATCGGTGGTGCGGTTGTCGTGGAGCGCGCGGACGCGGTCGAGCTCGGCATTTCGCTGCGCGAATTCCGCGCACATGCCTGCGGCCATGTTCGTCGCGATGCCGACATTGTCGGTCTCGACTTCGACACGTGAAAATGACGAAACGACGGGGCCGAGTGCCTGGCCCATGTTGCAGGCGGCTTCGAGATCCCCCTGGGACATCAGATAGGGGATCGCTTCATCATGTGTAAATTCAACGACTGTCTCTCCGGCCATCTTCGTGATGGAACAGCCAGTCAGGGACGCAAACAGCAACGGGATCAGCAGATATCGTGATTTCATATTTTCCTCAATGATACTAAGCGGTCGTCACTTGATCGCACAGCGCGGACTTATAGCGGTTTCGCCTCGATGTGACAACGCAGAAAAATCGCGTCAAATCTAATGATTAACGCGCTGCGTTATCAGTATGGCAGTGCCCGCGAGCGCGTTGAGCTTGTCGAGATCGGTCCAGTCGGTTTCCGGTGCATCGAGGCATGGCCTGAGCGCGTATTCGAGCTGCGCGGACATGAGGATCTGGAAGCTCATGCATTCGACAGAACTTGTTTTTCCTGTGGCGCAATTCTTGTCGAATTTTCTCTTATTCTTTTCGAGCTGAGAGGAATTCTGTGCCAGCCAGGACGAAGTGAGCTGCATTTTTTCGCTGCACTCATGGATGGGTTCCAGGGCATCTGCGAGTTCCGCGAGCTGCATCGAGAGCGCCTCTGGCGCAAACGTCTCTTGCGCGCATGACGCGAGCGAAGCGAGCATGGCGGAGGCTATCGCGAGGCTGAGTGCGGCCTTTTGGAATGCAGGCATTCTGGTCATTTGTCTGCCTTCCAGTCGGGGATTCTGCCCCAGTCGCCGCCATTGGCGCGCAGAGCCTTGATCAGCGCGTCCATCTGTGATTTGGTCATGTGCGGCGAAATCATATAATCTCGCGCAAACTCGGCATCTTCGAGCGACACATCGGCGCGCGGCAGGATCTTGTTTCCGAACACGATATAAGTCGGCAGCAGGTTGTGATTGAAATGTTCGCCCTTTCCGCCGGCGATGAGGCGCGTGTCGATATAGGGTTCGCTGTTGGGATAGATATTGACGAACGTGAGCGTTTTGGGCGCGATGCCGTTGTTCTGTCGTACAGGGCGCGGTCCGCCGCCGAGCGCGCCTGAATGGACATAGGTGACGCCGTTGAGTTTCGCGGGGAAATAAGCCTGCTGATGCCCCGTGAGGACGAGCTGGACGTGGTATTTTTCGAAGAGCGGTGGAAGCCTGTCGTCGCGCAGGATTTCCGTGGGCTTGATCGTCGTGATCGGAAAGAGCGGTACATGGAAGAAGACGACCGGCCTGTATTTTGAGGGATTGTTCGCGAGCTGTTTTTCCAGCCAGTCGTAGGTCTCATCGGGCAGGGGGTCGAGCGTCGTGGCATCGAGCGCGACAAAAAACACGCCTTTGAGCATGAATGAGTAGCTGAGCGGATAGGGGGAATCGTCCACATAGTCGAGCGCGGGCTTTCGCTGGTTCCATTCATCAATATAGATTTCGCGCTCTTTTGCATATTTGGGGTATGCGGAGGCGTCGTGGTTTCCTGGGGCCTGTGCCATGAGGATGCCGGCATCGAGCAGCCGCTGCGTCACGTTGGCGTGAAACCCTTTCCACATCTTTCGGTAATCGAGCTTCGGCTTCTGGCCCGCGACCATATCGCCGGCGTTGATGACGATATCCGGCTTGTCTTCGATGATCATGTCGATGCCCTTGACGACTTCCGCGTCATACAGGTCGGTGCCGTAGCTGCCGTTCATGTCGGCGACGACCGCAAGCCTGAGGAGCCTTTCTTCTTTGGGCTCGACGGTGACATCGGGCAGCGGTGCTTCGTCGGGCGCATCTGCTTTGTCTGCCGGTGCTTCGCGGACCGTATCTTCCGTGACAGCGGGCGTCTGTATGGGGTCATTGCCAGGCGTTGAGGCGCAGCCGCCGCCGCATGAAAGCGTCATCGCAATGACTGAAGCGGCAATGAACTGGGCGCAGAATGTGAGGTTTCCTGGGAGATGCATAAGTCAATCCGTGATGTTGCACCGCGTGCAGGTTTTGTTATGTGGGGCGCAGGCTATGCGCTGCATACGCCTGCGCGGCCGGCTATTGCATACGCCGGCCAGGTTTCTGGGGCAGCCGCGAGGTTATCTCGCAAGTTTGCGCATCAGGCCGGAGACGGCGATCACAGTGGCGGTGGCTACGCCGGAGAGCAGGACGGTCAGGCCGACGGCTTTGGCGATCAGCATGCAGGTGTGGCAGCAGCGGCAGCCACGGCAGTTGCAGCAACCGCAGTCGCAGCAGTCATCGCAGTCGCAGTCGCAGCAGTCATCGCAGTCGCAGCAGTCATCGCAGTCGCAGTCGCAGCAATGGCAGTGACAATGACATTTGTCGTCGCAGCAGCACTTGTCTTCTTTGTCGCAGCAGCACTTGTCATCGCAGCAGCACTTGTCTTCTTTGTTCTCGCAGCAGCACTCGTCTTTTTTTTCTTCTTCACACATGGGACAGCTCCTTCTTGTTACGCCCGTGAGACATTCGCGGGACAGTAGCGATAACACGAAAAAGCCTGCCAGGCAATCGCCGGATCATCGGAAGCGTTGCGTGGCAGGCTGAAATCCGGAGCGCGATTTTCGCGCGGTCCGGAGTTTATGCACATGTGTTTGATAAGGAAGTGTCGCGCAAAAAAATTATTTGCCGTGATGCTTTGCGTGATTCGGGCAGTTTTTGTGCGGATGTTCAGCGGCGCTGTCTTCGGCTTTTGGCGCATCTGCGGCTTTGTTGCATCCACAGCCAGCACCGTCTTTGCACTTGCATTCCGCGCCACAGTTGCAGCCAGCACCGTCTTTGCACTTGCATTCCGCGCCACAGTTGCAGCCAGCGCCGTCTTTGTTGCATTTGCATTCCGCGCCGTCTTTCGCGCAAGCGCATTCGCCGCCGTTCTGGCACGCGCACGCAGGCTTGGCATCCTGATTTTCATGGCAAGGGCATGCAGAGGCATTGAAACCAATGCAAAGTGCGGCAGCAGCAAATGTCAGGGTGAGAAGTTTTTTCATAATATCCTCAAGGAAATAAGTGGTCGAAGAACGGGGACTCAAGTTCCCTTTGCGCGTTTTAGCGGAAAATATGGGGATTTCAACAAATATTTGATGCGCGGCGTATGCCGTAGGCATAGGCGCGCGCCCGATGTGCGGCGTATGCGAAGCATAGCCGCGCCACACGTAGAGACGTGTCACGACACGTCTCTACATTGGGCGCGCCTATGCGCCGTTGGCGCATACGGCTCGTTTTACGATTTGGTGACTTTACGACGCGAAACCGTATCGTTGACGCGGTTGATTTCTATCTCGACCTGTTTGATGAACGCCCCGTAGGCTTCATCCGCAGACAGAGCCATCACATTCAGATAGGGAATGCACCGCTCGTTGAACCTCGCAATAATTTCCTTGCGAAGACTTGTTGCCGAAGTTGTTTTTTCAGCAGCGAGTTCCGTCTGCAGGTCATTGGCGGCATTGAAATCGTCCTGCGCCCTGCGCAACGATGATATCAGTTCCGGCACGCCCGGCAGCTGCTTGATCGCCCCGGAAAGCACCGGTGCGTTCAGATCGATCAAAAGGCTCTCGATCAGAGACGATTCCCGCGCAAAACTCTCATTCGCGATGCGCTTGCCATACTTGTCGAATACCGCTTTGACCTCAATCGCCGCCGCTTTCTGATCTTCAAACGGAATTGCCGTATAACCTTCGAGGAGCGTGCCCAGATCCACAATGACCGCATCCCGCACGCCATCGGCATCCGCAAGGCCAGAACTCACGCGGTCGCGCTTGATGGCTTCCGTGAGCTGCCTGGAAAGCGGCGCAAGCTCCGCCATCATCTCCTTCAGGAACGCATCTTTCGCAAGGGCTGCATTCGCCTCGTACTGCCTCAGTATCGTGCTGATGAGTGTGTCAATTTCGGTAACGCGACTATTGCAAGAAACCTTTTTCATATTTTCCTCCGTTTGGTGGGGGGGTAGGGATGTGGACATTTAGATAACCCAAATGATACCTTCTGAAAAGTTTTTATTTCAGATTGGTTACAATTCAGGAGCCCGAGGTTGTGCCTTTCATTGGAACCCGGGGTTGTACCTTTCATTGGAACCCGGGGTTGCGCCTTTCACCGGAACCCGGGGTTGCGCCTTTCATTGGAACCCGGGGGGGTGCCTTTCATTGGAACCCGGGGTTGCGCCTTTCACCGGAACCCGGGGTTGCGCCTTTAAATGGAACCCGGGGGTACGCCTTTCACCGGAACCC
>JAFUEE010000092.1 GCA_017464085.1 Pseudomonadota bacterium
TTGTCAATGTGTGAAAAACTGTGTTATACTGCGCCATGGTTCGGAACTCCTTGCAAAAGGTGGTTTTGCTGAATTTCCTTTTAGCAAGAAATCGGTTCCGAACCAACTATAACGCCACATTTTTGTGGGACAGCAGTGGGCACGAACCTATCCTCAAATGACAGATTCAACATTTCCCGCATAGACAATCCCTGCATTTCCAATATTCCAATACGTCCCGCGAGTGATTCCGTAACGTTCTGCATGAGGTGATAGGTCTGGGAACCGGTCAAACAAATCTGTCCCCTCAGCTCCGATTTATCCGTCAGACATTTGATCTGCCTGAACAACTCCGGGGCATACTGAACCTCATCAATAATCAGCGGAAAGGAATGATTCTTAAAGAAAATCACTGGATCCGATTTGGCCAAGTCCAATTCCGACATATCATCAAGCGTTACATACTCGTAATCGGACAAGATTTCACGAAGCATCGTCGTCTTGCCGACCTGGCGCGGCCCGGTAATGAGTACCACTTTAAACTGCGCCAGCATGGCTTTCAGAACTGTTTCAAGATGTCTATGGATATACTTCACATCAAACCTCCGTTAAGGCAGAATTGGAGTGTCACTCCAATTCTGCCTTAATATCGCAATTAACAAAGAAACTCAAGCCCTTTAAGCTTGATGTGTCGCCATGCGCATCTATCGCCTTACGGCGATAAGGCCACCAGGTACTCGTCACACAGGGTGCCCCTGTGGCTATTCCTCGCACCTGGATAAACACGGCGGCTTTCAGCCGCTATTTCCCAAAAGGCTCTCCGCAAACCCGCATGAATCCTAGACTTGCGCGTAGCAAAAATTTTTTAAATTTTTGGGTAAAGAAAGATTGATTTTTTTTTTTTTTTTTTAGAATGCAGTTAATTTACGTGAGGTAAAGGTTTACGTCATGTAAAGGTAAAATTAGAACATATTACCTCAAAAAAGGAGAATGCCTTATGCGTCAAGACCGTCGTGATGAGTTTACCAAAACCCTGAAAAAAATGAAAACAGGGGAGTATTTAACTTCAGAAGCCAATACGAAAAGGTTCTTAATTGAAAAAGTACTCACATGGCTGGATTACGCAGTTGATGATCCAAGCCAAGTCGTGCTGGAATGGCCAATTACAATCAAGGGCGCCTCCAAAGGTTCAAAGGAGACCTCCCCCCAACATTTGGATTATGCAGTTGTAGACTCTGAAAATAAGCCGCGCGTATTAATTGAGGCAAAGGCATTTAATGAAAAAATCAACGATCGTAACTATCTCGATCAACTTGCTAGATATCTCAAAGAAATCAGTCCCAATGCGGATGTTAAAGATTTACCTAAAGCTGGTATCATTACCAATGGCAACGACTGGGCAGTCTATCTTCCCAAAGAAGATAATCCGAGAGAATTCAATTTCAAATCACCATATTGTATATTCAGTTTAGATGATATTCTAAATAAGACTTCCGAGGAAGAACGCATAAGAAACCTTATAAATTGTTCACAACTTGTCAATCAGTCTTCACAAGACTTGCAAATCAAACAAATCAAAAATGAAATGAGCAACAAGCTCAAAGACTGGTTTAAGGACTTCCTTACAAATGATTCGTTCGACTTTTTAGATGATTCCGTCTTTACGAGTATTGTAGTAAAAGGTTGCAAGTTAAAACCAATAAAAGGAACCAAATGGACTGCTGAAAACAAAAATCAACTTGTACCTGAAATCCAAAAAGCCTTAAAATCCGTCCTATCTGATATCAAAGATGCCTATTATGTTGAAATGCTTAAATCCAAAGCAGTCGTGGAAAACGACATCCCTAGCAAATCGATAGATAACTCTAACAAGACAGATACCAAAGACACAGATAAGCCCAAAGACACAGATAAAGCCAAAGACACAGATAAGGCCAAAACCATAGCAGATCCTGAATCAAAAAATAGAATCAAAACCACACAATTAGAGCTGGATATTCTTGCAAAACTTCAGTCAATATATGATAAATCTGGACTTCCCAACAAACTATGGTCTTCAGCATTAAATAGTGAATTTGAAGTCAAGCTCAAGTATAATGATACAACAAATTATATTAATTATCTCATTGATGATGGAACAGATACCAATTTTAGGGATAACTGGGCCATGCGCTATAGAGGCGAAAACGATATTCAAAAGGGACTGATTGGCCTTCCTCTTGACCTTGAAATCAAAGAAGATTTAGAGTGCTATGAAGCTATCCCTATTAAATACGCTGAAACAGCACTCTCACGTGGCGAGGACGGCTTCATCATCTATGTTCCATCAAATGTTCAAATCAGAATTTCATCATTGAGCGATTTTGATGAATTAAACGATCTCATCGTTTATTGCTTCAAAAAGGAAATCGCCTTCTGGGAAAGCAAGAATAAGAAATAAATCTTTATATTATTAAAATTCCCTACCTCGGATGCCCATGCAAAGAATAAACATGGGCATCTTTTAAAACAAAGCAAACACAAAGTTGATTGACCAGCCCGCATACCTCATGCGCTCAAATATCTGCTCAATCCTCTGCGTCTCCCCAAAGCTCAATCCTGCACGTGTGCTTCTTTTCAGGGGCATCCTTGTCATAGCTGATGCCGACTAATAATATTTCTTTAGTATAGTTCTGTATAATTGCTGGATAATGATGCTGTTTAATTTGCGCAATAGCGCCTTCGGCATTGCGTTCAGGATGCTTTTTGTCGAGCGCTTTGAGTTCAATCACAAGCGCGGGATAATCCGAATTCCTTTTGGGCAAATAGACAATATCGGCATAGCCTGTGCCCCCAGCGAGTTCTTCCATTTGTATATATTCATCGCGATAGGCGAAATAAGCGAGTTTAATCGTTCCGCGCAGAGATTGTTCGCTGTTATAATGACGAGGATTGCATTCTTCGGTATGGACTTTCTGCAATTCCGCCGCAACTGCATCGGCGTTCATATCGGCGGTGTCTTTCATAAGCCGGACACTGCGCTTGACGCGCTGAATTATCTCCACATGCGTCACCCTGTGCACGGACTGCGCGTATTCCATGCGAATTTCCTCGTTGGGGATGCGCACGGTCTCGCGTTCCTCGTCATAAGATAAATAGCCGTAATGCGTCAAAAGCGTCAGCACATCATCCTCAGTCTCCAAATGCGATGGATCGTTGCGAAACATGCCTGGATTAATCGGCACGTCTTTGCCGACCATGAGATCGACGAGTGATTTGCCAAGTCCTTCTTTATCGAGATTTAAGTATTCCAACAGGCTTGTGGGATCAGAAGAGGCTACCCAATAGGATTTAAATTCACGGCTACAGGCGGCTTTCATCACCGAATTGGGATTATACGCAGAACCAACGCTTTTCAATGTATATCCGTCATACCAATATTTCATTTCATCAAGGCTGACTTGATATTCATCACACAAGCCTCGAACTTCTTCTTTCGTAAACCCCACATAAGGTGCGAATGCACCTGGGCTTAAAATAGTATATTCCCAGAATTCCGAAATGGCCGACTGGCTCCCGTCTTTTTTAACCGGCAGAATCCCCGTCATATAGGCTGCCGCAAAAACCTTGTCCGTAATAGAAATACTCTTGAAAAGACTGCGCAAAAAATTGAGATAGTTTTTCTGCATAGAAGCAGTACAATCCTTATCCCGCATCGGCGCATCCCACTCATCGATAATGGCAATGAATTGCCGTCCGCAGGACTCAACAGCATTCAGCATCAAATCGGGCAAAGATTTAGCTTTATTTACATTCGGATATCGCTCATAGATTTCCTCCGACACCACATCTGTGATATATGACAGCATCTCGCTGGGACTAGACTTTCCAATGATATCCGCAATATCAAGAACGAGCACGTTATACTGGTTCAAATGTTCGCGATAAGTCTCATCCCTTGCAATCTCCAGATCGTCGAACAATGGCGCCGAATCACATCCCACACAATAATATGCACAGAGCATCTGGGCAGCATACGACTTGCCAAATCTTCTCGGCCGACTGATACAGCTGAGTTTGTTCGGTTGACCAAGCGTGCGATTGACCACGCCAATGAGCCCGGACTTGTCCACGTATTTTCCGTTCCGTTTTACCTGAAATGCCTTATTACCTGGATTGATGTAGATACCCATCGCGCCCTCCAAATCACCATCCGCCAAGGGGGCTTGCCCCCTTGCCCATCGCTCATCTCCACCATAACTCGCCTATCTCCAAATGGCGAGTATTTTATTTTGAGCACGCCTATCGCATGCGGCGATATGAGCGCAGTCCCACGTTCTGTGTGATTTGTTCGAGAATTCAACTGTCGATCACGATGCGCCCCACACCGCGTGCGCAGCCTAGACGCGCCCCCAAAAACATACACATCCGACAGTTTCATGCAAATCGGGAACACCATTCCAGATTTGCATGAAGCGCCTCATTGACCGCATGGGCGCAGCCACTCAAGCGCATTGCTGCATCGCACAGCCGACGAGTGCATGACAGAGGAAGGAGAAAGCACTTTCACTTCACACG
The DNA here is from genome assembly GCA_017464085.1 of Pseudomonadota bacterium. Taxonomy (GTDB): domain Bacteria; phylum Myxococcota_A; class Bradymonadia; order UBA4248; family UBA4248; genus UBA4248. The sequence goes on from JAFUEE010000092.1 coordinate 4,537, forward strand.
AACTGGCAAAAAGCTCCCTGCGCCTATCCGTATATACAAATCCTCATCATCTGCGTATGCCGGAGGATCTGCGAGCGCCTCATCATCAAGCCACGGGTCTTCTTTTGGATTGTAATACACATCGTATTCCCGGCCAATCGCATTCATACGGGCTTCTATTTTTTCCAAAAATATCATATCCGTGTAGTATCGAACCGGCAATTCATCTGTATATTTTTCACTCGATGAATACTCGAACATTCCGCGCACATCCAGAAGCGATGCGAGATTCCATGCGCGAAGACGGCGGTTGTATCTCGTATATGCAAACATATCCGCCATATACGCCACTTGCGAAACATCCCATTTGTCCAATGGCTGATTGAACCGCGCCGCCTTAAAAAACATACCACTCATATATCTGACATGCGACACATCCCATGTATTGATATTCTGATTGAATTTCTTAGTCGCATTAAACATAGATGTCATATTGATGACATTCGACGTATCCCATTTGTCCAGTGGCTGATTGAACGCCTCTGCTTCCCAGAACATCCTGGCCATATTCGTCACATGCGACACATCCCATGTATTGATATTCTGATTGAATTTCCCCGTCCCGGAAAACATCTCCGATACATCGGTCACATGCGACATATCCCATTTATCAAGCGGCCGATTGAATGTTTTCGCATGGCTGAACATCCCAGGCATGTGCGTCACATGCGACACATCCCAGTGATTGATAGGGCTATTCATCTTTTCACATCCGCAAAACATATCCGACATATCAGTCACACGGCTCAGATCGGGCGCATCCTGCGCAAGAATGTTCATCCGGCTTTTCCCCTGGAACGCGCCATTCATGCTCATCCAGCGATTGCTTCCCCACCGATCGATATGCGCCAAATAATATGCATCGCGTTCATCCCTCGGCCTGACCAGCGGCATGATTCCGCGCATGGCTATCTGATGCGCACCGGCATCTGCATAAGTACAGCTTGCGCCAGTGCCATGGTAATATTTCTCAAAAGTGCCATCGCCATCGCAATCCACTTCATATTCAGCGATGACCGGAACGACATTCATCATATCAATTTTGACAGCTGCATCTGCCTTTTCTGTCACATAGGTCACTTGGAATGGTATCTCTTTGTCAAAATTCTTTTTTGGCTCTGTATGCATGACCTCCATAGCCACATCGATCAAGCCATTCACATTGAGATCCCCATACGCATCAAAAGATTTGAGCGCCATGCCTTCGCTTCCCTGAATATATGCATCTTTATAATATGTCGGCAATGCATTTGAATCTTTGCCATTAAAAAAGACATTGACCACATATTCTCCAGGTTCAGAATATGAACATTTCTTATGACCATACACGCCAAAATACTCGAATTTGCAATCATCTTCACAATCTATACTGAACATGAAGGAAGAATTAAAAATGAGCTCCGCATTTGGCTTCCGGGAGAGAATCCTGAATTTGAACATCCTGTCTTTCAATGCCTCTGGCGAGTAGACATAAAACCTCCGCATATCCTCATACGAATGTTCCTTGCCATCACACCACTCAGGCTTTGCATCCAGCAACACTTGCGGAATCAGACGCTCTGAATCAATTTCAGCCTGTTCATTTTCAACTTGAGCAGTCTCAGATGTTTCGCTTGCGCAGTGTTCTTTGTGCGCCAACGGCTTCCCGCATCCCTGGAAAAACACGCCTCCGGCAAATACAGCAACGACCATTTTCACGATACTCAAATGCGACAGTTTCATCTTTCTCACAATACTCACATGCGACAATTTTATATTTATAATATAAAACATCAAAAAAAGCCGCGTATTGCAAAGCAATAGCGGCTTTCAAAAAGGCCGTATGCGCGCATCGCGCGCAAAGGCCGTCACCACATTTATTATTCAGCAGCAGCCGGAACGTTCTCAATCGAAGGCACGGTCACCTTCAGATTGTTCGCGAGCTTGCGGGAGGCTTCCACCCAGTTCGCGCTCACGCTGCTGTTGAGCTCCGCCGCCTCGGAACCGGCGACGTTCTCATTGAGCTGGTCGAGAAGCTTCTTTTCGCCATCGTTCAGATAGGGAACAGCTTTCTTATAGGCAAAGCTCACAAAGCTGTCGATATTGCCCGCAGGCGTCATCAGCTCGGGACCGGCATCAGACCAGAAATATATATTTTTATAATCGACATTGGATGGCTTGTTGCCAAGCACGAACGCGCCTGTCGTCGAGACATCGCCTGTCGTATAGAGGTTGTTGAACAGATAGTTATAATCAGCCCCCAGGCTGTTCGTATTGCTGATGCGCCCGAAGAGGCCGGCGACCGTACCAGCCGTCCCGTACACCTGCGCCGCCGAATAGGCGTTCGCGACCGTCAGCTTGCCTGCGCGCGAAACCGCGCCGCCATCCGAAGCCTGCGTCGTCGAGGAGACCAGGCAAGGATTGTCAGACGTCGCATAGCTGATCGTATAGAGCGTATCCTTGTACGAAGGCTTCGTCGAGCTGCCCTCCACATAGCCGAAGAGCCCGCCGACGCTGCTCGTGCCCTGAACAAGGCCGTACGCAAAGCTGTTCGTGACGCGGATATCCGTCGACATATCATAATATTTCCACTTGTACTGGTCGCGATAGACGGAGGAATCCTTTTCGCAGCGGATGACCGAGTGGTCGAGCAGGCTGCGGTTGTAGCCATACGTGTGGACCAGCCCGGCGATGCCGCCGACGTTCGCCGCGCCCTTCACCGCGCCGCCCGAATAGGAGCGATCGATGCGGATATCGTTCGAACGCGCTTTCGTGCCGAGCATCTCCGAATCGTTGTTCGTATAGAGGCTGCCGAAAATGCCGCCGACAGAGTCACCCGTCGCGGTCACATCGCCCGTCGAATAGAGGTGGCTGTAATCCATCAGCTTGCCGTTCGCGCGCGAGAAGCCGATGATGCCGCCCGTATAGGAAGCGCCGCTCACAGAGCCGCTGTTCACGAGCGTCCTGAACGTCATCTCAGCATCCTCGTTGTAGACGTTCATCAGGCCGAAGATGCCGCCCGTATAGCTGCCGCACTTGATCGTGCCGGTGTTCTCGGCATTCTCGACAGAGAGATCCATGTTCGCGACCTCTGCCGTGCGGCGCATATCCATATAGCCGCCGATGCCGCCGCAATACGATGTGCCGTTCACGCTTCCCGAGTTCTTCACATTCTTAAACGACGTCGTGTACGCCCGGCCAACGATACCGCCGAGATAGCTCGACGGCTCCGTGATCGTGCCGCTGTTCTCGCTGTCCTCGATGCGCGTGCCGGCCGTCGTGTCCGTCACAAAGCCGGCAATGCCGCCGACGCCGATGCAGTTGCCCGTCGATTCGACCGTCTTGCCATTGGAATCCTTATAGGTAAAGCCCTCGCAGGTCACGGTCACGCTGCCGCTGTTTTTCGCGCCCTTGACCGTATAGCCGCCGCCCAGGTTGCCGACGATGCCGCCGACGCGCGCCCACCAGGCGCTCACATTGTTATGCGCCGTCACTTCCGATTTGTTCACGACATTCGTCATGTCTGCCTTGCTCTGCTGTCCGGCGACGCCACCCACATAGCGGCGGCCGTGAACCTTGCCGCCAGTCTCGACATCCGAAAGCGTCACGTTAGAAATGCCCACAATGCCGCCCACATAGTCAAGCGTTCCGGTCACTTCAGCATCCACGACACTCTTCGAGAGCGTGCCGCTGCCGATTTCACCGGCAATTCCGCCGATGCGCTCCGTGCCTGACACAGAGCCCTTGACGTTCGCGGAGGCAATCGTGTTGCCGCTCGTCGCATAGCCGACAACACCGCCCGCGCGCGTCGCCTTCGAAACGACTTCCGCATCGACGTTCGCACCGGTAAGCGTCACGCCATTGCTCATATAACCGACAGCGCCGCCGATATAGCCGGCATCGCTGCGCACGCTTCCTTTGACATCAAGCGCCGAAAGGCTGCCGCCATAACTGCGGCCCGCGATCCCGCCGACCTGCTCCCCAGTGCTCGTCACATTGCCGCTGTATTTCACGTCGCTCAGCGTCGAGCTGCCCGCATAACCGACAACGCCGCCCACATACAGATCCTTGCCCGAAACATCGCCCTTCACGCCGACGGAAGTCAGCGTGCTGCCATCCGCATTGCCGGCAACGATGCCCACGCGGCCGGCATCGCCGGCGACATTCATTTCAAAATTGATATTATGGATGCGCGCGCCGGACGCAAGCGAATAGAACAGGCCGCAATAAGCTGACGAACACGCCAGCGTCCCGAGGCCGTCATCCGACGTAAAGCGGATCGTCTTGCCGATCGAAAGCAGCTTGCCCTTAAAGCCCTTGATGCCCGTCCAGTCATTGACTTCGCCGCTCTCGAACACATCCTTCAGGTCGATATCATTCATGAGCACAAACGCCGTGCTCGCGGAATTGGCAAGCGAACCATCCGCAAGCTGCGCGCGATAGCTCAAGAAGTCCTGCGTCGTCGAGATCGGCAGCGCGCAGATGTCCTTGCCGTCAAGCGTCATGCGCAGCTGCGCGCACTGGCATCGGTCGGATAGATACTTATAAGGATTGTCCGGGCACATGTCGAGGCAGTTCGGCACACCGTCGTGATCGTCATCCGCAAGGTTCGACTCGCTATCCTCCACGCCGCAGCCACAGATACCGCCAGGTTTACCTGCCTTGTACGGATCATCCTCTCCGCAAACGGCAGGCGTCTGAATGCAGTCAGGAACCACGCCGCCTTCTTCCGAAATCGTGTCCCCAACGGCGCAGCCGCAAACGCCCGCCAGATATTTCTTGTCATTGCCCGTGCAGAGATCGTTCGGCTCGTCCGACTTCGACGTGCCCACGCACAGCGGCAAGCGAGTCAGGGGATCGATCGTGTCCGGATAACCGCAGCCGCAGACACCGGGAACGCTCTTCGCCTTGTCTTCGGGACAGTAATCGACTTTCACAGTCAGGCAGAGCGGATTGCCATTCTCATCAAGCGTGTCAGGAATATTGCAGCCGCAGATGCCGGGAAGCGTCTTCAAAGGATCATCCGGGCAAAGGTCCGAATACTCAAGGCAGTCGATCACGCCGTTGCTGTCCAGATCCTGATCAGGCACGCCACAGCCGCAAACCCCAGGCCCCTTCTTCTCTGCGTCATCCGGGCAAAGATCCTCGATTTTCGGAACGATGCACTGATTCTCAACGCACACCTTGTTCTCCCCGCATGCCTCGATGACATATTTGCCCTCGACGCATGTCTTGATGCCCGAACCCTCGCATACAGGCGCCTCGTCCTCCTGGCACTCAGGCTCCTCGACGATGACCTCCTCCTGGCAGCTCACGTCGCGCGCCTGCGTCTCTTCATCCACGCGCTCCGTGCATTTCAGCGCGCCGCAAGTCTGCGCGCTCACAAGACCATTGCGGCAGCTCAGCACGTTGTTGTGCGCGTCGCAGCTCGTCACATACGTGTCCTCGCTACAAGATTCATAGCACACGCCTTCCTGGCACACCTCGTTCTCCCCACACGATGTCAGGCGGAACACGTGCGCGTTCGCATCCGCCGAGCTCTCGTCAATCACGCAGCTCAGAACCGCATTGCCGCTGCAGATATCCACTGCATCCTTCTCGGGATCACAGGCATCGCCATCCTGAATGCCCGGATCCTCATGCGCGCCGCACGCGCCATCCTGGCACACGAGATCGCTCGTGCACGCCTCGATCACGAACTTGCCACCGTCGCATTTCTTGACCGCGTTGCCCTCGCATACGGCTTCGAACACCTCGACATCGCACTCGTCCTCATCGACCACCTGCTCGTGACACGCCGCATCCTCGCAGACATTCTCTCCGCAATCTTCAAGGACAAAATGTCCATTCTCGCATTTCTTGACCGCGTTGCCCTCGCATACCGGCTCAAACGTCGACTCGCATTCCGGGGAGATGACCACCTCGTCATCCATACATGTTCCATTATGGCAAGTCTGCTTCTCCCCGCATTTGATATCACAGCCGCCGCAGTGCGCATCATCCGACTGAAGATCAACACATTCCTCCCCGCAGGCTTCAAGCCCCTCGGAACACGTATCCCCTGTCTCTTTCACACACTCGCTGTTAAAACACGTCTCCCCGTCGTCGCATTTATGCCCGCACGCCCCGCAATTCTCGGCGTCGCTCGTCAAGTCCTTGCACGCATCGCCGCAGGCATTCAGGCCGTTCGTACACGTCCCCGCTGGCGGCTCAGACGGCTTATCCTTGCACGTCTGCGTCGCAGCATCACATACCTGCCCCTCTCCACAGACAACGCCACCACAAGTCCCCTCATCATCAGGATTCTCGGTTTCTCCGCCGCAACCCGCCATCGCAAGCGCAGACATCGCAAATAACACACATAAACCGCGTCTTTCGGTCATTCCTGTCTCCTCAAAAAATAAATCGAACGCCGCAGACAACACACGGCTTCATCCATTCTAATGGCAAAAAATATTGCATGCGTCAACTTCACCGGCTTTCAGCTTCCTCCTTATTATAACGCGAAATAAATTTGTATCATTTTATATACATTTAAACGCATTTCATATCACAAAATAGATTTATATTCATCTCAGAGTTCCAATTTATAGCAATCATATATTTCAATCCAAGCAAACAGATGTGCAAAGCAGGTCAAGAATTTCACTCTATTTGTTCGATTTGTCGCGCGGCCTATGCGCCAAGCGCATACGGCGCGCGCCGGGCCGCTATCGGCACACCGATACGCGGCCCGCTTGCATTTCGGACTCACAATGTGACACAACCAGAAAGCCCTCATTCCGCAATTTGACGTTACCTATTTGAGATGCTAAAAGCTTAGCGCTAAATTCTTAGCTGCTACGCCTAGGTGTAGCATTTTCATCGCTCTCAAGGAGATTCAAATGTTAAAACTCGAAAAACACGGCCTGTGTATCGCCATGGCGATGACCGCCCTTGCGGCGAGCGCCTGCGGCGGCAACGAAGACCCCAAGGTGGATCCCGCAAAATGCGGCGACACCGTATGCCTCGAGACTCAGGTCTGTGACGAGGCCACTCAGACTTGCGTGCCCAAACAGACCGAACCCAAATGCACTGACGGCAAAGTGGAATGCGACGGCCAATGCTACGATCTCACCTCAGACAAGAACAACTGCGGAAAATGCGGCACGGTCTGCAATTCTGATGAATCATGCTTTAACAGCGAATGCGTCAAGAATACCGTCGACGAATGCGAAGGGGAGCAGATCAAATGCGGCGACACATGCGTCGACAAGCTCACAGATACGAACAACTGCGGAGAATGCGGACACAAGTGCGACGACAACCAGTCGTGCGCCAACGGCCTCTGCACCGATATCATTTCTCCGGACGAATGCAGCAATGACGAAGCCCCCGTTTGCGAAGGAAATGCCGTCAAAAAATGCGAAAATGGCAGCTACGTCCTCCAGGATTGCGAAGAAGATATTTGCGAAGATGGCACCTGCAAGCCAAAAGCTGTCGAACACGAATGCGACCCCGCAGTATTCATCCCCATCTGCGATGGAAACGCAGTCAAATCCTGCGATAATGAAGGAAACTTCAAATTAGATAACTGCCAGAACAATCAGATCTGTTCCGACTCTGGCGCAAAAGCCGAATGCAAGTCCAACCAGGCGCCCAGCATCAAAGATGGCGATAAATGCACGAACGAAAGCGATCTCTTCCTCTGCAGCGACAATCACGTCCTCAGATGTGTCGAAGATGAATCAGATGCTCCGGCACAGCCGGCCGATCCCGATGCACCGCGCGCATGGAACGGCACATATCACGATGTCGAAGACTGCGGCCTCGATGTCTGCCAGAACGGCGAATGCGTCACCCCGTGCGACGAATCCTTTGTCACCAAATGCGAAGGAAACATCCTCATTTCTTGCAATAACGGCTTCGTGAGCAACCAGTCCTGCGGCGATCTCACATGCACAGAAGAGTTCGGAGAAGACCAGGCCGTCATCAATGCAGCTTGCACGGAAATCACCGAACCCGAATGCGCCGATGACGAACCGCAGATCTGCGAAGGCACCGGCATCAAGAAATGCGTCGAAGGCAAATACGTCACAGAGGCTTGCGAAGGAAACAAGCTCTGCATCGACGGCGCTTGCCATGCCCCCAAAATTCAGAACCTCTGCCCGGATGATGACTCCAAAGACGGCCCCGGCGTCTGCGGTTGCGGCGTCCCCGATCAGGACCTCGATAACAACGGCATCATCGACTGCCTGGAGTTCAGCGATCTCTGCCCGGATGATCCGAAGAAAACACTCCCAGGCATCTGCGGGTGCAACGTCCCCGATGACCTCAACGAAGACGGAAATCCCTATTGCCTCGTCACCACGCTCAAGGACAACGACCTATGCCCGAGCGACGAAAATAAAACCCTCCCCGGCGTCTGCGGTTGCGGCTACCCCGATACCATCGACCCACTCACCAGACTTCCCAAATGCATCGGCAAATCCAAATCTGGCGAACCCAACAATCTCTGCCTCGTCAATGAAGACCATGACAATGGCGAGAAATATCTCCCGGGCGTCTGCGGATGCACCGTCGCTGATACAATTGATGGCACGCATCATATCCCCGAATGCCTCTTCGCCGACGACCTCTGCCCTGAAGACGAAAACAAAACTCAGCCGGGCCTCTGCGGATGCGGCGTTGAAGAGAGCGACCTCGACACGGATAAAGACGGCGTTCCCGACTGCCTCGATCAGTGCCCCAACAACCCGAACAAATTCCTCTCCGACCGTTGCCTTTGCGACCAGATCCGCGTCTCTGTCGACGGCAAGGATATCTGCGCCTATCCGATCAATACTGCCGAAGAATTCAATCAGTATCGCATCGCCATCAACAATGGCACCATGACAAACACCGCAAGCACGGCGTTCGCCCTCATGAGCGATATCAACCTCAACACAATCTTCTTCACCGACGTCGATGAATGGGTCGGCATCAAGAATTTCAAAGGCAAATTCGTCAGCTCCGGCCATAAAATCAGCTTCACGCTCGACGGCGACAACCGCGGCACCCTCCACTGCGTCACCAACCAGTGCGGTCTCTTCCATTCGCTCTCCGGCGCACGCATCGACAACATCAAGCTCGAATTCGATATTGACGGCGCTTCCGGATACAACGGCCTCCTCGCAGGCAACGTCGCCTCCAGCACGATCACGAACGTCGAAGCTGTCGGCAATGTCAAGGGCAACGGTGCATACGTCGGCGGCGTCATCGGCTATGCCACAGACACCACTCTCTCTCTGCTCAAGCACAAAGGCGATGTCACGAACCTCTCCGAGCAGACCGGCGGCATCGTCGGCCGTCTCAATGGCAACTGCACCGCTTCAAATCTCGAAAATACCGGCAAGGTTTCCGGCACAAAGGCGCACACCGCCGGTGTCATCGGCTATGCCAACAATAAATGCGTCCTGAGCAACCTCAACGCTTCTGGCGATATCGAAGGACAGGCCGGCTATACGGCTGGTATCCTCAGCTACATCAGCGGTTCCTCGCTCTCCAATGCCACATTCAAAGGCAATGTCCTTGGCACCACTTATGTCGGCGGCATTCTCGGCGGCGGCGACAGCAGCTCTCTCGACACAGCATCCACCGATGCCTCCACGACCGTCAAAGGCACCGGCTCCGCTTATATCGGCGGCATCATCGGACGCGCAAACGCCACTGACGTATCGAACGTCACTTCAAACGGCAAGGTTGACGGCCGCAGAGAAATCGGCGGCATCGCTGGCTATCTCAGCGGAAATATCACCAACGCCACGAACAACGCCATCGTCAATGTCTATAATGATACAGGCTCATGGGGCTGCTACTCTGGCGGCATCGTCGGCAACATGGCCGGCGGCTATACCCACAAGAACCTCAAGAATACCGCAGCCGTCACTTGCGACGCAAAACCCTATACGACGACAGACTCCAACGGCGCGTCTTACGAAACACTCGCTGGCTGCGCAGTCCTCGGCGGTCTTTTCGGCCATATCAGCAACCACGCAAAGGGCACATTCATCTCTGATGCCGAAAATAACGGCGAAGTCACTTCGAAAGCTCACGAAGCTGGCGGCATCGGCGGCCTCATCTACACAACAGCGCTCTCGAACGTCAAGAATACCGCAAATGTCTCCGGTACATCTTATCTCGGCGGCATCTTCGGCTACTATGACTACGTGAATGATGTCCAAAATATGGTATTCGAAAATGTCGAAAACTCCGGCAACATCAACGCCACATCGAGCTACATCGGCGGCATCAACGGTCTCACTTATGTCCGCCACGAAAATGGCGTCCTCACGATGAACAACATCGCCAACAAGGGCAAAGTTGATGTCAAGAATTCCACGAGCTGGGTCGGCGGCATCCTCGGCTTCATCCGCAACAACAACGCCGTCGAGATGAACGAAATCTACAATACGGGCGATGTCATCTCCGAAGGCGGCTATGTCGGCGGTCTCGTCGGCGGCATCTATGTCAACGACGACTCCATCATGCGCGGCTCCAAGGCTCGCAAGCTCAACTTCAAGATCAACCGCGCCTACAGCGATGCGACTATCCAGGGCACCAATGATGTCGGCGGCCTCGTCGGACGCCTCTACACATGGGGCTATAACCGAGAGCTTCTCTCCTCTGAAACCGTCCGTTGCACGCACAACAATGCAGCCTATCGTACAAACATCAAATGGAAATATTATGATTTCGATCAGGATATCACCATCATGAACGCTTATGCGACAGGCACAGTCATCGGTTCAGGCGCGCGTGTCGGCGGCCTTGTCGGCTATGCTGAAGGCAGCTCCACAAACTACGCTCCCAGCAACACCGTCTATTTCTTCGAATACGTCTCCGACTCTGACAAATGTCACGCCAGCTCCAAGACAGAGCCTACAGGCGATACAATCAACCGCACAGGCAAGTTCATTCTCGCAAACGCCTACACTTCTGCGCACATCAAAGGCCAGTCGAACACGACAGCAGGCATCATCGGCTCAATCAGCAACGCCAACACTGTCGGCGCCGACTACAACATGATTATCAACAACGTCTATACCGCCGGTGACATCGACCAGCTCGCGAGCCTCGCGCTCGGCAACAAGCCCTCCAACGTCACCTACAAGGGCGTTTACTACTGGACTGAAGCCGGCCCCGACAAAGTCTCCGCATCCGGCGACATCCCCGGAATCATCGGCTTCGTCTTTGACAACGCCATCCCGACGCTCGAAGAAGGCATGCTCATCGATGCCCTCAACGACAATATCAGCAAATCCGAAGATCCCGAGCTCAATCCCACCATCAGCGAGCCTTGGGTCGAGATCAAGAAGAGCCTTGAGAACAATCTCAAAGTCAAAATTCCCTCGATCCACGATCTTCCCAAAGCCAGCTGATAGCGCTTCGGTCTGACTAAAAAACTCGCCACTTGCTGGCGAGTTTTTTTTGCGCGGCGTATGCGAACGCATAGACGCGATGCCGGAGCGTATCCCGACAGGGATAGCGACGGCCAAAAATATAAAAGTAGTTTTTCGGAACGGCCGCTATTTCATACGCGGCCGCAGCCGCCCTATCTGCTTCGCAGATACGGTCGCCTGACCGCTTCTCCTGCATTGACATGATTACATTCAATAAGTTATAGTGTCAGATGGGGTGTATTTTGTTTCCTTTCAGGGAGAAGACAATGAATAAAAATCATTTTTTATATCTATTATCCACAGCCATCTGCTGCATATCATTTTCGGGCTGCGAAGAGGCAGCAGCCCCAGAACTCGATGGCGCTCAAGCCTTTACGGTCAATCAGCAAGCGATTCTCTATGGCGCAGTCGATGAAGGGGACAAAGCTGTCGTCGGCATCTTCGACACGACAAAAATTGAAGATGGTAAATTTTTTGGCAATATCTCATGCACAGGCACGCTGATTCATCCAAGCTGGGTGCTCACAGCCGGTCATTGTGTCGCAGATAAAGCTTCACCTACCGCCACTGCTAAAGCAAATAATAAAGATAAGATGATTTTTATTGGCACCAAAAATGGCAGCGGTACAGTTTATCATATTGCTGGCGAAGATTATATATATTGGCCAACAGAATATTCCGATGCCATCAACAAAGGCTACGATATCGCTCTGATCAAGCTTAAAAATCCCATGAAAGAAAGCGTGACAAAGCCGATTCTGCCGCATCCCAAATGGCTGCCAATCGATAATTCCAAACTTCCCGCAAAAATGAAAGTCGTCGGGTTTGGATATGACGAAAACGGCGTCTCGCAGACTAAAAAAGAAATCACGCGCAACATGACATTCTACTGCGGTTCAGCCAATCCAAGCGATTCCAAATCTGGTTGTTTTGTCGGCAATCATCATGTCAAAGGCTGTCATCCGAGCAAATATTATTGCGACAGCCAAGGCGAATTTGATCGTTCATGGGATGTCACAATCAACTATGGCACATTCTATAATACACGCATCGGCGGCGGTCAGTGCAACGGCGATTCTGGCGGTCCTTCCCTCTATACGATGGGCGGCATACAATATGTCTCGGCAGTCACAAGCTGGGGTGACTCCCCTTGCCGTTCCTACTCGGTCAACACAGCCGTTCAGGAATATTATGACTGGATTATTGGCATCGCCCCCGAAGTCGCCACGCAATACCACGAAGTCTGCGACAATGGCATGGATGATGATGGCAACGGGAAAACCGACCACGAAGATCCCGCTTGTATATATTGCGGTAATAATATCGTCAATGTCGGCGAAGCATGCGATGGCACGCATTTCAGCGGCGATAAAACAACTTGCGAAGCTTGGGATAGCAATAAATATTCTGGAGGAACCGTCTCTTGCAATAAAGATTGCACCATAAATTATAGCAATTGCGAAGCAGTCGAATATTGCGGCGATGGCAAACTCAGCGATGGCGAAGACTGCGACGGGGCTTTGTTTATAAATGATTATAAATCATGTGCAGATTATGATAATTTCTATACATCTGGCGCGCTTAAATGTACAAAAGATTGCAAAATAGATGTCAGCGCATGCAAATCCGAGGCGCGTTGCGGAGATAACATCGTCAACGGTGACGAAGCATGCGACGGCACTAAATTTTATCATAACCGCACTTCATGCAACACAATATTCCCAGACCTCTATGTCAGCGGCAAAGTATCGTGCAACAAGAATTGTGAATATGATACGTCCGCTTGCGTTGCCTGGTGCGGCAACGGCTCTCTCAATGGAAAAGTTGGGGAGGTCTGCGACGGTGATAAGTTCGGCGGGGAAACCTGCGAGACACTCGTCGGCCCTGGCTCAAAAGGCACGCTCAAATGCGTCAACCAATGCTCCGCCATCGACACATCCGGCTGCTCCAAGCCCGCCAAATGCGGCGATGGCGTAATCAATGGCGATGAAGAATGTGACGGCAACACTTTCCTCGGCGGCAAAACGCTTTGCTCCGCATGGGATGATTCCTACGCAAAAGGCAGCGTCTCATGCAACGCAAACTGCACGATCAATTATGCGCTCTGCGAGACCGGACCTGCCTGCGGAAATGGCAAGCTCGACGCCGGCGAAGTCTGCGACGGTACAAAGTTTTCCGGGAACAAAAAAGCTTGCAACACGCTTTTCCCTGATCTCTATGCCAGCGGCACAGCCACGTGCTCTGACGCATGCGAATATGATACATCCGCATGTGTCGCTTGGTGCGGAAATGGCTCTGTCAACGGAAAAGTTGGTGAAGTCTGCGACCATGGCGCAAATGGCGACAAGTTCACAACCAGCACAAACACATGCGAAAAAGTTGTCGGCAAAGGCTCGACCGGCACGCTGATCTGCGCAGACGACTGCCGCTCCATCATTACTGCCGGCTGCTCAGAACCCGCTTTCTGCGGTGACAACATCGTCAACAATACAGAACAGTGCGATGGGGAGAATTTCCTTGGAAACAAGACGACTTGTGCGGCCTGGGATAGCAAATACGCATCTGGAAATGTCAAATGCACAAAAGGATGCGGCCTCGATTTCAGCGAGTGCGTGCTCGCGCCCGTATGTGGCGACAGAATCATCGATGGCGATGAGCTCTGCGATACGACATCTTTTAAAGACAACAAGACGCTCTGCAGCAGCTGGGACAGCAAATACGCTTCCGGACGTGTCTCATGCACCAAAACGTGCCAGATTGATTACAGCGCCTGCAAAGAAACAGTCGTCGTCCCCGATGAGATTTGTGACAATAAAATAGATGACAATCAAAATGGAAAGATTGACTGCGATGACCCGGAATGCGCCACAGACGAAACTTGCAAACCTAAGGCGGTCTGCGGCAATGGCATCGTAGATGGCAATGAAGAATGCGACAAGACAGCCTTCCTCCTCGATGAAACTCGATGCAGCGAATGGATGTTAGTCTTCAAATCCGGCTCAGTGACTTGCAATGCCGATTGCACGGTCAATTATGATGCTTGCTCCACAACAATTCCGGAAATCTGCGACAACAAATTAGATGATAACGGAAACGGCCGCACCGACTGCGACGATTATGAATGTGTGGACTTTCCAGCCTGTCAGGCACAGATTGATCCTACTCCGGAAGATCCAGTGCCCTCCAATCCAACTCAGCCGGATCCTTCGACACCTGATCCCATCCAGCCGGATCCTTCAACACCTGATCCTGTCCAGCCGGATCCCTCTGAGCCCATCCAGCCGGATCCCTCTGAGCCCATCCAGCCTCAGCCGTCCTCTGCCGATGATTCAGACTGCTCAAGCGCCCCACTCTCCCCTGCCAACAGCCCGCTCGCGGCACTCAGCATTGGGCTGCTCGGAATGCTTCTGATGCGCAGACGCAGACGCAATCATATTTGATATTGATATTTAATCATCTAAAAAAAGCCGCATCAGAGATGCGGCTTTTTTAGTTTTTAGACATGACGCGTACATGAGCCAATTCACATGAACATCGCTCATATTTAGCGTTCTGAGGTTCATCATCGCGCCACAGACAAGATATCAGCCATGAAATGGTGATTTTCGGATCACGCCATCCTGAGCGAGCGGAAATGCTTTTTCATATCGAACAAGACCGCGCCCATACACATCCGTCCGCGCGCGACTCGTGACCGCCAAGTGAGTTGCATATTTATAATGCCCAGTTGAATACATAAACTGAATCTCGCTCCAGGTCGCCATTCCCTCCATGCGTTCCTGTTTCTCAAACTCCCCAAGTCCGTTCATCGCATCAAGATCCCAATGCCCATATTGCCAGATATGGGTCAGTTCATGCGCGATTGTCGCCATGGCTGCTTCAAGCGGAGAAGACTTTTCGATATATATACTGTGTTCGAGTTTGCCATCTACAGTCTGACGTCTTGCAAAACCTACAGCACGAGCATCAAATCCAGGTGTCGGCGTAAACGTCGAACCAAGTTCTGCTGCGATTTCTTCGGCAGTCGTCAGATAAATATGAATGGTCTCATTGAGCTTCACCCGATAGACGCGCTCAAACTGTTTCTTTACGAGACGGAACAATTTTCTGAATTCCTTAACAGTTTCAATCGCAGTCTTCTCGCAATGCTTACACTGTTCTCGTCCGTCATCAAGCGTCCTATACTTGCCCTCAGACACTTCTTTGCCGCAGAAATCACAATAATGCGAATTCTCAGAAGGAACATATTCATACTTTCTGACAGCATATTTACGGATATGCGTGAGCTGATTCTCATCAAAACCAAATGCAGAAAGATAAGACAATGTTCTGGAAGTCAGCAGACACTCATCAAAGTTTTCATATCCAAACTTCAAGAAACAAGACTTCTGATATTCAGTTTCAGGCAATTCTTCAGGCGTTTCCTCTTCAGGCTCATCCTCGACAGGCTCCTCCGCATCCCCATTGGGCAGTTCACCGTTGTGCGTGACATCCTCTCGATCAACCTCCCGATTCTTTTTATTCTCAAACAGAGAGGCAAACCAAGCCTTGATGCGTTGCCATAGCGTCATATCGGCTTTTTCATCTCCCTCGGCTGAATCATCAGCTTCCGCATCCTCTGAAGCCTGATCCTCATCAAGATCAGATAGATTGCCAAAGGAAGCAACTTCAAGCATTTTCTCGCTATGCCAGAGCAAGAGTTCGGTGATGATCTCAAAGTAACGTTTAAGGTTTCGCTCCACAGAAACAACGAGCCCCATATCAATCTCGCTGTCTTCCAAAATATAGATACAGTCATCTTCACATACCCCACTGAAATCAGGCAGGATAGGTTTCAGGCGAGGAGACTTGATTTCAGAAAGTGGCATAACAGCAGAAATAAACTGGTGCGCATCCGGATAAGTCGTCCGGAAGATTTCATTGAGCAATATACAGATCGTATAACGAACTTCGTTCGCAACATTTGGCAAACGAATCCTTAATGCGCTCTTATTGATATATTGTCGTTCTGGTATGCCGTTGACGAGCACCTCCTTGGCGTTTTTCAGATCATGATAATCTGAAAGCTCAAGGTATCCGCGAGTTTCAACACTGAAATCAGCAAATCCTCTCGTAAACTCAAGTCCCGACACAGATCGAGTACTTCCCATTGTCTGCTCGGCTTCAAATCCAGTCAGCATGATATTGCGAAGCTGACGATAATATTTACGCCCGTTAATATGATCTGCCGCGCGACGAATGATTACGCCATTCTGGGGGGATATCCGAAGCACTTCATAATATTTGCCATCCATGCTGACAAACTGGCCAGGCAAATATGTCTGAAAGACATGCCCATAAAGTTTGGCACCAATATAATGATGCGCATCGAGCTCATCTTCCGCGAGGAAATATGCAGTCTTCAGCTTTTGTGCATAATCAGAGAGCTCATCATTATCTTGAATCTCAAAAGACCTTATCGTCTTGCGAGTCAATCCATCCGGCTGGCTTTCATCTGCAAAGCGCACAGCAAGTGTCGTATCATGTGTGCGACAATGGCGTTTGATCAATGTCTGAAGCGTCACATAGATATCATCCGAAGAAATGCCACAGAGCATCAATTCGCGCTCGATAATCTCCTCACGTACAGGCGCATTAGCCATCATCATGATCAGCTTAAGCGTGGCATTGCGCTCTGTCCTGGCAAAATCAGGCACAAACGTCGGAAGCGCCTTGGCATCTTCAGCAAAGAGCTTCAAATTATCGAGCATATAATCGCGGAGCAGATAAGACTCACACAAAATATTGACGATACTAACTTTCCTGGAGCGCGACTTAAACACGCGACCAATTTCAAACAAATTCTGAAATTCGTCTTCGAGTGTCAAATAAAGCTCATCCGAGCGCTGAAGATTCCAAAGATTTGTCTCAACGATAAAGTTTTCATTAAACGCCGCCTGCGTCGCCGAAAGCCCTGATATATCACACAACTGCTGATAATACTGTCCATCAATCCATTTGATATCACGGATCGGGAATTTGTCACTGCTGATCCATCTGACTGGCCTGATGCCAAAATGAAACGCATAAAGCCCAAGTTCTGTCCCAAATCCAAGATCTCTCGATACCGTTGGCAGAATGCGGTGCTGTACTTCAAGCGGATACGAATACCAGAAATTCTGGAGCATATATCCCGCTCCAGCAGACGTAGCCACAACTTCCGTCAAATCCGTCTTGAGCGCATGCGAGAGACTATCCACAAGTCCATCACAATTCCTATCACATGCGCAATAGACAATATCTTTGCCAGCAGTCTCGCAATGGCTCACGATGATGCTCAATCCCATTTGCGCTGTCGCAAGAATACGCGATGGTTCTATAATCAGTACAAAGCCAACTGATTGCAAAAAATGATGATTAATATGATGTAATTTAAGATTATAAATATCACTAAACTTCAATATACCAATATCTGATTCACAAACATTCGGAGAAAGTATCTCTGATACCCATAGACTATTCGTGCCTGTAAAATCCACCAAAGCCCCGTCAATCCAGGATTTAACATCCTCAACCGCTGTCTCTCGCCCTACAATGACAAGACATTTTCTAAAATTCATCAAATGTCTAAAGATTGGAAGAACCAGCACATTTGTCAGATCGCGGTAAAACGGATTGCAAATCATCGTGCTTTTACCGCTGAGAAGCTGCTGTACTGTTAAAATCTCATCTTCATGAAATTCAATCTTTTCCTTCTCAAGTTTGTCAAAAAATCCGGAAATCAGACGCTTATCATGTTCAGGACTTGCCGCAAGATCTTCAAGAAGCAGTGAACAATCCGACGTCTGAGGACGCATCTGAATCGGGTAGCCTTTGAAATTATTATCATCGTATGCATGATTGATCGTGTCGATCAGCTGTTCAAAATTCGGATCAATCTTTTCACGCGTCGGTCCCTTCGCCTTCTCCTTTGGCGTCGTGCATTCCGTTGGGCCTGATAAATAAAATACGATTTCACCAAGCAATATCACTGCAAAAACAGGATAAAATATTCCCTGGAAACATTCCCAATCTGGGCGATACAGCGATAACATCAACACGATTGCAGACACAAATATCAAGGCAATATAAAATCCCCAATAATATGTCTTAAATTGCGAATACTTAATCTTTAATATCCACTCATGGATATCCTCTGGCTTCTTATCCTCAGATTTATCCTTCTTTTCAAAGGGATTAGATGATTTTTCTGTTGTCTCCTCTGAAGCATCCTCTTCATCATTCAGATCGCTTGAAACAAACTTTTCAATCTTTCCGTTAATATACTCTTCATAAAATATACTTGAAGTCAATTCCATAAGTGATTGCGATTTCCAAACCACATTCACAATCAACAAAATAATAGCTTTAACGATAAAGAAGATAAGTAAAATAACTGTATTCACCACACAGACGATAAAATAATCAATCTGCGTAGATCCAAGCATCTCAAGAATTTTCTCATGCTCACTGAGCAGCTCGCGGAATGATGTCGTAAGCTGATCAAGTGTCGTCATTAAAATCAGACAATAAAGCACGGCGACAATCGGCATCGCAAACTGCCGACTTCTCACCGATTTCGGGAGATTGAGCGCCAAGCATCCCATACAAAGCGCCACATAAGGGAGACACCACAGAATGCACTGATAGAGAAGCGGACTGTTCATCTCATACCTCCATGTCGTCGAACACTTCTTCGCGCTCGATGATCAATTTTTGGATAAATGCATACGGTGCCGTACATGTTTCCCCACTCGTATTCACAAGCATAGTCTCCGGTTCAGAATTGGCAGGCAATCGATAAAACTGATTTACCTCAGGCGGCTGATGAAAATCAAACAAAGACGATACGTTTAATTTACGCTCTTCTGGACAACGTACCAAATCAAAATCAAACAGCCACACGCGATCACGTTCCATCACACTTTTAATCGCACGAGAATGGGCATTCAGACGACTTCTGTCAGACGTGCTCCGATCGTCGCAAAGCCTCGATCCCTGAAGCATCGACTGACCTTTCATATATGTGCAGACATTCGTAAAATAATTCTCAAAACATGCATTGCTCTCATGCACCTCATTGACGGTCTCGCGCATCGGCTGTGTTGCAGCCCGAATGCGCTCCTCCATCATATTCTGATGCCATTTCAGCGCGATCACCCCCCCAATCGCAGTCACAGCAACTACCACAAGCGTCAGAACGACTGCCCATCCCAGCGTTCCTTCCTCGTATGACTGCTTGAAATAATATATATTGCCAATACATACCAAAATAAGAGCAATCACGCCTGCGATGATAATCGATTCCGTACTCATCGGCGGCGCTACAGTCTTCGCAATCTGGTTGGAAACGATATCGCCCGTTTCCCTTGTCTTCTCCTTGCTAAATGCATTTTTGGGACGCGTCGTGAATATCTCCATCTCATAATCATTCAATTCTTCGCGGAGATCATCCATCTGATATTCATCAAGCTCGTATGCCTCTCCATAAAATCCACGAGATTTAGTCTTCACAAGCTTTGCAGCACGATCAATCGCACGTCTTGGATTCACCGCCTGGTTCGTCAAGTTCTTTTGAAGCTCATCCTGCTTTGCGGAATAACTTCCAAAAGCCTCCTGATTGGCAGAATTGCCATTGATATCCAGATACTGCGCCCCATCATCTTTCTTGGTCATCGCAAGCGGAATGACCTGCACGGGCAGAAGCTCCTCATCCGTCTCAAAATTCAAGTCCGGAAGCTTACCGAGCTGCTGTTTTACATATTTATATGCCGCCTCCATCATATCGATGTGGTCGGAAAGGCTCTCTGCCAACTGCGACATATCAAGCTCCACCCAAAGCCGATACAGACGATACGCCTGAAGCGTGCTCGGGGATACATGATTGACGGCCAACGACAAGACCGAAAGCCAAAAACATGAGATATCCTGCGCATGAAGCGCGTTATCTATCTTTGAAATCTCAGAAAATAAAAATCTACATTCCGTCGGATATTTATTCCGTTCCCAGAAATTCGAACTCCCGCCCTCAAAGTGATTCTGCCACGCCGACATGATCTTCGCCCGCGTGTTGTCCTCCGACTTCTGCCGCGTCGCCACCAGAAGTATCTCCGACGGTCTCACGGCATCAAGCGCATACTTCTCTGACATCTCTCGATAGGCATTCACAACTTCTGTTGACGGCTTCTTCTCCAGAAATATGCTCTTCAGCTCAGACTTCGACAGCAGGTCATGATAGGGAGATGCATCAAACTCAGACTCGCTCATCCGCATCCGTTCCCCGGTCTGATCATCATAAAATTCGTATGCCTGCACGAACTCTGTTGGCGGCGAAGACACATACCCCCCCAACAGATGCGTCAAACGTATCAGCGGAATCGGGCTCTCGTGCGGAAAGGTTTCCGAATCAACTCCTGAATAATCAAATGGATTATCACGACTCGGAACAGGACTTGATTTATAGCCAAACAGTGAATCTGTATTGATAATAATTGCACGCCAGATCTTCTTGCCGCGTATCCGCTTATAGAGGTCCGGAACTGTCGAATTGACATCATTCCCGCCCTCATTCCAGTCACAGAACTCCAATTCACCCGCATCAATAAAGTGATCGAACAAAAACCTGTGATTTTTAAGAACCTCAGACGTGCGCTTATTAACTATAATCAGTGTATACAAATTCGTCACCGAAAGGAATTAGGCCAGCCATTTGAAATGGCTGGCCGGGTAATCGCGATCACTCCCAATCTGTTACAGAAGCTGATGACTTGATGGCAGACGCGGACACCGAACGAGAGGTGATATCACGAATCAGATCCTGCACCTGCTTGAACGTATCGCATTTGTCTTCAAAATCCGCCTGCTTGAGCACATCACAGACATACCGCTGCATGTTGTCGAGGAAATCTGCAAAATCATAGTTCTTCAGATAATTCGTCACCATGCCGTTCGTATCGCGGATATCCTGATATACCTCAAGATGGTTATAGAACGTCAGATAATGCTCATACACAAAATTGCCATAACACACCTCAAGCTCGCTCTCAGGCGTGATGCGCGCCATATAATCGTGAACGGTATCGAGCATCGCCTCAAGAATCTCATAGCCTCGCGCACTTGAGAATTCCGTCGAGGGCGCAGAAATCTTCAGCAACGACACCAGATCGAAAAGCGTCACCGGCTGAATGTCCTCATACTGGCGAATCTGAAGCGACAAAAGCGCCTTGTAAAGCTTGGAATGCATGAACAGTGTCTTCGATGTCACTTCACGCTCAAGCTGCCGTTCTGTATCCTTCAGGATATTGCTCACAATCACCGGATTGATCGTCAACGCATCCAGAACTTCATAAAACTCATCACACGGCGTTTTGTTAGAAACAACAAACTCTTCCGGATTCCGCCCAAAGCGAAGTTTATAAATATATTTGCCGCGAGGCGTCGTCGAACACTCGATCATGCGATAAAGCAGACCGAGCATAAACGCACGATATATCCTGTTTTCAAGATTCTTCTGATTCGTCTCGTCGAGATCAGGCATATTTGCCACAACATGCCAGCGGCAATCGATATGCGGCGTGATGACCGGCGTGCGCTCCGTGCTCGGCGTGATCTGATTCACAAGCTCATAATATGCCTTGAAATATTCACCTTCTCCATGAGAGCCCTCGACTGCCGGTGAAAACTTCGACAGCTTGTTCGCGCGAAGGCCATAGATTGCCTGATAAAATACAATCTCATAACGCGAAATATCCTCATCCGCAGAGCCGCCGAAATTCTTCAGCACTTTGCCGACAAGCATCGAACGCGGCGAATCATCATGCGGATCAAGCGCCGGGTTATATGCGCATGCAGAAATCGGCGCGCGCTGCTCCCCGAGCGGACGCTCGATAAACGGATTGGAAAGGCTCCGCGTGTTATCGATGACTTTGATCACCCTCTGCTCAAGAACTGCCGGCTCCTGCTCCCCTTCTAGCAGCTCTATTTCCTTCTCGAGCGCAGTCAGGATGTCCACATCCACGCGCGAGCCGTATTCTTTCATCACTTTCGCCTTGAAATACCCGATGATGCCATCCTCGAAAATCACCGTGAACGCATTGCGCGGCTTTTCTTTCTCAATTGCATATTTCCTGACTTTGGAATAGATCGTGTCCGCAAGATCCCCGTCAATCTGAACGATTCCGCCAGTATAGGGCATACGCTTCACCATCTTATCCAGGCATTCCTTCGACGCACACACATAGCGCGTCGTCTTCCCCGGCGCATTCACATATTTGCGAGAAATCTCGTTGAGCCGTCTCGACATATCCGAGATCTTGACCGCAAAATTATCATAGAAACACTTGAACGCTTCGCAAAGGCTGTTCAAATACCCCTGCCCTTCCTTCAGAACACTGGCCAGCACACCATAAAACCGATATTCGTCGCATTTCTGAAGCATCTGAGACATGATATCTTTCATATCATCCTGGTCGTCCGTCGTATTCCCCATGCGGTTCTTCAATTTATCGCGCATGCTCTTCTTGCGGTCGCCCAGCTGATCCACGGTCTCCACGGCATCCGTTTCCGGATCATCCGCCATCAACTTGAAAGTCTTTTCATAATATTCCACAAGATCCTTGCTCATCTTGTTATTCGTCACCGTCAGCTCGGTCTTGAACAACGCCGCGCATTTATAGAGGAAATAACGAACCGCATTGGGATGTATAAAACTATTATTAGAATCGCGAAGATATGTCTCGAGCTGATAATTGCGCTTCTCCGCTGTCACATTGTCCGACTGCGCCTGGAATATCGAATAAGCGATATTCTGCGCGGTATCATCGCACTTTCGCACCACGAGCTGCCAATACTTATCAATCTCATGCCAAGCATCCCCGATGCGATCATCCGTATCCGTACCGCCGACGATATCGCCCAAACGTCCCTGCGCCGCTTCGCGCTGCGCATCAAGATCCGGGCACCCTTTGACGTTCTGTTCAACAAACGCCTTGAGATTTTTCATATATTCATCCCAACGCGTCCCCAAAACACGCAGCCCGTCATTATCATACATCATGCACTGATCCTGAAGCGCTTTCGCAAACGGATCGCGCTGTTCCGCAAGCTGTTCCACGCTCTGGATATAGCTCTCGGCCGGATCGGCATCTTTCACCGTAATGCCCTGTTCGAGCATCTCCGAATTCTTCGCGCGCTGATCGCTGAACATCTTGTCAAACTTCAGCCACGCATTCGACACGCATTCCTGCGTCCATTTGATCGCCACATATTCTCGGACATCATCCACCGGATACACCAGGCGCGAAGACCCCGCGCCTGCATAGCGGTTGCGCCCGCGTTCCGCACAGAGCTCGCGGATCGTGTTGTCCTCCGACGAATTGCTGCGCTTGTTCGTCGGGCCGATCGACTGCGCATAAATGCAACTCGCGGCATGATCCAGATACTGGTCAAAGCTGTTCAGCTTCTTGCCTTCCGTATTCTGCGCGTCAAAAAGGAAACAGAAATCGTATGGACGAATATTATATTCATCAAAGTCTTTAGACCCGACCCTCGGGAATTCGAGCTTCACCGTGCGCTCAAACTTTTCGGGAAGCGTCCCGTCGCCTTTCATCAAAAATGCATCCAGCTCGCGAATCGTCGCATACGCATTGCATTTCAAATTATTGCGCTCCGCCTGTCCGCGAATCACTTCATAAAACACTTCCGGAAGGATGAAAAATCCTCGCGTGATGTTCGCGCTCTGCTGGAACCGTGTCGCAAGATAATTCCTCAAATACAGCGCCACTGGCAGAATCAGCCCAGATCCCGTACCGCCAGCCAAAGAACTCACGATCACGACGCGAAGCGCCTGATCCGAATGGTCTTCCTCAAGCTTGTACAGATTCTCCACCGCCTGATGCAGCGGCTCCATATTCCCCTGGCGAATCGCGGTCTCAAGCGCCAGACGCGATATCGCCCGGACCTGTCCAGCCCCCTCTGTCAGCGTCTTGCTGTTCAATATCGAGTTCACCGGGAACCACTCATCGCGGGCATGCGTATCGATATTCAGATATTCTCCGACCGAAAGCTTTGTCGAGGTCTGAATCGTCTTGATAAACGGATTCGCCCTCTGAATGTCTCGAAGCTCGTTGATATCCGTATCAAATACAGCAAACCCTATCCGGCTGAGCTGATCCTCTGTCACAAGCTTTGCAACGCGCTGGACAATCTTTGAGCCTGTGCCACCAAGGCCAATGAGAAGAGTGGGTGCGATCATGGGTTACTTTCTCCTTTTCTGCGATGACTTGCCCTTCCTGGCTTTCTTGTTCGCCAGTAATGTGCAATTATATATAAAATTCTCTGTCTTGACTGTGACCGGCTGTGATGTGCCGAATTTAAACTCTCGTCCTTTCTTCAATGCGGCGGGAACTGAAAGACCGCCAAACGTGATCTCCGTTTTCCCTGCATAATCTTTTGCATTCTCGAGAATGACTTTCTTGCCGCCCGTCGCTTTCAACTTCAGGGTCTTATTCAGACCGGGCGCGGTGATCTTCTTGAGATTCAGCTCCCCGGTATTCCGCCGGTACGGAAGAATGTTCAACATCGACCGCTTGAACTCCCCGCGCGTGCTCGAATCCGCCTTGCCAAGCTTGTTCGCCTTCATCTCGATATCAGGATTGCTCGGTATGCCGGGCAAATATTTCTTCACAGGCGGCACATAGCCCAGCAAGATGATGAATGCAAGAATCCACTTCCACCAGCGCTCAAGCCAGTCCAGGAAATACTCCCACCATTTGATATCATTCTGAATCGCGATGCTGGTATCTGCGCTGCATCCGTAAGCCGTCGATTCCCCAAGCGCGAACTCCGTGCATCCCTTCATCACAAAATGATCGATATCGCGCGGAAGCGACATCACGCGTCCGGCATCGACTGACGGATAAATCAGCACCTTGCCCGCTTCGCCGGGATCTTTTTCCACCTTGAACGTAAAATTCGGCTCCGCAGCCTTCTTTTTCCTGCGCGCCTTTTTCGACGAATCATCCTCCGCTTCGGGCAGAATCTCCACGACATCCGGCACGCTCAGCGCTGCCCACTGCTCCGCCGTCAGCTCCACGAGGCTCTCCCCATCCTTCATGCGGATATGCGCGCGCACTGGCACGTTCCCGTCCGAAAGCCCCTCCTTGGTCAGATGAAACGCCTCATGCCCGTCCACCTGCCATTCAAGCGGATTTGTAAAATATATTGAACGCTGCTCAAGTTTTGTATGCACGCGATTATATTTTAAATATAATGCATGAAAATCCCCGTCAAGCGTGCCATCCCGTATCTCAACAATATCGCCGGCATGAACCTGCATCTCCTTGTCATTATTGACCAGCTTGGCTTCAAATTCAGGCTCTCCGAGCAGCTTCGATTCCGGCACTTTCTCATCCGTGCCTGCACGGACAAATCCAAACCCAATCTTATATTTGCCGTTATTCAGCTTCGGCTTGTCTGTCACATCATTGCCGATTTCATCATATAAATATAATTTAACATCGACATCAGGTTTATAATAAACTTCGATGCTGTCCGGCGTGCCTGTCAGCTCGATCTGATAATCCCCCGAAAGAAACGCTCCGTTGAACGTCGCCACCTTCCCGTTGAGCGTTTCATCATACAGGTTGCAGCTCGGCTTCGGATCAGACGACTGCGTCGAATACATCGCATGCACATTCGCAGACGGCGCATAATGCTGATCGCCGCGCTTGATCCCGTTGATCTGAATATCCTTGCCCTGCGCGAAAACAATCAGCTGCTTCATCGGCACATCAAAGCTGATATTCGCTGAATCCTTCTGTTCAAGCGCATTCCGCTGGAATATCTGGTTTGTCAGCCCGGTCAGCTTCGTCCGGATCTCCTTCGTCGTCACCGCATGTTCAAAATAAATCCCGCGCGCTTCGTCCGACTTGATCTGCGCAGCATTCCCGCCCATCGCGAGCATCATCACTTTCACTCTGCCGCCGCGCGTGAACTGCTGGTACGCCTCTTCCACCTGCCTGCTCGTGAACTTGCCGTCTTCAAACTCCCCATCCGTCAGCACCACCAGCCAGTTCTCATCTGCATGCGACTGACGCAAATCCGCATAAGCCTTCTTCACCGCAGCAAACGGCGTGTTCGACGCATGCGTGATCGTGTTGTGAATCTGCGCCACATTTGCCGCCACGGCCTGAGCATCGCGGCTGCCGTGCAGCCTCAGCCTCGGCGGCGTCTCCGTCTTGCCCACATAATCGCTCATATAATAGATATTCAGCTCGTCACGCTCATCCAGCATCGATGCCACGACTTCCATCGCGTACTTCGCCTGACACCACGTGTCCACGCATGTCTGCGTCCCATCGATCCTCAGCATGCTCCCAGAATCGTCATACACCAGATTGATCGTGCGAGACGGTATATAAGTATCCGCCAGAGCCGCGCCACCTGGCAATACACAAATCATTGATGCTAAAATAATTTCAAATATTCTTTTCATATCTTCTGTGGGTCTGATGATCTAATGCTAACTTTGAGTTTTACTCCCCCTTAGCACTTGTGAGCCTATCATAACATAACAGGCCGCCTCTGGTCAATGATTTAACCGCAGCGCGGAAATACGTTCAAATTCCTGCGCCGGGCTATTCTCCGAATACGCCCGGCAGGCGGCGCTACGCTGCGCGTTACGCGCCGCCATGCACGCCGCGACTCGCTGCCCCCAAAAAACTCTTCCTCCCCCACATCCTCTTCAGACACTCAGAAACAATCTAATGACATTTTAATATAATTTTGATATGTTCGCCTCAATGAATCTTCATCGAAGATTCCAATGTATTCCGCATACAACTCATCTCTTTCACTTGGGTATCACTTGCCATGAAAAAAATATTATATCTGCACGGCTTTTCAAGCGCTGGAAGCACTGGTACCGCCATCGCGCTCAGAAATTATCTCTTTCAAGACTACGGCGTCTCCGTCCTCTCCCCTGACATCCCTGTCATGCCATCTCAGGCCCTCCCATTCCTCAAGAACTTCACCGCACAGGAAACGCCCGATCTCA
This sequence comes from Pseudomonadota bacterium, assembly GCA_017464085.1. GTDB lineage: Bacteria > Myxococcota_A > Bradymonadia > UBA4248 > UBA4248 > UBA4248. Next base: position 32,047 of record JAFUEE010000092.1, read on the forward strand.
TCATCGGCACGTCCATGGGCGCCATGTACGCCGAACTCCTCAAAGGCTTCCCGCGCATCTGCGTCAACCCCGCACTACAGATGGCCAAACTGCTCACGTTCAAACACCTCAACAAAAATGTCGAATTCCAAAACAAAAGACAGGACGGCGCAACCTCTTTCAAAGTCGACAGACAGATGGTCGAGGAATTCAAAGATATCGAGAAAAACCTCTCCCTGAAAAACATCACCCCCGCTGAAAAAAAACTCGTCTGGGGCATCTTCGGCAAAAATGATCCCGTCGTCAACTGCCAAAAGGAATTCATCAAGGCATACGGCAAAGATCAGTTCCGCCTCATCGAAGGCGAACACAGCCTCACTCAGGCCATGATCAAAAAAGACATCCTCCCGCTCATCCTTCAAATACTCGCGCTCTGATCTCCCCTGAAAATAACATCCTCAAAATCTTCCAAAACCCATCCCTCAAAACACACATCAACCCAAAATCACCAACTTACCATCAACCCAAAATCACCAACTTACCATCAACCCAAAATCACCAACTTACCATCAACCCAAAATCACCAACTTACCATCACCCCCAAATCACCAACTTACTATCAACCCAAAATCACCAACTTACCATCACCCCCAAATCACCAACTTACCATCACCCCCAAATCACCAACTTACCATCAACCCAAATCACCAACTTACTATCAACCCAAAATCACCAACGCCTCTCCACACAAAAATATCGCCTTTCTTTAGGAAGGGGGTGTGGGGGGAACCCATTCTTTGGGCCCCAAAGAAAGGGTTCCCCCCACAAAACCTCCCCATCCCCTTAACTCTCAAGTAACTTAAAGCGAACTCTCCAGATGCCGTCTTTCCAATCCGAGGAGATGATCTTAAATGGCGCAATCTCGCGCGTGTTCTCAACATGCGTACCGATGCACGCGCAGACATCATAATCCCCTACGCGGACCAGCCGGAGCGTCTCGCTTGCGTCACCGGGCAACTTGCTCAAATCCACATCCGCCGGCACTTCATCACGCTTCACGAAACTCACTGTCACATCAGCACACGATGCGATCACGTCATTCACGCGGCGTTCAATCTCCGCGATCTGCGCATCTGTCGGCGCCACAGGCAGGTGATAATCGCATTTGCTTTTTTTGCGCTCGATATGTGCGTTTTTAGATCGCTCGCAACCGAACATATCCACCATCGTGCGATTCAGGATATGTTCCGCCGTATGCATCGGCGGATATTCCGCTTTGTTGTGTGAATTCAATACCGGTCCGTCTGTCATATCAGCTCCCTTATTGGCCGTTGTCGTCACATTTCAGTTGTCCGTCTTCTGCATGGCAGTTCGCGCACGGAACTTCCGCGACCGCGCCCTCCTTGCAGACGATTTTCTTATCTTTGGTCAGCGCATTCTGACCGCACATTTCTACAAATTCCCCTTCTGTGCAGGCCATATCAGGGGCAATGCACAGGCCATCCTGGCAGCCATACGCGCATTGCGCATTCGCGCGGCTTCCATCGACACACTGCGTCAGGACCTCGATCGCGCCATTTTCGAGTTCCGTATTGTATTGATACGTCGGAGGCCCATAACACGCCACCACTGTCGTGCTAAACCCTGTCGCGCCAAGCACGATAAGGGGCTTCTTCAGCTTGTGTGATACCTTTTCCAACATCTCCCTTAACATCTCAACCTCCTCTGGAATACCTGAATAATACAATAAAATCGTGGGGGTAGCGGCGTATTTGCAAAGCAAATAGCCGCGCAGGGGGAGTCTTCCCCCTCACAAATTATATATTCAAAATATTCCTACTCATAAAATTTCGTAAACACACGAATACATCCGATGTGATCCTGAACGCTGCCAGTCTCCCTCACGCTGTGCATCGCCAAGATTGCATTTCCCATATCCACGCCCGAGACAGGCAGAGAGCCTGTCAATATATTTCCAAGCGTGCTGCCGCCAGCAATATCGCTGTGATTGACAAATTTCTGGCACGGCACGTCCGCCGCCAGGCAGAACGACTTGAACACGCTCGCGGACATCGCGTCGCTCGCATATTTCTGCGCCGCATTATATTTGATCACCGGACCGCCGCCCAAAATGGGATGGCATGCGGGATCATATTTTTCGCCATAATTCGGATGATAAGCGTGCGCATTGTCCGCAGAAATCATAAACGAATGCGCCACAGTCCTGTAATAATCCTCTTCATCGCCGCCAGTCGCGAGGACGAGACGATGGATCAGGCTCGCGAAGAACGGGCTGCCCGCCCCCTGCTTCGTCCCGGACCCGGTCTCCTCATTGTCAAACACTGCCAGGGCGCGCGTGAAATCCGGACACGTGCTGTTCGCCAGAAGCGCCTCAAGCCCTGCATGCACCATCGAAAGATCGTCCAGGCGGCCGGCCGAGATGAACTCATTGTTCGCGCCAAAACAGCACGGCTTCTCCGTATCATAGAGATATAGGTCAAAATCCATGATCCGCCCGGGCTCCACGCCAAGCTCCTCCGCAAGGATGCTCATCAAAAGCCCGCGATGCCCGAATTCGTCCGCGATATAGCCCAGAATGGGCTGCATATCTTTCTGAACGCTCAGCGCCGCGCCGGCATTGACCTGACGGTTGAAATGTATACACAGGCTAGGAATCGTCAGAAGCGGACGGCGGATGTGCACGAGACGGCTTTCAGGGCCTTCCGGCCCCATGACCACGACGACTCTACCGGCAAGGCTCAGCGGGCGATCCATCCATGTGCTGTAAATCGCGCCGCCATACGCCTCCACATCGAGCTTGCACAGACCGCCCTCCGAGCGCATCTCCGGCACGGGCTTCACGCGGAACGTCGGGGAGTCACAGTGCGCGCAAATCATGCGAATGCCTGCTTCGCCAAGCGCCTTGCGCCCGATTTCAAAGGCAAACAGCGCCGAATCATTCAGCGTCACATAAACCTTCGCGCCGGCCTCTATCCCGCTCATGCGCGCCCCGGCATCCAGCTTCCGATAGCCAGCCGCCTTCAAACGCTTCTCAACAGCCGCGACCGCCAGAAAATTCACAGGCGATTCATCCAAAAAGTCAAAAAGTCTCGAAATCATCGTCTCTGTCCCTATCTCAGATAATCGCGACCAGCTCGACATCGAAGACGAGCATGCCGGCAGGCGCGCCGGGCATCCCGCGGTACGCCAGATTTTCCGGTATCCACAGGCGGCGTTTCTCCCCTTCCACCATCAGCTGAACGCCTTCCGTCCAGCCTGCGATGACCTGATTCAGGCCAAAATCAATGGGAGCGCCGCGCATCACGCTCGAATCGAACATCTTCCCATCCGTCGTCCACCCGGTGTAATGCACACGCACACGGCTCGTCGCGTTCGGATGCCGGTCGCCTTTCCCTGCCACGAGCACCTTCGACGCAAGCCCAGAAGATGTGAATACCGCATCGGCAGGCGGCGCAGCCACATCGTCCGGCGCGGGAATCCCCTTCGGCGCAGGGCGCACCTCATGCACGTCCACGTTGAACACAAGCCCTCCTTTCAGACGCGCGCCACGCGGATCCACGCCCAGAGACTGCGGCACCCAGATCGTCAGGCGGTCGCCCTCATGCGCATGCACGAGCACTTCCCTGAACCCGGGAAACAGATCCTTCACCTGCCCGATCAGCGGCTCCCCGTTCTGAACCGATGAATGGAAAATCATCCCGCTCTCGACATGCCACCCCGTGAAATCTATCGAAATGATATTGTCCTCGCAGATCTCCGCCTCCCCATGACCGCGCTTCGCAATCACATAGCTCAGGCCGTCATGAAGCGACACCGCATCCGATACAGGCTCAAACGACGGCGTTTCCGGCGTCACCTTCTCCAGTATATCAAAATCGAACACGAGCATCCCCTGCGGCGCGCCTTTCACGCCCTTGTATGCCAGCTCTTCAGGCACCCATGCGCGAAGCGACTCCCCGATATGCCCGAGCTGCAGCGCCTGGCTCATCCCGGGAATCAGCTGATCGATCGGAAATATCGCCGGCTCCCCTTCCACAAGGCTCGAATCGAACATCTCTCCATCCGTCGTCCAGCCCGTGTAATGTATCTTCACCCAATCGCTCTGCGCGATGGCCTCCCCCTCTGGATTTGCTTTCAAAACTTTATAGCACAGGCCGTTCTCGGCACGAATCGCATCTGCTGGCGGCGCGGCGACATCTGCCGGCGCCCCTATCACTTTCGACATAAATCTTTCCTTCCGTAAAAAAAATTATCCCAAGACAGGCTTTCGCCCATCGCGACTCTCTATACCCCATCTGTTTCTGTTTCGCACGAATTGACTGTCCGATCGCGCGGTTTTCTTTCTCTTGCTGCTCGAAAACGCACACTGCGCAGCTATTTCGCAAATACTCCCCCTCACGATCCGCATGCACTGACACAAAACGACTCGAACTTGACATCAAAAACTATCGGGACTAAGAACACACTCCCTGTAATGCAACCCTGTTGCATTTACGAGTGCGATATAAATTAAATTGACCTGATTTCGGAGAAATTATGAGAAAATTGCTTCCAATATTTGCCCTGCTCACTGCATGCACCCTCACGGCCTGCAACGAATCCCAGGAAATCGACGGCGAAGAGATGCCCGCAGACGGTCAGACGTTTGAAGTCAAGATCGACGACGCATCCCAAGGCACCGTCAACCTCAATGACATGATACAGTTCGCCGTCACGATCCATGCCGAAGACCTCGATCAGAAAGGCATTGCCATCTCCGATATCATTCAAAGAGTCAACAACATATCTGATGCCGAGCTCGATGATTATCTCGCGCAATATATCTGCGATTATGAATCACTCGACGACGGCTTCAGGCCTTCCAGCAAAGGGGAGCGCTGCGCCATGGTCTCATGCTCATACACCAAACAGAGCTATGTCAATATCGAGACAAACAGGCTTTTCTATGATGACGACGCCCCGATGAAAAACGGATGCTACCACGTCTCGAATGTCGGAAAAGTCCTGATGTACAAGACGACATCCAGCGCCCAGAAAGTCTGGATCTACCTCAACGGCGAAGTTGTCGGCAGCGAGATTGATATCGACCAGCTTCCCAAGACGACGGTCGACGGCAAACAAGCCGTCAAGATTTCAGATATTTTCACAAAAGCCAATATCGACGCGGATCTTTCAAATTATAATTGCGACATGCGCACCGACGAGAGCGAAAAGACGCTTGCGGACGCGGGCGTCTGCGCTGCTGTCGCCTGTGACGGTCTCAAAGATCAATATATCTTCCTGGATTCACGCGCGCTCAGCACCTCGGACACGACAGCCGCATGCGGCGTCGTAGATCACCTCAAGGCGATCTACGTCACCGAAAATCGCACCTCTTATGACCCCTACGAGATCACGATCACCCTCGATGGCAAATCATACACCGTCGACATCGCCTCGCTCGCGGACAAAGCCGTGACACTCAACGCCGTCGCATCCGTCAAGCTCTCCGATATCCTTGCGGCTGCAAACATCGACCTCGGCGATACAAGCCAATACCTCTGCGATTATGTCAGCACCGACGGCTTCCGCCCCGGAAAAAAAGAGACATGCAAACAAGTCCTCACGTGCGACAGGCTCGAAAATACTTATGTCTCCCTTGTCGACGCCCACAAGATGACCATGCAGGATGCACCGGCCAACTGCTACAACGTGACCGGACTGGGCACGATCGAGATCACCCCGGTTTCAGGCGATCAGCCCTCAGCCCCCAACCCGCAAAATCCGCAATATGAAACCTGGAACATCGAGATCACCGTGGACGGGCAGTCCAAAGCGACCGTCGACATCGCTTCGCTCGCGGACAAAGCCATCGAAAAGAACGGCACGGCTGTCGTCACGGTCGCAGATGTCCTCGAAGCCGCAGGCATCTCCGAAGACCTCGCGACGCTCTATTGCGATTACATCGGTGCAGACGGCTTCAAACCCTCTAATAAAGAGAAATGCAAAGAGATCCGCTCCTGCAAAGATTCCTCAGATATCGCCCTCGAATCCCACAAGCTCAACATCGACGACGCCCCCGGCTGCTACGGCGTCAGCGATATTGCCACCATCGCGATCTCCACGAGCAATCCAAATCCATGATGTGACGCTCGATTATAAAAACGCTGTTCCGACTGCATCAATATAAACAGGGGGCATCAGCCATAAACAGGGGGCATCAGCCATAAACAGGGGGCATCAGCCCCCTCCCAAATATCATCCAGCGCCCCATATCCGCAGCCGTTAAACACAGCTTTGTTTGCCTCAAAATGAACCGAGCAGAGGCTGGTCATAGTGGAACAGCGCATCATTGATCTGAAAAATATCATATACGCCGTTCTCAATAAAAAATTTCACAATAATATCGAACCTGGAACTTTCAGATAATATATAACCAGCCGACGCGAGCAATGCCTGTGTCTTATGAATATCAAGCTCAAGCGCGACCGCAAAAGATACCGCAGTCTGCTTGCTCGGCACATAATCCAAATTTCCCTTTATCTTTGAAAAATGCCTCCGGTCGATATTCGCCTTCCGATATACGCTCGCAGGCTTTACGCCCTTTTGCGCGATCATCTGCATCAAGACCGCTGAAAATGAATCCTTCTTTTCCTCAATGACTTCTTCCAGCTTTTCCCCAAGCGCTTTGGGCGCGAACAACCGATGTTCAGACAGTGATATATCGCGCTTTTGGCTGATTCCAGCTTCTGCCGCATCGGAAAAACTATCTCCTCCTCGCCCAAAGTCTATCTGCCGCGAAAGCGCTTCCAGCCGCATTTCAAGATTTCTGTCGCCATACCCCGTGATATCGTCGCCTGCTTCAAATATGACGAGTTCCACCAAAATATCGTGCTTGTCGATAAATTTCCTGATCGCCTCACGCGCCACACGATAAGCCTCCCGCTTCGGATACCCAAAGATTCCCGCTGAAATCAGCGGAAATGCGATCGACCTGCACCGATGCTCGACCGCGCACTGCATCGCAGTCGTATAGCAGCTCGCGAGCTGCACCGCCTCCCCCTTCGCGCCGCCCTCCCAGATCGGCCCAGGCGTATGAATGATATATTTCGCTTTCAAGTCGAATGCAGGTGTCGCTACCGCCTGCCCGGCCTCGCAATACCCGATCGCCTGGCACGCATGATAGAGCCGCTCAAACCCTGCCGCCTCAAATATCGCGCCGCACACGCCACCTCCAGGCATCAGCCTCGTGTTCGCCGCATTGACAATCGCATCCGCTTCCACATCCACAATATTTCCATGAATCATACGAAATGGCATTGCGCTTCTCCTTTTATATATAATTCCTATATACAGCGCCCCGGCACCCCGTCAGACATTACCACCGTTCCCGCAAAATGAAAAACGCTTTGCACTGCGCCTCAACCTGGGGAAGCGCGCGTCCCGCCCGCGCGGCATCTAAACCCGCAAAATGAAAAGCGCTTTGCACTGCGCCTCAACCTGGGAAAGCGGGCGTCCCGCCCGCGCGGCATCTAAACCCGCAAAATGAAAACCGCTTTGCACAGCGCCTCAATTCTGCACAAAGCTCAAATCATAAAAAATACCTTGTCGCCTGCCAGGCGACCTTCTCCACCGCAAATCCCCCTATATCCGCCCCAACACGCTGCAGACCGTCTGCAGCCTCACTAAAAGGAGATTATAAAATGCCGAACACAAACCTCACAGAACTCGTATTCATCCTCGACCGCAGCGGCTCCATGCATGGCTGCACCGCCCAGACCATCAGCGGCTACAACAAAATCCTCACGGAACAGAAGAAAAATCCCGAACATGCAATCGTCACGACCGTCCTCTTCGACAACGAAATCGAGATCGTTCACGACCGCAAACCGATCAACCGCGTCGCAAAACTCACGAACAAGACGTATTTCACGCGCGGCTGCACCGCCCTCTATGATGCCGTCGGCAAAACCATACAGGGCCTCGTCCATGTCCACAGAAACACCCCGGAGCACCAAAAGCCGCATAAGGTGATCTTTGTCATCATCACAGACGGCTATGAAAATGCAAGCCGTGAATTCAATGCACAGCAGGTACGCGACATGATCCGCCTCGAACGCGACATCTATCACTGGGATTTCATGTTCCTGGGCGCAAATATAGATTCCGCGCAGTGCGCCGAAACCATCGGGATCCAGCGCGAATGCGCCGCCGATTTCGACACGGATGGCGACGGCATGGACAACGCCATGGCTGGCATCGGCGAAGTCATCAACAGGCGACGATATGAAGATTGCAACCTCTCTGAAGCCATGGACGACGACTGGAGAGGACGCATCAGGCGCAAGAACTGATCTGATACGCACAAAGCCCCTATGACATGCAGGTCATTTTTTGCGCGTGCTATCTCGCTAAACGCTCGATACGCCCGCGCCGCGTCCTATGCGCTTGCGCGCATACGGACGCGCTCCCCCTGCCGCACGCAAGATCATGCACGCATCGAAAGCGTTTCCCCACCTTGCGCATGCCTTTCGTGACAACCCAAAAGCTCTCACAACATGAATATAAAAAATGTGCTGGCATATCCACAGCTGATGAACAGAGCCATATTTATTACTTCCCCCGGTTAGAATGCCTGTCCACAAAATGGAATCGCCATCCTCACCAAAAAGAATGCCTGTCCCACAAAATGGAATCGCCATCCTCACCCAAAAGAATGCCTGTCCCACAAAATGGAATACCCAAAAGAATGCCTGTCCCACAAAATGGAATCGCCATTCTCACCCAAAAGAATGCCTGTCCCACAAAATGGAATCGCCATCCTTACCCAAAAGCATGCCTGTCCCACAAAATGGAATCGCCATCCTCACCCAAAAGAATGCCTGTCCACAAAATGGAATCGCCATCCTCACCCAAAAGAATGCCTGTCCCACAAAATGGAATCGCCATCCTCACCCAAAAGAATGCCTGTCCCACAAAATGGAATCGCCATCCTGAGTGGTGAGGACGGCGATTCCAAAGATACGCAGCATAAATGCGCACAAGCGCCCCGTCGGGGCGCTATCTGGGGTAACCGCGGGCATCATCAATGCCCACGGTGATGCGCGGCGTATGCCGGCAGGCATAGGCGCGCCACATGCGCGGCGTATGCGCAGCATAGACGCGCCCCACGCTGCCGGACGTATGGCGCATCGCGCCATAGGACGGCCCCCAGACAAACGCCCCCAGACAGGAACAGACATAAATGACAGGACTTATGCTTTCAATATTTGATAAAAAAGCGTTTTGGGCGTATCCATTGCCCCAGCAGCATGGTGCTGTCGTTGTATCAATAGGGAGTGCACAGCATGGGTAAATTCGTTATCTCCGAAGCCAAAACGGGCTTCATGTTCAACCTCAAAGCCAACAACCACGAGACGATCGCCACATCACAGATTTACAAGGCGCTCGACAGCTGCAAGGCCGGTGTCGAAAGCGTCCGCAAGAATGCCCCCGAAGCCCCGATCGAAGACCAGACCGTCGAAAACTTTGAGACCAAGACCAATCCGAAATTCGAAGTTTACACCGACAAAGCCGGCGAATTCCGCTTCCGCCTCAAAGCCCGCAATGGGGAAATCATTGCCACAGGCGAAGGCTACAAGGCGAAAAAGAGCTGCATCAATGGCATCGAAAGCATCAAGAAAAATGCCCCCGATGCAGAAGTCGTCATCAAAGAGAGCGAAGACAAGGCAAACGCATAATCTGGCATTGCTCGCTGATCCGATATTAATCGTCTTCTTTGTGAATCATCATATCTGTGTTATGTTCCAAATGCCTGCCGTTTGCAGGCATTTGGTGTGACTGGCAGTATTGCCCCCATGGAGATGATTCATGAAAAAAACTTTATGTATGTGCATGTTCTGTATCGCAGGTGCGCTTTGCTTGAGCGCATGCGACGATTCTTCCGCTTCTGATACAAGCGACGTGGAGGGCAAGAGCTGCGATTCAAAAACATTTCAGACAACATGTGCTGGGGAGGAAGTTCTCTCTTGCAGCAAGACAGGTATAACCAAGCTTAGCAAATGCAATCCATATTCAGAAACAGAGATTTGCGTTGAGTTTTATTCAGCAAGCAAGATTGAATGTGATGAAAATGATGAGGATTGCCAATCAGAGAACTCAAATCAGACAATCTCTTGCATTGAAAAATCTAAGCAATGCGACAGCGAAGGTGAAACGAAATCAATCTGTGAAACATCCCTTTCGGGCAGCACATCTGTCAACGAATATAAATGTGAAAAAACTAAAGACGGCCGTCTGTTCTATCACAAAACCGGTTCGTCCAAATGTTATGACGGATATGGCGTATGCGCCGACAACACATGCTACGAGCCCATCCCCTGCTCTCCAAACGGAAAGCACTGCGAAGGCGACACGCTCGTCACATGCAGTTCCGGCCGACTGAGAAAAGCCGACTGCTCCGCTTATTCAGACCCGCGTATATGCACGACAATCGATGAAACGCCCAGATGCATGGATAAAGATGATCTCTGTCAAAAAGAAGGCGAAGAGATCGTCACCAAATGCAACGCAAATACAAATAAAGAATTGATCGATATCTGCACGCGCGCAGAAAACGGCAAGCTCTATTATATTTCTGGCACCAGCAGGGCCTGCAGCAACGGCTGCAATGAGGACAACAGCGCATGCGCACAAGAGACATGCACGGAACTCGGCAGCACAGTCAGCAAATGCAGGATTCAGGGCACGGCGACTGCTTATACAGATACTTATACATGCGTCGAGGATGCACAGGGCAAAAAGATCCTCAAACTCACTTCTACAGAAAAATGCGACGACGGCTCGGGCACATGTTCAGAAACAGGCGAATGCATCCCCGCTGAAACATGTGAGAAAAAGAGCTTCACTTCGCGATGCGAAGGCAATGTCGCGCTCACTTGCGCCCTCAAAAAAGTCAAACGATATTATTGCGATCTTTACAGCTCCCCAAGCACTTGCGCAGTCGTAGATGATACCGCAAAATGTTTTGCTGCCGAGGACGTGTGCACCACAGAAGGCGAAGTGATCATCACGCGATGCAGCACATCGAGCAATAAGATTTTCCTCAGCAAGTGCACGGCAGGCTCTGACGGAAAACTCTATTACATCAGCGCCGGCTCGCGTGAATGCCCGAACGGGTGCAACGCCGAAGGCACCGACTGCGCAGATTGATAATCTTTGCACACGCCATAATCTCTGTACGCTCCGCCTGCAGAACTCCAAAACCGTTCAAGCGAAGCGCAAAATCATACACAAATCATACGATTCGATGAGGGAAGCACCCGCAAAATAGCCGCGCAAGGGAAGGCTTCCCACATCCATAAAAATTCTTTACAAATCATATTCGTATCTTATACTTATCATCGGTGTCTTTTGTGTCTCTACATATACAGGAGTGGAATTATGCTGAATGAGAATATATTTAATCGTTTTTCGACAAAACATCACGCGATGCGAGTGCCTCATTGGCGCAAAACAAAGATATTACTGCTCGCAGCGCTCGGCCTGTCCTGCGGATTTTTGCCTGATTGCGCCTCCGCCCAGGATATACGCATTGTAGACGGCCGTCCCATCTGGCGCCCTGTGCCGCGCTGCACGAGATGCTGGCCGCGCCCCCCGATCATAGAAATCCCGAATATCAAGAGAGATGAAGTCGCCATCGAAATCGGTTCATACGCCATCGACGCACAAGTGGACGGACTATATGCCAAAGTGACTACCGAATTCACAGTCATCAACAAGAACGCACGCGATTTTGAAGGAGAACTTGAGTTTCCGCTGCCCGATGGCGCAACGATCAGCGGATATGCGATCGATATCAACGGCGTCATGGTCGATGCGAGAGTCGTCGAAAAAGAAAAAGCCCGAATCGCCTTCGAAGCTGAAGTCAAAAAGGGCACTGACCCCGGATTTGTCGAGCAGATCCAAGGCAATGCCTACCGAACACGAATTTATCCGATTCCTCGCAATGGCTTCCGGCGGATCCGAGTGGAATATATCACCCCGCTCATGCTCAATTCAGCCGGGGATGCCGCGCTTGCGCTGCCAATGCCGCGCGCAAAACTCCCCAGGCGAGATGTCAAAATATCAGTCAATATACCGGGCATAAATGCGCCATTGATCAGCGGGCTGGGCGATGACCGCTTCAAATCAGCCAAAGCAATGTGGGTCGTCGAATCACACGAAAAAGATATCACCCCCGGAGACGATATCCTGGTCGCCATGCCGCAGCTTCCGCAGACTATCGCCGTCATTGAAAATACTCACGGCGATAATTTCTTCATGGCAAGCGTGCAAATGCCGGCACAGCCAGACAAAGGCGCAAAGATGCCCGCATCATTCAGAATCATCTGGGATGCCTCCGGAAGCCGAAAATCCGGAGATATCGAAGCCGCTCGAAAAGTCCTTGCCGCCCTGCCCCCAAAATCAACTTTCGAACTCCATGTGTTCCGGAACGCACTTGAACCCGTCAAAACATTTAAATCGCTTGAGAATCTGATCGAATATATAGATTCATTAGATTATGACGGCGGTACTGATTTTTCCCCCCTTAAAAAGATCGCATCTCAAAAGTTCAGCGGCGCGACGCTTTTCTTTACCGACGGTCTCGATACATATACGAATGCGCTTCCACAGTTCGGTGCAGGCTCGATGGCCTTGATATCCGGCGCGCAGCACGACACTCCAGCCATGCGGCATATCTGCGGCGGACGCGTGCTCGACCTCTCCGTGCTCTCCACCGAAGAAGTCATACATCAGATCGCCAATCCATCCCCGGTCATTTCCCAAGTCACAGGAAGCAATCTCTCTGATATCCAGGGCATCGGGCTCCCCGCTCTCGGCAGGGTCACGGTCACAGGACGATATAAAGGCAGTCCGGGCAATATCACGCTCGAACTTTCCAATGGCCAGAAGATCAAAACCGACATGAGCAAAGCGAGCAAAAGCGAAGGCAAAACCATCGCGACGGCCTGGGCCGCCTCACGCGTCGAAGAACTCTCCCCAAGCGCCGAAACTCACCGAGAAGAATTGCTCGCGCTCGGGCGATACTTCTCGATTGTCAGCCCAGTCTCCAGCATGATTGTCTTTGAAAGGCTCAGCCAATGGCTGGATTATAATATTGAACCGCCAGAGAGCTTGACTGACATACATGCCCAATGGCTAAAAAAACATAAATCCGAAGCACAGATAAAGGAAGATGAACAATACCACCAAACAGAGTGGCTCGACACGCTTAAGGAGCATTATCAAACTCGCTTGAAATGGTGGACGCACAAGAGAACTAAATTAAAATTCAAAAAAATGAAAGAATGTTATGATGACGGGGAGTGCGACATCTATTATACGGATCAATTTGGAAACGAATATGATGCCGATGCAGACGGCAACGTCATTGTAGATTCCGCAAATGCTCCGGATGACATAGGCTGGACAGCATTTGATGCATCCCCAGAAGCAAGCTCGGCCGGTTATGGGCTTGGTTCAGCCGGAGGCGACGCATTGTCCCGCAGATCCCCAGCTCCGAGGTTCGAACCTGCAGCGCAGATGGCACCAGCCCCACGCCCTGCCGCAAATCAGATCAGGCTGATGGATGCCGGCAGCAATGCACCAGTCGTTCAGGGCTCACGCGGACACAGCATCAACAAGCTGATGGAAATGCATCCGCAAGAGCCCTCCGTCACAGATGCTTCCGGTCATGACAGCAGCCACACCGAAGGCGATATCATCCTACAGGCATGGGATCCAAACACACCCTATCTGACAGCAATTCAGGATGCCGCAAAAATATATAAAGACAGCGATTCACTCTACAGCACATACCTCAGACAGCGCGCAAAGTATGCCGACAGCCCGGCATTCTATCTCGACTGTGCTGGGCTTTTCCTCAAGGAAAATAAACGAGAACTGGCGCTTCGCATCCTTTCCAATCTGGCGGAACTCAAGCTCGACAATGTATCGCTCCTACGCGTCTATGCCTGGCGCCTGCGCGAGGCCGGGGAGTTCGATCACGCCATCGTCGTGCTGCGCAAAGTCCTCAAGCTCCGCCCGGATGAAGCCGTTTCATGGAGAGATCTTGCGCTGACATTGACAATGCGCGCAAAGAAAACAAAGCGAGCAGAAGATGTACAGGAAGCCCTGGAGTGTTACCACAAAGCGGCGTTCACCTATCACGCCAGAAATGATGCGATGTGGACAGCACTTGTTGCAGTCGAAGAATTCAATGCCCTGCTCGCGTGGAGCAAACGCCAGAAGCTTTCCGGCAAGGTCAATGCGCCCAAGATCGATCCCGCCTTTGAGCATCTGCTCGATACCGACCTGCGCATCGTCATGATGTGGGATACGGACAATACGGATATCGACCTCCATGTTGTCGAACCAAGTGGCGAGGAAATCTATTATGACCATCAGAACTCCAGACACAGAGGGCTGATCAGTCATGATGTCACCACAGGTTATGGTCCGGAAGAATACCTTATCAAACATGCGCCGAAAGGCCAGTATCTCGCGACCACGAAATATTTTGCCTCTCATGAGCAAAAGCTGGTCGGGCCGGCAACCGTGACTGCCTTCGTATATACAAATTGGGGACGCGCAAATGAAGATTGCAAGATTACGAGCGTGCGTCTTGAAACTGAACAAGAAATCGTGAAGATTGGCGATGTCACGATAAAGTAAGCACGCACATCAAGCGCATCCAAGCATAAGCCGGCGCGTATGCCAAAGGCAAAGCGCCGGCCGAAGGCCGTATGCCGAAGGCATAGGCCGCGCACAGAACATCACTTGATATCGCGAAAGACATGCCCCATATCGCGATATTCCTGAACTGCCGCATCCCATAATAAAGCATGGGAGATCTCACAATTCTGAGATGCAGCACGAATCCCTGCACGCATGATGGCATTCTTTATATGTCCGCCGCTCATCTCAAAATATTCACCAAGCGCTTGAAAATTAATATTATTTGAAACCGGCGCACGCGGCGGTATCAGATGCTTCCAAAGTTCAGCTCTCGCATTGGCATCGGGCATCGGTATATATATCTTGAACTGAATGCGCCTTGCCAATGCTTCATCAAGACCTTCGAGAAGATTGGTCGTCAGGATCGCCACACCAGGATAAGCCTCAAGTTTTTGAAGCAGAAAATTCACTTCGAGATTGGCATACCTGTCATTCGATGATTTGACAGAAGTTCTTTTGGCAAACAAGGCATCTGCCTCATCAAACAGAAGCATCGCCTGAGATTTTTCAGCCTCATCAAACAGAACCGAAAGCTTTTTCTCTGTCTCCCCGACATATTTGTCGACAACTTTGGAGAGATCGACAACATACAGCGCTCTCTTGAGTTCATGCGCCAGAACAAGCGCTGTCAGTGTTTTTCCAGTTCCCGGAGGCCCGGAAAGCAACACGCTCAGGCCAGCTCCGGATGCATTATATTTGGAAAATCCCCATTTATTCATCACCGTATCGCGGTATTTGGCATACGCAATAATCTCATCAAGATTGCTCCTGAGATCCTCAGACAGCACGATATCTTTCAGAAGAAGGGACGTACTCCGCATCGAAGCAATGCCGCTGAGTTTCTGCCCGCGAGTGCGATTAAGGGTTTGCGTTATATTTTCTGCCGTCAAAAGCGCCTCAGAAGACGAATTCGCGGAACGCATAAAAGTCCGGTCGATCGTATTTTGAATTTCATTTTCGCTCAGACAATATCCAAGCGAAAGCTCAGCCGCGACTGATGATGCTGCATCCTCGGAAATATATTTTTTAAGCGCATTCTCCCAATATATATACTGGCAATCTTTGTCAGGCTGAGGACAGATGATCTCAGTCAGCTCCCCGAACAACCTGCGCGTAAAAGCAGTCTGTCTTTCAGATACTATGCAGAACTTGAGAAGCTCGTCCTCATTGAGCATCTCACGGATGATATGGGCATTGCGCGAACAATACTTTTCAGCTTCCTCATGCATATCAGCCAGACGGATCACAAGAAGCGCATGCCTGAGCCTGATTTCCCGCAACATGGTCGAAAAATGTGTACGGAGCACATCTATTGAGGGTTCAGTCTCAGCAAATACTGCGAGATCAAACTCCAGTATACAAGCAAAAGCCCTTTGCGCAGCACGGCAGACAGCCTGTGTCCGCCCAAGCCCCTGATATCCGATCACTGCTGCGCGCACTGATTTCTTTGTGAGCAAACGAGCGAGTTCTTTATCACTGGCGCGCAGGCCGCAGCGACTTACAGGAATAAAACAGCAAGCGGATAGCTCGGCTTGATAGGATTCCCCGAGTATAAAAGCCAAGATGCGGTTGGGCGTCAGGATTGCCGCAAAAGCTCTCGGTGTTTCATGCCCCCATCCTTCGCGAGGACGAAGCTCCACAAGGGCATGCATGCGCAGCCTGGATGTCGGCAGCAGAGCCTGCTCAAACGCTTTCGCATCATAATAATTTAATATATTCGCCAGAAAAGAAACGCTTACGAGCGATCCAGGATTTTCCCCTGATACCAAGCGCCAAACACGGGCATACCGCTCGTCAAACTGTATCAGCGAGAGTATGATGATGATATTCAGTTCGATATCATTGAGCCCGAATACTTGCCGGAGAACTTCTATCGTCAATATATCTGCAAATGATGCCTGTTTGAGCGTGCATGATTCAAACGTATGTTCCGTGCGGATGCGTATGGCCTGCGTGATCTGCGCGAGCATGCGCGCAATATCATCCATGCCGGGCACGCCATGATCCTCAAGCCATGTTTCCGCAGCCGGGGAAATTTTCCCAGTCACACTGGCCAAAATTTTTGCCATGCTCACGCTTTTTGGCGCATACCCTCCGTTTTCATTGAGCATATCATCGCCAGACTGACGCATATATCTCATGCACAAGAGAATGAACCATTCCCCGTACATCTGAAGCACTTCGCGAGGCGAAGCAAACACCTCAATCTCACGGGGCTCAGCCAACAAATTATTTTGACGATCGGACTGCTTGTCAGAATGCTCGCTCATTTCGCAGTCGCATCCTGACACTCATGATGATAATTTTGATCCGCATCGACAGTAAGCGTACATTTTTCACGTGTTTCAGCTGCCATGCCATGACTTTTCAAACGATAGTAAACGATCTCCAGGTTGCCATCACGCTCAGTCCATGTCGGTGCATCCTCAGGTTCCTGCAAATACCGAGGATTTCCAGTGCTCAAGATCACCATAGCCCTTACACGAACATAATCCTCAAGCGCATCCGTCTGACTGCGCACAGAGGATGCAAATGTCCTGAAGAGTGCATCATTTGGCATTTCAAAATAATTATCAGGCAATGCGACGCCTGCCGACCTGAACGTGTAAACAGCATCCGACGTATTTTTAGAATTTTTTATCTCGAAAAAGACGATATTTCCCAGTTTGAAAATCGGCGAAGCCTTCTCATTCTTTACGAGCTTCTGCTCAATAATTTTTAAATACTTTTTCAGCTGAGAGCTATCTTCATCGATATATTCATATTCAAGCGGAGAAGTCCATTCAAAGACAGCAGGCGAAGATGGGGTCTCCGATTTTTCTTTAAGTGCAGGCGAACAAGATAGCGTAAAAGCGGAGAGTGATAGCGCGATTTTTTCAAATATATGCTTCATAAAGAAAATGACAAAAATAAGAAAGGGCATCAGAAGATGCCCTGTTTATGAGATTTGTTTAAGCTTCGTATGGGGAAAGCTTTGTGCCGGTTTCTTTACCAGTCGGATCGTCGGTATGAAGCCCGAGTCCCTCAAACCAAGCCTTGTGGGCAGCACTTGTCTTGGATCCCTTGGGACGTGCGACATGATAACTCGCATAAAGCTCAGCAAATTCCTCCCCTGGCTCGCGGAACTGATACATGCTGATCTTCTGGCTCCATGCCGCATTATTGAACGAATACCAGCCGCGATTCTCATAGCCTTCATGAATCTGACGAGTTTTCATATACGGGCGAAGACCTCGATACCACGGCATGCCAGTCGCCGCATCAGCAAAAGAATTGATAATATGGCGATACGCCTGGCAATTGACGAGAACAGATGAGAGATCATTATAATTGCGATAGGAACCGCCGTCTTTTTTGCCAGTCACCCAGTTCCATGCCTTCTTCAGGACAGTCTGTTTTTCATGATCGGGATCGAGACGCTTGCCCCTATTTTCATACGCTTTTTTAATCTGAGCTTTAACTTTGCCAACATCATACCCCGTGACACGCTTTTTGATCAGCATCCGAGCGCCTTCGCGCGCGATTTCAAGCTCTTCTCCCTGAAGCGCCTCCCCAAATGGCGTATCAATCTGATTTTCAATCGAGGTCACGACTTTTGATGCATCTTTGCCTTCCTCTTTCCAGCCAGAGATTTTGCGGAAATCGGCACGCGCAGAATACTTCTTGCCCGCATCGACGATGTGGCCGAGCTCGTGAACCATCGTGCAGTTAAGCGAGTTGAGGTTGACTTTATAATCAGTTTCAGAATCGCAATACCCGCCCCCGGGATCGCTTGTCAGACCAGCTCTGCGCGCTGTATTGCCATCCGTATAATTGACATTATAGGAGCCGAACTCCCAAACGGCAAAACCGCCACTGCCATTCGTGGAATTCTCTGTCGTGATCGATGAAACTTTGTCGACATGAGATTTCGGCAAAAGCGACAGGCTATAGTAAAGGTGCTTCAAGCCGGTCGCAGTCCAGTTCGCTTCCTGATCCATATACGCGAATTTAAAAATCTTTCCTTTAAGCGAGCCGGATCCCACTTTCACACCATACTTGCGCTCGACGAACGCGGTAAGCGCCTTCTCGCTCGCGACATGCTCATAGAGCACATCCATGCAGTCATCGCGCGATGCGCCTTTCAGACTCTTTGCGAGACTGAGCATCAGCGGTTCATTTGCTCCAAGCGAATCAAGCTCGGCCGGAGAGGCTTTCTGAAGCGCGGAAAGCGCCGCTGCGCCATCTTTCTTCGTAATCGCTTCGCTCACAAGCGTTTCCGGCGATTTCTCCACCTGAGACTCTGTTGAAGTCTCCCTCGTCTCCTGCACGGCACTGCCGGCCTTGTCCTGCGCTTTATCCTGTTTCTTGCTGGCTGTTATCTGTTCGGGCATATTTCTTTCCTCCATCTCTCCAATCCCAGATATACTTTAAAGCAAGATATGCTTGTGAACAAGTTTTTTATCACATCAATTTGTAACCAATAACATCATCACCATTGGCATCATCACCATTGGCATCGTTCTATATAAACAGATTTGACAGGCTAACCCATCACAATGATGTACGTTTCAGCAAGAATATCTTTGAGAGATTTATATATGAAAACTGAAACCACATATTTCTGCCTTGTCATGACTAAACAAGGCAGAAACATCAATGACTATACATTTGCCAGCTCAGTCCAGGCATATTTTTCTGAAAGAATGCCGTTAAATATAATATAATATTCACTGCATTCAGGCAATTCGAGGTCCCCGTTCATCAATAATGCTAGCGCAGGTGTTTCAAATGCAGGGAGTGCCTCATATCCGCCTTCATACAAAACATTCACGTCGCGAACGTCCGCACGAGCATATTTCCGCAATACCAGCCGCTTATAAAAAGCGCCCATGCTTTCTCTCGGCTGACGCTCAAACAGACGAACAGCGCCATCAGTACCCCGAAGCCATACTCTCCTGCATCTCGCTGCGGCATGCATCAGCGCGATATCATCACGCATGGCCCTCGGACGCTCTCTGTAAAACTCAACCATGGCCTGTGCAATCCCCTTCACCATCTGATGATTTGACTCAAGGTTGCAGAATCTGCCTCTGCTGGTCGGATAGCATTGCACATCATATATTTTTTCATCTTTGAGATCGATGATAATTGGAATAAACGAATTGACCGCCCCAGTGAGTGCATATTTATATCGCACTGTTCGAGGATCGAATTGCGCGGTATGTTTGAGATCGTTGCGATACATCACGCCCGCATACGCGCGCTCAAGATTGTCAAAATCAACACCTGCATAGACTTGAACCAGCATCACCGCATATCGGATACCTTTCTTCATCGCCAAGTTTCTGTCAAGATCGACGTATTCTGTTGCCCCATCGGGATAGGGCGCAGATGTAAAATCCCCCGAATGGTGCGCGAATATCTTTCTTTCACCATGACGCTCCACAAAACATTGGAGATCATAATATGTGCATTGATCAGTCATCTCCCATTGTTCATTGAAAAATGCCACGGACAGATCAAGATCAACCCTCCAAGAAACAGGCTGCTCGCACCAATGCAGGAATAGACGCAATTTCCCGCTATCCTCCTCCTTAGGCAATATCAGCCAAGACCCAGGCGAAAGATGAAGCGCCTGACTGCCGCTGTTCCTTTCATTAAATGGAAATGTCAGCGTGCTGATCGCCTCATCAATCACAGCCTGTTCAAAATGCGGCTTATGTTCAAATCGCTTCATAAGTTCTGTTGCAATCGCCTCACAAAGGATATTGATATATACAGAACTGATTGCAAACCGCTTGTCAGGTATCCAATAAACCATTCTTGAGCTTCCCGCCGGATAAAATACTCGTTTTCCTGCATTGTTATTTCTGCGCCGCAAGTGCCCCCAAATCTGAATCAGCATTGGCACAGAAAGGCCTGATAGAGATTTCGCAAGCTGAACCACAATCCCCGTTTTGGATTTCACATCTTCAGCCGCAGATGAAATCATTGAACTGATTCCACCTGACAGCTGTTTCAAAGTCCCCCGGATGCTATTTCGCTTCTTGATATTGCTGAACAGTTCCCCCTTCACATCAGAGAACCGATCCGAGAGAAAACGCCCCGCATTGTCATGAGATACAAATCCGCGCAAAATCCGATCAATATGGCGCATGAATTCACCCGGTCGCTCCTCAAGAAGTTTATTGAGCGCCGAAACATCATTGTTTTCAATCGCATTTTCCAAACGCCCGCGCCATGTCTTGAATTCCGGCGCCCGCTTGCCTGATTTGACTATATATTTTTTACGAATCGTCCAGAAAGCCTCCAGAACTTTTGGAAACCTCTTTTCATAATCCCCAGGATGCAAAAATTCACCAACTTTGATCCATAGCTCGCGCCGGCGAATCATATCTTCCTTGAGCGCATTCGCATCAAATGTCTCCAATATCTGCAAAAACATTCTTCGCTGCTTTCTCGACATTTTTACAACGTGAAATTGATATGACTGAATCATTTTATTGGAACCGTGACAGCAGTCGCAATCCCCAGACTGCACATGAGGACGACGGATATTGACCGGATGCGGCATGAGCGAGACATCTTCGCCAGACATGACCGATATCAATCTGAGCACATCCGTGGCATTCCTCAAATACTTTTTGAGCATTGCATGAACAGAAGCTTCAGGCATCACATTCATCATCGCGCCAAGCACAATCGCCATCACCTGAGGAGATCCGAACTTTTCAGGAAGCCACAAAGCGACACGCTCCGGACATTGATCAGCGAGGATATTCAATGTTTCCCTATCCGGAGCCGACAATGCTTGCGCGGTGCTACAGAAAACTTCAAATCTGCTTCTTGCAAATTCATAAATTTCCTGTCCGAGCTCGATACAAGACATATCCCCCCATGCCTTGCGATCGGATGCATATATCTTTTCAATGCCCTGGCGCAGCATGGAATCCCTGTCTACAGGCCGTCCACATATCGGACAGCCATTATATCCATTAAAACACTCCAGACACACGCGGTGATGACACGGTTCGACCTCTATAACCTTGCCAGCCTTGCCGCACCTCAGGCAATTCATATCCAATGGCTGCCACAGGCTCAAAAACCTTTTCACCCACAAAACATCCATATCGATAGGCAAGTCATTTGGAAAGTTTCCAATCAGCGCGTCCATTTTTTCTTCATCGCGCACCACGTTCCCCGAGTCTTTCCATACCTGTTCAAACCATTGCCAAAACCTCAGCAGATCATCAGAACGATATGTTTTCAGATGTTCTCGCAATTTTTTTGAGAGAAACACATTATACTTTTCAGCAAGCATGACATCAATCGCCTGAAGCAGCGGTTCAGGCGATTTTTGCCCCTCCCCGTCTGAACCGCGCCCCGGAAGCTCAAAAAAAATGTGATATCGAGCTAGAAAATTCCCATGCAACGTGTGAAACAGATCAGTCATCTTTCAGCCCCGCATACAAAAAAGCCGGATCAACGCCCGGCACCGACATTCAAAAAATGCGCGGAGGAAATCGTATCACTAAATTTGACGATAGAAGGAAGTCATACCTGAGCCTCCGCAAGCTCCTTATATTGCAATTCATTATTCCGCGCAATCAATTTATGTCGCAGGCGCCGTTTTCGCCCATGAGGACGATACACGGGCGCCGCGCGTCTACCTGCTGCGCAGATACGACGCGCTCATTCAGCTCACAAACTTTAAAGCACATACTTGGGCACTGTTCTTGCTTTATACCGCCGCCTGGCTGTCAACGTTGACACCAGCATCAAAGGATCAATACTATGTCTCGATATTTCATTTACATACTCCCCATACTGCTCACTTCAGCCTTATTGCCTGCAAACGCATCCGCGCAAGACGATCCCGACGATATCCTCAGACAATACGACGTTTATGATATCGTCAAGCAGTACGAAACGCCCGATGACGAATATCCCCGCGCTCAGGACTATGATAGTGAACTGCCCGAACATCCGCAGTACGCACCAGTCCTTGTCCAGCCAGCCCCTGGCACTCCGCAGTGGAACCGCCCCAGCAGGCCGCACCCCTCCACGACATACACTCCCCCCTCCCCATCTCCTGCCCAGCCGCAACAATATATCTCTCCCAAGCAGATTCCAGCTTATCCCCAAATTCAACCCCATCCCTCGCCTGCTTCAAATCAGAAAGTGACGTATGAAACAACAGGTGACCAGGATCTCGACGCGCTACTCAATGAAGCTTATCAACTCATCGGGGATATACAGCCTGGCCAGTCCTATACCGTCACAGTCGAATATGAGCGTTCAGGCAATATGGCTGATCCCCAAAACACTAAAATCACCAAAACAATAACACCACAGCCATCCCCTGCGCCAACGGCTCCCGCGCGCCCTGTGACATCCTCTATCCCCCAGCCTCACACGCCACAACCGCAACAAACAGCGCCAATCCCTGCAAAGCCGCAAATCAAGACCGACCCCAAACCGCTACCTTCCGCCCCAAAGGCAAACCCTGCACCCTCGACCATAGTGACCTCACATACAGGCGCTGTCTCATACCGCTCACTTCTCAGCAATTATGAGCAGAAGCTCTATGATCCGATATTGAAAGCCATTCAGGAACGGCGCGTTTCAGTCAATGTTTCCGGAGATCTGAGTTCGGATATCATGAAACGTGTCATTGAAGCGATTACCAACGATCACCCTGAGATATTCTGGATGTCGGAAAGCTTCTCACACGAAAAAACGCTCTCCGGCCAGCAAGTCACAAATACCGAAATCATCTTCGGTTATAACCAGCTTGTCTATAGCGCAGATCAAAGCGCGCAAGCATTTGCATCCGCCACGTCTCAGATCGTGAACAATGCACGCGCCGCAGGCTCAGCGCTCGCGATGGAAAAGTATGTCCATGACTACCTCGCTTCACATGTCACATACGGAAGCAATGCCCTCGACCAGACCGCTTATGGCGCCATCGTCAATCATTATGCTGTGTGCGCCGGTTTTGCGAGAGCGTTCAAATCTCTCATGGATCAGCTCGGCATACCATGCTATGTCGTTTCAGGCATGCAGGCCACAAGCGATGGCAATACAGAATCGCACGCATGGAACCTGGTCTATATCAATGGCAAATGTTATAATGTCGATGTGACCTCAGACCTGATTGAAATTCAGAAAGGCAGATCGACATCTGTTCAGGTCGATTACAGGCTGTTCAACAAAACAGACGATGAATTCAAAAAAATGGGATATATTCGCGAAAGCGAATATTCAAATTCAGCATTCAATCTTCCAAGATGCAACTAATGCGCTAAGGAAGCTCTGAACAATTGCATAATATTTAATCATGATATCCGCTCCCCTTGCCCACATTGGGGAAAGGGGAGCAGGTTTGGGGCAAAGTAATCAAGCTTTCCCGCCTTATGCGCCTCAAATTCATAACGCCTCAAATTCATCGTCAGCCTTCTTCGGTTTCTGACACACTTCAAGTCCAGACACCGCTGTTGAGTTTTTGAAGCAATTCGCTCGCGTATAACAGCATGCACCCTCGCTTTTCTCATTCACGCATTTACACGCGATTCCATCGGAATTGCCATCATAATCAGACAATGTCCCATTGACGCATTGAATGATATAGCCGTTCTGATGATACTTTTCGTTAATGCATGTCTGTAACGAGTTATGACATTGTCCAAATCTGGTCTTGTCTGCATTGCAAGATACATGAAATGTATGATTGGTTAAATCGAAATCAAATGTATCCTGCAAAACTTTTTTGTCACCTTTCAAATAGTTATATCCGGTGATGCGCTTTGCCGGGCAATCTGCCCCTTTCGCCTGGCAGTCTTCAGTAACCTCATAAGTTGCAGGATTTACCGGCATGCGAAACGGCGGATAATCCGGATCTTCCGGCTCAGCTTTTTTGAGTGCGGCGCATTTCTCTTCATCATAACATGGATTGAATTCCCAATCATAGGCCCGGAACTCGAAACCGCCTACCCCAGCGCAGGGATCACAGCCATCGCAGTATTCAGGATGCGCTTCAAGTTCATTAAAACACTTGACATTTCTATCCGCCAGGCTTGCGCTGATACGGCACTCAGGCTTGCAGCTGTAGTCGGGATCAATGGGATCGTATTTATTGCGAAGCCTTTCCCATTTTCCATTGACACACCGGAACATGATCGCGTTTGCATTATTATCTTCTGAGCATTTAAGCTCCCCATTCACACACTCCCCACAGGCTGGAATATCTGTTCGGCATGATACATCCTGGCATATCGCAATCGTCTTGCCCGGCACGCCTTCCTGACATTCCATTACATGGCCAATTTCTTTACGCTCGGCATTCAACTGATTTTCACAGATCTGAGTGTAATTTTTACATGTGCCACATTTATTATGATTGCAAGACACAGGACTGCCCATGGCATCTTTGCATTCAGAAACTTCAAAAGACGATCCATTGCATGCCATCACTTGCCCGACAAGTTCGTCATTGTTATGGCATTCAGAAACATTTCCTGTGCACGCGTCGCCCGCCTGAATGCCTTTATCAGCACAATTCTTTGTATTAAAATTACAGATAATACCGCGTTCGCACCCCACGCCGTTGCAGACACAAATCCCCCCGGCCGCTTCGCCCCCTGACGCCTTGCACGCGAGCTCAAACGTGACCTCAAGCGTTCCCGGATTTGTCCCAGGCACATTGCCCTCCCCCGTTTCCGGGCATTTTTTCGTACTCAGATTGCAGACAACCCCATCCTCACAAACCTTTCCGCTACATTCGCAAGCGCCACCCACAGCGCTCCCTCCCGATGCGACACACAACAAATCTGGCGTCAGCTCTACCTCTGTACTGCACATCCCATGCGAATCACACCAGTTCGCGTTCTCGCATATCTCCCCATTACACGAGCATTTTCCGCTCTGAAGCTTCCCCCCCCCGTCCCCTCGCAGAGATTTGTCACAGTTGCCTGTGCTCCCGGCGCTGATGTGTCGTCGCAAGCCTCGATTCCAAATGCAACCATCAAACTAGCCGCGATACACAACTTTTTCCCCATTTTACCTTCTCCATACATATTTATAAATATTTAAAACCAAACCGTTAAATCGCGCAGAATAAACCGCGTAATTGTATATTACACCAATATTCAACTTCTCTGCAAGCACAGAGTCATATACGGATTGCTTCCTAGTACTGAGCGGCCTATGCGCACTGGCGCATACGGCCTCTGTGCTCCCCTATGTGCTCCCCGGATATAGGCGCGTCAACCGCGCCTGTATCCGGCTGCGCGCATACGGCTCGCAACACATCTTAGACAATACTTGAGTATATAGTGCTGTTTCTTCAAGAAAAAGCAAGCCGTTTTACAATGACTTATGTTATAATAAGTAAAGTTACACACAGTTGGCGCCAGATTCAATGAGATGAATGGAGCGTCGAATGAAGCAATTTAATGTCACAGGCACTTGTTATCCCGAAGATCATTACATGGTGGACATCAGCGAGCGGCTTGAGATCATTGCGCAAATGGTCGAACGTAGCGATTACTTCTGTATCAATGCGGAGCGGCAGTAAGCAAGACGACGACGCTTTGGGCCCTGAATCGGTATCTAGCCGCAGATTACGAGGTCTACTCGATCATTTTTAAGGGATTGGCGGACGCATCGTATGCCTCGGAAGCCAAGCTGGCGTATGCCATCATTCAGCAGTCTTTTATGGCGTCGATGAAGAAAAGCAATTCCATCTCAAAGCCAGTTCTGGAATTGGTGGAGAACACCTTTTTCAAGTATAGGGAACGAAGACAATACAGGTTGGGGATAAGACGGTGACGGAGGCGGTGATTTAGGGAGGTAGTTTATTCCTAGTTTAGTATTTTAAGCACAGGGAAGGGCGCACGCCAACACCATAGAATGATATTATGAATCAGATTCTACGCATTCATAGCCTTTCTGTTCGTACCACTCTCGAATCGCATTCTTTTCATCGGCATTCTTAAAATCATACCAATCCTGAAGCAAACCGGCATCTTCCACAACATAGCGAAAACGTCGAAAAGCGCCTTTTCCTCAAATTGCGTCTGATAGCCTGTTATATAGTTTATCATCATCAATTGTATTAATAAATTTAACCATTGTGTCATAGCCGTTGTAATCTATATTCACAGCGCTAAAGCGTTCAGGATGATCGTCAATATACTCATTGAGACAATCCATTTGATCGCACTCATCGGCATCATCAGGAATGATGTCGTCATAGCAATCAGGAATTCCAGCGCAATCGCATTCTTCCTGACCAAAAGCTATATCTTCTTCTAAATCGTAAACGACTTGACCGAGTCTCATGTCGTCCGTGTCGATTAACATAATCAACTGACCAAGCTTGATTTTTATATCTTTGTTTGTTAAAATTTCTGTCTTGTCGTCGTTGGAAATACTTTGGTCTATCAGCAACCTTATTTCTCCAAGAGCGTATTCGTCGTCTGAATCTTCACCGATATAGTCAAGAGTTAGTTTTGTTATTCCCTCAAGATCTGGTTCAATGTTGTTATCTGCCAGTGCTTGTAAATAGCCTGCAACGTAGCCGGCTGCGTCGATGTATTTGAGTTCACCCATATGTTATTCCTTATTTATTAATCCATTGGTTGCACAACAATCTGTTCTATCTGTTTTTGAAAATCAGGGAGAATGGTAAAAAGAATCTCGTTGATAATTGACCAGTTTGTATTTTCATAATCATGTACAAGTCGATGGCGTAATCCCGCAATCTTACTCCATGGAATATTTGCATGAATTTGTTTGAATTCGTCTGATAGACTATAGGCATGCTCGCCGTTGTTGTATAGCGGTGTAGTTATTGTCCACCTGACGATCTCATTGTTTAAAACACTATCACGTGTAATATGATTCTCATTGAGATACGCCAATAGCTTATCTGTGTGAGATTTGATTTTTTTCGATTCTCTGTTTATCTAATATCTCATTGTATAACAATCCCCTCTGTTCGGATACTGTTCAGAAGAACAGACCCAGCATCAATCTCTCGCTGTTCATATACATCAACGGACTTGCCTGACATGCGGTGCAAATCTTCTGCAACGCAAAAAATATCGGTTGGTTCGAAGTCTTTTCCACCCATGATCATCAGATCGATATCCGAATCCGCACGAGCCTCCTGGCGCGCATACGAACCGAACAGAATGGCTTTCTCTGCACGATACTTACGGATAAGTGTAAGGACCATTTTTTTTATTTCGTCTAAAGTGTAAATGTTAAAGGCGTTATCCATACTCTATCTCCTGCCATTATCTCAAAAATCCATACTCGTACACGCACGGTCGCAACTTCTCGCCTAATCGCTTGTAGGCGGCCTCGAAATCGGCAAAGCTCACGGGAATGACATCGACGCCCTCGTTATAGCGCTTGAGCGCCTGGCGAATCTGGTACCAGCCCACATCGCATCGGTTGAGCTTTAGTTCGTCTCGCGTCTTGTAGTCATAGGAATGATGGAAATATTCGCGCCAAATTATGCGCCCTTCGTCCATGACGGCCTGAGCCTCGGGGGAGAGTGATTTATCTGCGAGGTATTGCACCATGAAATCGCTCTCGAAACGATCTGGCGCATCGACCTCAGCTTCGGTAAACGGGATAAAGTGATTCACGATGCTCCAGTTCTGGCCGTTCCATTCGAGGTTGTCTGCGCTGGCCGTGAGATTCTTCCCTGCAAATAACATATAGATTAGACAATCATTAATAAAATCTTTAGACAATTCTATATTAGGACGCAAAAACTGATCGTTATGATTATGCCAGGTGTGATCGATTAGATGCTGAACTGAAAAATATACAGCACATTTGTCGATATTCGATTCATTGATAAAAATGCCATGTCCACGAGATGCACCGGATGAAATGACATAAACATAGTTCTTATTCTGCAAATCATTTCCGCCGCTGCTTAAAAAACCGATAGCATTATCGCTCCATCGTGTCCCGCGTTGATCTTTTCTAATCGTTGTAGGTGGCATGATTGCATTGGTTAATGGAATGCAAGGTGTGTTATTCGTCCTTGGACGTTCAATCCAGTTTGACAGCATTTCGTCGCTTGGAAGATTGAACAGCCTTTTCTCACCAAATGGTCTAACCTCTTTATTAAGCATTTCGCAACTGATTTCACTTGGAAATAAAGTCAAATTTGAATCCATATTATTTGACTTCCAAATCAAAAATCCAATTGGGAAATCACCTTTTAGGCCGTCAAATGATTTGGAATGAATTATAAAACCATCTAAATATTCTGCTTTCCAGACCTGTCTAAACTTTTCTGACGTTTGAGCGTTGATATATTTCAACGTGCTGAATGTAGCGATATAGGCATTTGGAGTCTCTTTTGCGATGCGTGTGATAAATTGTAAAAAAAGTTCCTGAGTTGCTCTGCCATATTTCTCCATTCCGACCTGTGCCCACTTAGTTTTTGAGACACCAGTTTTATTCTCCATTTTGGAGCCTTTGGCAGTATTATCGGCATTTGTCGCTTCGGCATACGGCGGGTTAATCAGCACGAGGATTTTCTTTTTGCCCTTTCTGGAATCCTCGATGATTTTGCGCAAGGAGAGCGGAACTTTGTTCGTGAGTGTATAATCGATTTCGCCACTGTCTGTAATATCATCATTCAGATAATCATATTGGAACTTGACTGCGGCCGCGCATGAACGCGTCGATTTGATGATATCGACATCGCTCTGGTTGAGCGTACTCATGAAGATATTGCGCGGATTGCCGTGTTTAGTTTCGAGGTTGCCCACGCCGCAGCACATATCCCAGACAATATAATCCTTTTGCCAGTTGGCACCCAGCGTGCGGTCGAGGTATTCGTAGGCTTTTTCAACGACTTTGAGCGGTGTATAGAAATCGCCTTTATAGATGCGAACATCCGTAGGATAGAGAGTGTCTCGCCGTTCGAGCAGGTAATTGCGATATTCTTCTTTGGGCGGACGCGAATAGATCGACCAGAACCGGCGGTATCCATCGTAATTTGTGACTTTATAGAGTTTTCCATTCAAAAAAAACGTCGGTCTTCCGCCTGTATGGAGCAGCTGTGCCGGTAATTCCTCATGCGTATTACGCTCCCCGTCGGTCATGATGTCAGCATAGAACAACAGATAATAATCCTCAGGTGCCGCACCATCGAGTTCCTTGCCGATCATCTCAACCCATTGATCAAAAACGGTCTTGAGGTTATTCGGCGTGATTTGCGTGCGCACAATCTCCCCGGTATCAATCGCACGCTTGACGGTTTCGATATATTCCTTTTCCTGCGTTTCGAGGCTGAAAGAAACAATATATGTGCCGATATATTGAGAGACTGTGTCAAGTGCGTCCTTTGTGACGTTGCTCGCGCTTTTGCCCCATTTGATGATCTTTTTTTCGAGAAGCGGCAGGGCATTGGCTGTTTCCATGAGCGCGGCCTTTCGCGCATCGATCACGCATAAAAATGGCGGTATGGGGCTCGATTTCTTTATGGCATCATCGACATAATACAGCAACTGCGTGAACATTTCGTAGGTCGATACTCGGTAGCCCATCTTGGCTTCAAACCAGACTTTTTCCGTCTGTATGTCAATCCAGCCTTTTTTATAATATCCCTTTTTGAGCCCAAGCGACCGTATATGGGCATCTTTGACGTCTTCTTCGGAGGTTGCGCGTTGTAGTTCGTCGTAGAGTGACATGGGTACTCCATGAAATAGAATATATTCGTTACCAAACAGGCTCGATTGGGTACTGCGGAATATACTGATCGTGTGTGATGTCAGTACATATACTCCTTCATTTCTTCAAGAGGATCGTCAAAATCATCGTGGATGATGATCTTTCCTTCGAGAGCGCCAGCTGTTCGGAATTTATGCAGAGTCTTCTGATCATCTTGCTTTGAAGTAGTGTTTTGTGGCATCGCACAGGCAACTTTCACCATATTCCATATCGCTTCCAGCATGTCGTCCGGTAATAGCTGAATTTCTTTAAGGATTGCTTCACGTGTCATGGCTATTTCTCCTTCAGGCATCAACTCAATTTGATAGATACTGAGCACTCTTCTTGCTCCGTAGTAGCTATTTTAACAGCTTTCATTCGCCGGTTCAACCAGTTTTGATGCGGAAATCCCGTTGTTGTGTTCCAAAATTGCGCGTCAGCGCTCGCCCGGCGTAGCGAGCCAGTAGAGACGTTTCGTGAAACGTCTCACTGGCGAGGTAGCCGGGCGCAGAGGGGCGTATTTGCGTGCGTTTTGTAGGCACGTGCCTGCAAACGCGCGCAAATAGCCCCGACAGGCGAGCGTATCGGCATGAAGAGACGTTCGGTCGAACGTCTCTTCGTTGCCGATAGCTCGCCAACCACAAGAAATATCCATTTGTTTCGTTGCGTTGTGTGTTATATTGTGTATTGCTGCCGGTTGGTGGCGTATGGCAGGATGGACTGAATGGAGCATCAGCATGAAGCGTTTTAATGTCACAGGTACTTGCTATCCCGAAGATCACTACATGGTCGATATCAGCGAGCGGCTGCGGATCATTGCGCAGATGGTCGAACGCGGCGATTACTTCTGCATCAATGCGGGGCGGCAGTACGGCAAGACGACGACGCTTTGGGCGCTGAATCGGTATCTTGCCGCAGATTACGAGGTCTACTCAATCAGTTTCGAGGGTCTTGCGGACGCATCGTATGCCTCGGAAGCCAAGCTGGCGTATGCCATCATTCAGCAGTTCTTTATGGCGTCGATGAAGAAAAGCAATTCCGCCTCAAAGCCAGTTCAGGAATTGGTTGAGAATGCCTTTGACAAGTATGAGGATTCATTGCAGATTGAGCTAAATCAATTTTCAATTCTTCTAACGCGAATGTGCAAAGCAGCCACACGTCCGCTTGTCCTCATTATTGACGAAGTTGATCAGGCGAGCAATCATGATTCGTTTGTGCGTATATTGGGGCTGCTGCGTGCGAAGTTTTTGGAACGCAAAGATATTCCTACTTTCCAGTCCGTGATTCTGGCTGGTGTCTATGATATTAAGAATCTCAAGCTTAAAATTCGTCCCGAAGCTGAACATCAGTACAACAGCCCGTGGAATATTGCGGCCCGGTTTGATGTAGATCTGGCTTTGCCTGCCGCTGGTATTGAGGGGATGATTGCGGAATACAAGAGCGACCATGCGGGAATTCCGGAAGTCGACTGCATGGATGCGCATGCGATGGCGCAATTGATATTTGATTATACATCCGGATATCCATTCCTGGTTTCGCGGCTCTGTCAGATACTCGATGAAAAGAAGCTGCGATGGAATAATGAGGGATTTTTAGAGGCTGAGCGGTTGTTACTGAGTGAACAGAATACGCTGTTTGATGATTTTACAAAGAAACTGGACGATTTCCCTGAGCTCTATCAGATGTTGTATGGCGCATTATATCATGGAAAAAAGATTTATTATAATGCGAATGAACGAACCATGAATATCGCCACTATGTTTGGCTATATCAAAGATAATAACGGGAAACTCGTTGTTTCAAACCGTATTTTTGAAACATGGCTATATAATCTATTTGTCGCCAAAGAGCAAATGGAGGCAATATTTGATTGTGGTTCCATCGACAAGAATCAATTCATCAAAGATGGTCAGATCGATATGGATCATTTATTGTCTCGGTTTGCATTGCATTTTAACGATATCTATGGCAAAAATGACGATGCTTTTGTCGAAAAAACAGGCCGAAAACTGTTTATGCTCTATCTCAAGCCGATTATCAATGGTGTTGGTAATTATTATATCGAGGCGCAGACCCGAGATGAGACAAAAACCGATGTGATTATCGATTATTTAGGTCACCAATATATCATCGAACTCAAGATTTGGCGAGGAAATGCGTACAACGAGCGCGGTGAGGAACAGATTGCTGGATATTTAGATTATTATCACGCCAAAAAAGGTTATCTGGTGAGTTTTTGTTTTAATAAGAATAAAGTACCGGGGACGAAGACGATACAGGTTGGGGATAAGACAGTAACGGAGTGCGTGGTGTAATGCGTCATGCACAATGAGAATTGCTGAGGAAAAACTCATAGGTGATTATTACACGTTATGTTAAACAATAAGTTTCTGCTCACTGCTGTCCCACAAAAATGTGGCGTTATAGTTGGTTCGGAACCGATTTCTTGCTAAAAGGAAATTCAGCAAAACCACCTTTTGCAAGGAGTTCCGAACCATGGCGCAGTATAACACAGTTTTTCACACATTGACAAA